>CANFMK010000085.1 GCA_947448325.1 Comamonadaceae bacterium
CGGCGCTCCAGCACATCTGAGGGGATGCCCAGCGGAATCACGGGCGGTGTCAGCGTCACCAATCGGGGCGCCAGTTGAAAACTGGGCGCCGGCGTTCCGGTGAGGGTGGCCAGTGCATGCTCAAACTGGGCGCGCTGACGTTGCAACAGATCCACTTGGGTCAGTGTGGTGTCCAGCAAGGCTTGCTGCTGCGCCACATCCAAACCTGAGGCACTGCCGCTGTCATGGCGGTGATTGGCCAGCGCCAGCGACGATTGCTGCAGGGCCAAAGCGCGCTTGACCACATCGAGTTCCAAATCGATGGCGCGCAAGTTGAAGTAGTTGACAGCCACGTCGGCACTCAACACCAAGCGGGTATTTTCCAAATCGGCTGCGACTTGTTCGGCCGAGGCCGTGGCACCGTCCACCAGGCTTTGCACTCGACCCCACAGGTCCGCCTCGTAGCTGGCCGATAACACGGTGCTGTAGTCGTTTTGCAGCGTGGACCAGTTGGGCGCGTTGTAGTTGGTCAAAGGCCGGTTGGCCGAGATGCGCAACTCTGACACTTTGGCGCCCAAGCTGACCTGGGGCAACTGACTGGCTGCATTTTGGTTCACCACCGCACGCGCTTGCGCTAAGCGGCCTTGAGCGGCGGCCAACGTGGGGTTGGCTTGCAGGGCCTTTTGCTCAAGCGCATTCAATTCAGCGTCACCGAAACGCTCCCACCAGGGTCCTTTGGGCTGTGCGTCAGCAGGTCGCGCTGCGCGCCAGGGTTCTTGCAGTTGCCAGCTGACCGGCGTGTCCACCGTGGGTTTGACGTAGGTGGGTCCTGCGGCGCAGGCGGACAGCAGTGCGGCGCACGCCAAGGCCCATGGCCAGGTGGACAGTCCGGTGCCCGCAGTTCGGTTGACGGTGCGCTGTGCTTTCACGGCTTGTCCTTGGCGGCTTTGTCTTTGGCCTCAGGAGCGGCGGCCTGTTTGCCGGACTCTTCTTTGGGTGCGTCGGCGGCAAAGGTCACGACATCGCCATCGGTCAAGGCATCAGGAGGGTTCAGGACCAAACGCGTGCCGCTTTGCAGGCCACTGGTCACCTCCACCTGTTCACCCAGGTTGCGACCCAGGGTCACGACTTGCATTTTGACCTTCTTGTCTGCATCGACCATGGCCACTTTCACGCCGCCTGCACGGATGATCAGGGCGTTGTTCGGGATGGTGAGCGTGCCTTTGCTTTGCAGCGGCATGTCGACTTGCACAAAAGCACCTGGCAACAAAATGCCAGACTTGTTGGACAGGCTGATCTCCACCTGCATCGAGCGGGTGAGCGGGTCGATGGACGCGCCCGTGCGGGCCAGTTTGCCTTCGAATTTTTGGCCCTGCAATTCGGTCTGCCGAACGGTCACAGTTTGGCCGGGTTTGATTTGTTGGGCGTAAGTTTGCGGCACGTTGACATACAAACGCAGTGGATCGGTTTGCGTGACCACGAACAGGGCGCGGGGCAGACCGCCGGTGGCCCCTGCATCCACCAAGTCGCCGGTGTCGACGTTGCGGCGGGTGATCACGCCATCGGTGGGGGACACCAGGCTTTTGAAATTGGCCAATTGTTTGAGCCGCTGCATATTGGCCTCGGCCGCGGCCAAGTTGGCCATGGCTTGGGTGCTGTTGCTGCGTTTTTCATCCACCTCTTGCTGAGACACGGCGTCTTTGGCGCGCAGCGCGATCCAGCGCGCTTCAGTGCTTTTGGCCAGCTCCAAACTCGCAGCCGCTTGTTGGCGGGTGGCCAGGGCTTGCGACAGCAGCTCGTCGGTCTCGGGGGTTTCCAATTCGGCCAGGACTTCGCCTTTGCGCACACGGCTGCCAATGTCTTTGTGCCAACGCTTGATGTAGCCTGGTACCCGCGCGTAAATGGGTGACTGCACATAGCCTTGCAAACTGCCCGGCAAGGCCACCGTCTGGCCCGCTTCACGCACCTGAATCACCGTGGTTTTGACGTAGATTTGACTGCGGGTTTGCACATCGGCTTTGAGCTGGTCCATGTTGCGCGACTGGCTCAGCACGGTGCGTGCGCCGCCGGCCAGCAACAGCAGGACGACCACGCCCGCTGCGATTTTGCTGCGCCGAATCACTTGCTGGCGCTGCACCAGGTCGTGCGGATCGTCGACGCCGGTGGAATGGATAGCCAATGAGGAATGACGTTCTTGAGACATGAATCAGTTCTCCGGCGCCGCAGTGGGCGCATGCTTCAAAGCTTCTTTGCGGGCTTGCCGATGCAGCAAGCCTTGGTGAATCGCGGCGTACACCACGGGCACAAAGTACAGGGTGGACACAGTCGCAAACAGCAAGCCGCCTATCACGGCGCGACCCAGGGGTGCGTTTTGCTCGGCGCCTTCGCCCAATCCCAGGGCCATGGGGATCATGCCGATGATCATGGCCAAGGCGGTCATCATCACAGGCCGAATTCGGGTCGAGCCGGCTTCCAGCGCGGCCGCCAAAGGGGTCACGCCTTCATCACGCCGTTGCCGTGCGAAGGACACCACCAAAATACTGTTGGCCGTGGCCACGCCCATGGTCATGATGGCGCCGGTCAAGGCCGGCACACTCAAGGTGGTGCCCGTGATCAACAAGATCCAGGCAATGCCCGCTAAAGCGGCGGGCAGGGCGGTGATGATGATGGCGGCATCGATCCAGGACTGGAAGGTCACCACGATCAGCAGGTAGACCAAGACAATCGCCATGGCCAGGCCCACGCCCAAGCCGATGAAGGACGACTGCATGGTTTGCACCTGTCCGCGCAAGGTGACTTGGTTACCGCGCTTGAGTTTGGGGGTGATCTCGTCCACCAATTGCTGAACCTGCTTGGCCACGCTGGCCAGATCGGTGCCTTGCACACTTACATACACATCCACTGCCGGTTGGATGTTGTAGCGCGAGACGATGGGCATTTGCCGACCGGCTTTGGCCTCGACCAAGTTGCCCAACAGTTGCGGGGTGGTGGTGGGCAGGGCCACGCCGTTGGCACCGCTGTTGGCGTTAGGAGCCGAACCGATGTTCAGTCCCAGCAAGGCATCGATGGAGTCGATTTTGTATTGAGGGGCTTGCACCACCACGTTGTAGACCACGCCGTTTTGCGGGTTCAGCCAAAACGCGGGGGCAGTTTGTGAGCTCCCCGACAAGGCAATCAGAACGTTTTGACCGACGTTGGTCGCGCCCAAGCCAAACTGTTGCAAACGGGTGCGGTCCATTTGCAGGTCGACCACTGGGCCGTCCAAACGCTGGTGCACATGGGCGTCCACAGCGCCAGGGATCTTCTGAATGGCGCGCGTCAGCTCGGAGGCCAAAGCGGTGTTGCCCACCACGTCCGAGCCTGAAAACTGCACGTCAATGGCGGCAGGCAAGCCGAAGTTCAAAATCTGTGTCGAGATGTCGGCCGCTTGGAAAAAGAACTCCACGTTCGGAAAGCGCTTGGGCAATTCGTTGCGCAACTGGGTGACGAATTGGTCGGTCGGCGCATGCCCTTTTTTCAAGGACATCAGGATCTCGGCGTCCATGGTGCCAATGGTGCCGGCGTTGCTGTAAGACAGGTTGATACCGCTGTTGGGCAGGCCGATGTTGTCCAAAATCGTGTCGAGTTGGTCGGCCGGGATCATTTCGCGGATGGCGCTTTCTACGGCGTCGGCGATGCGGGTGGTCTCCTCAATCCGGGTGCCGGTGGGCGCGCGCATGTGCAAGCGGATTTGCCCGGCGTCCACGCTCGGGAAAAAATCACGCCCCAAGAAGGGGTAAATCGCACAAGACAGCGCACAAAAGCCAAAGAACAAGGCCATGAAGCGACCCCGGTGCGTCAGCGCGGCGGAGACGGACAGGGTGTAGACCCGGCGCACGCGCTCAAACTGCGCATCAAAGCTGCGGTAAACGCGCTGCAGCAGACTGGGCTTGCCTTGTTGGGCCGCGTGATCGCCGTCCATCAGCATCATCACCAAGGTGGGCACCAAGGTGCGCGACAAGAAGTAAGACGCGATCATGGCCAAGACCACCGCTTCGGCCAAGGGCACAAACAAGAACCGCGCCACGCCCGGCAAGAAGAACATGGGCACAAACACAATGCAAATACACAGCGTGGACACCAAAGCGGCCGAGCCAATTTCTTCGGCGCCGACCTCGATCGCTGGGATCAGCGGTTTGCCCAAATGCATGTGGCGTTCGATGTTTTCAATCGTCACGATCGCCTGGTCCACCAAAATGCCGACCGATAGCGCGAGACCTCCCAGCGTCATGAGGTTCAACGTTTCGCCCAGGGCAAACAGCGCCAGGATGGACGCCAAAATGGACAGGGGAATCGTCAGCGCAATGATCAAGGTGCTGCGCCAGTTGCCCAAAAACAGCAGCACCATGGTGGCGGTCAGGCCGGCAGCGATCAAGGCTTCAACCACCACACCTTCAATCGCGGCCAGCACGAACACCGACTGGTCAAACAAGGGTGAGACCTTCACATCGGGCGGCAGCGATTGCACGGCTTTGGGTAGCAGCGCTTTCACATTGGACACGATGTCTAGAGTGGAGGCGCCGCCGTTTTTGAGGACTGAAATCAGCACCCCCCGCAAGCCATCTTGCCGCACCACATTGGTCTGCGGTTGAAAGCCGTCGCGCACATAGGCCACGTCTTTGAGGTAGGTGGTGATGCCGCCTACGGTGCGCACAGGCAAATCGTTCAAACCCGACAACACGCCCGGCGAGCCGTTCATGCGCACGGTGTATTCGGTTTCGCCCAGTTTCACGGTTCCGGAGGGCAAGATCAAATTCTGCGTGTTCACTGCGTTGACCACATCGGCCGGGGACAGGCCTCTGCCTTGCAGGGCTTCGGAGTCCAAGTCAACGGAGATCACCCGCACCTTGCCGCCATAGGGGAAAGGCGAGGCGACGCCGGGTACGGTGATGAGCTGTGGGCGCAGGCCGTTCACAGCCACATCGAACAGCGCGTTTTCAGCCAGCGTGGGACTGGACAGGGCGAGTTGCATCACCGGGATGCTCGAAGCCGAGTACTTGATCACCAAGGGCGGCGTAATGCCAGGCGGCAGTTGCCGCACCTGTGTTTGCACCGAGGCCACGACCTGGGCAATGGCGGTCTGGATGTTGACGCCGGGCTGAAAAAAAACCTTGACGACGGTCACCCCGGCCAAGGAGGTGGATTCAATGTGCTCGATGTCACTGACCACCGTGGTCAAGCCGCGTTCGGTTTGACCGGCAATGCGTTGACCCATTTCTTGCGCAGGCAAGCCGTTGTAGTTCCAGATGATGCTGATCACCGGGATGTTGATCTCGGGAAAAATATCGGTCGCCATGTTCTTCAAGGCGAACGGTGTTCCCAACACAATCAGGATGGCCATCACGATGAACGTGTAGGGGCGCTTGAGCGCCAGCTGAACCATGGACATCGGTGTATGACTCCGTTTTGAAAGTGGCAGCAGTTTAGTCTTCAGTGGCGGCGCAAGGTGTCAACTGTGCGCAGGGATTACAAGGGAAAACCCGTGCCTGCCTGTTAACTGAATCATTTTGTACGCGATGCAGCGGGCACGGGGCGCCGAGGCCGTGTGCGCTCAATGGAACAGGGTTTGTACGAATGTTCAACTTAATTGGACAACTGTTCAATAGTACGCATGATGGCCACATCCACCCTGTCCCGTCCCCGCGCCCGTCAAGCCGCAGCGGGTTCGCGCGTGGACCGCAAGGGGCAGATTTTGTTGGCGGCGGAACGCTTGTTTGCGCAGTTTGGATTCCATGCGGTGTCGATCCGCCAGATTGCGCAAGAGGCGCAAGTGCCTTTGGCGTTGGTGGGGTATTACTTTGGTCAAAAACAAGACTTATTCCACGCCATTTTTGAGCACTGGTCCGGCACGATAGAAGAGCGCATGCAAGGCTTGCAGGCCGTGCAAACCTTGCCGCATTCGCGCTTGAAGCTACAGCGCATTGTGGAAGCCTTTGTGGCCCCCGTGATCCGATTGCGCGCCAGCCCAGAAGGCGAAGCCTACGCATTGCTGATGACCAAGGGCCTGAGCCCGCAAAGTGATGAGTCTGACCGCGTGTTGCGTGATTTTTTCGATCCCATGGCCGAGGCCTACATCACCGCCATGCACGAAATTTTGAATCTGGAAAATCCGCAATCCAAGGTCAGCCGTGGCACGGCCGCCTGGTGCTACCAGTTCAGTTTGGGCGTGTTGCTGCACCACCTGGGCGACCAGCGTGTAGCGCGCTTGTCGCATGGGCAATGCCAGCCTAATGACAGCCAAGTGCAGCCGCATCTGATCCAGTTCATCGTGCACGGTATTCGGGGCGCCGTGCACTCCTTCCATCCCCCCGTCAAAAAGAGGAGACTTTCATGACTGCATTTCAAGGTTTTTCACGCCGTCAGTTATTGAGTTGGTCTGCCGCAGCGGTGGGCGCTGCCACACTGCCGGTGCAGGCGCAAACGCCGACCAAAATCGTCTTCGGTTTCACCGCTGTGAATGATTTTGCTTCGGTGTTTGTGGCCAAAGAAGAGGGCTACTTCAGCAAGCGCGGCTTGGATGTGGAGCCCAAGTTCATTCCTTTGAACCCGTCGATTCCCGCAGCCATCCAATCGGACTCCTTGCAAATGGGCGGCCCCACGCCTTCGGTGTATTTGCAAGCGCTCGATGGCGGTTT
This sequence comes from Comamonadaceae bacterium, assembly GCA_947448325.1. Classification (GTDB taxonomy): domain Bacteria; phylum Pseudomonadota; class Gammaproteobacteria; order Burkholderiales; family Burkholderiaceae_C; genus Limnohabitans_A. Next base: position 6,654 of record CANFMK010000085.1, read on the forward strand.
GGACCATGTGGTGGTGGGCGGCGGCGGTATGACCAGCAAGAGCCTGACGGGTGTGGGTTTTGTCGCACGCGCAGGCAGTGGCATTCGCACCGCACAAGACTGCGTAGGCCGCAAAATCGGTGTGCCCGGTCTGGGGGCGTATTTGCATGTGAGTTTCCGCGCTTGGCTCAAGCTGAACAAAGTCGATCCTGCCAAAGTCAACTTCGTGGAGGTTTCATTCCCACAGCACAGCGATTTGCTGCGGGCCGGCTCCATCGACGGTGTGGTGACCGGTGACCCGTTCATGGCGCGCATTTTGGCCAGTGGCACAGGGTATGTGGCGTCCTACTACACCACCTTCCAGCCCGATGGCATGCCCACCATTTTGTACACCGCGCGGCGCGATTGGGTGGCCAAGAATGGCCCTGCAGTCAAAGCGTTTCAAGAATCCATCATCGAGGCGGCCAACTTCATCAAAAAGCCGGCCAACGATGCGGCGGTGCGCGCGCACATTGGCAAGTTCATCAAGCTGCCACCTGAGATTTTGGCCAGCATGCAATTGAGCCCGCCATCGCCAGTGATTGTCGAGAAGCAGTTGACCTATTGGGTAGACATGATGAACGACCAGAAAATGCTCAAGGCATCACCCAACGTGCCTTCGCTGATCGCCAAATAAGCCGGCCGTCGATGGCTTTGTTGTCGTTTCAGGGCCTGGGCATTCACCTGGGCGGGCGCGAAATTCTCTCGCCCACTTCGTTTGAAGTGGCGCGGGGTGAGTTTGTGTGCATCATCGGCCCATCCGGTTGTGGCAAAACCACCTTGCTGCGCGCTGCAGCCGGGTTGGTCCAACCCAGTACTGGCTGCGTGGTTCGCCAAGGCCACAAGGTGCTCAAACCCTCGCGCGAGGTGGCTTTTGTGTTTCAAGACTACACCCGCGCCTTGCTGCCTTGGCGCACGGTGGAGGGCAATGTGATGCTGGCACTGGAGGCCGCGCAAGTGCCGGTGACTGAGCGGGCCGCGCGGGTGCAAGAGGTGCTCGCGACGGTGAATTTGCAAGCGCACCGTGACAAGTACCCGGTGCAGTTGTCGGGCGGTATGCAGCAGCGGGTGCAGATTGCGCGCTGTTTGGCCCAGTCGCCTGATGTGCTGATGATGGACGAGCCCTTTGGCGCCCTCGATGCCATGACCCGTGAGGCCTTGCAAGACGAGCTCTCGCGTCTGGTGCGCGAGCAGGGCCTGACGGTGTTGTTTGTGACGCATGACCTGGAAGAGGCGATCTACCTGGGCGACCGGGTGATTGCCTTGCGCACCAACCCCACATCAGAGCTGCCCAGTGTAGCGGCCATGATCGAGGTGCCGATTGCGCATCCTCGTGACCACCTCGGCGTCAAAGAGCATCCAGAATTTTTGCGCTTGCGTCGCGAGCTTTACCATTACCTGGGGCATGGTTGACATGTTGCAACGTCTGCGGCCTTGGGTTTTCCCGTTGCTGGTGCTCGGCCTGCTGGAGTGGTCGGTGCGCAGCGTGGCCGACAGCAGCGATGCCCTGGCCACACCGCTGCAAGCCGCCCGCGCCTGGTGGGACTTGCTGTTGCTGACCAGCGACGAAGGTTTGTGGCGCGTCACCGCGTTCACTTTGGGTACTGCTGCGCTGGGTTTGAGTGTGGGCGCCAGTGGCGGCCTGCTGCTGGGCCTGTTGCTGGGATTGTCGCCGCGCGCCGCGCGCATGGGTTTCTTGACGGTGGAGGTGCTCAGACCGATTCCTTCGGTGGCGCTCATCCCTTTGGCTATGCTGGTCTTTGGCTTTGGTGTTCGCATGGAACTGAGCGTGGTGGCCTTCGCCACTTTTTGGCCCATGTTGATTTTGACGCAGGCGGCGGCGCGGCAAGTGGAGCCCCGCTTGCTGGAAGTGTCTGCCGCCTTGAACTTGACCGCTTGGCAGCGCACCTGGTGGATTGTCCTGCCGGCCATGGTGCCGCGTTTATTTGTCGCCCTGCGCTTAGGCGTGGCGGTGGCGCTGGTGGTGGCGGTCACAGTGGAGATTGCGGCCAACCCGAATGGCATGGGCTACGCCATGATGATTGCGCAGCAAAGCATGGAGCCCGCGCGGATGCTGGCCTGGTTGTTTTGGATCGGTGTTGTGGGGACCGTCATCAATGTGCTGACACTGCGTGCGCAGCAATGGGTGCACCTGCGCATGGGTGGTGTGGCCACGGACAGGACGGCGCCATGACGCGATGGAATGACTTGCTCAGGCGATGCCTTTCTTGGTGGGAGTCCATCGCCGTGTTGGCTGCCTGTTTGTCGCTGTGGTGGTTGGCCAGCCATGGCGATTGGATCAGCCGCGTGTTCTTGCCCACACCTGAAGCCACCTGGGCCAGTCTGGTGCAAGGTTTTTCGGCGGAGCCTGGCCAGGATGCGGCCGACCTCGGTCAGGCCAGCTGGCAAACCTTTGGCCGCATGTTCGTGGGCTGGGGCCTGGCCTCGCTGATGGGCATTGGCTTGGGCGCGTTGATTGGCATGTCGCCCATGGCGCGAGATTGGATCGCGCCCACATTGGAGTTTTTGCGGCCTTTGCCCGCCTCGGCGGTCTTGCCGCTGGCTATTTCCTTGTTCGGCCTGAGCGCGGGCATGGTGTTGTTTGTGGTGTCCTTTGGCGCCATGTGGCCCGTCCTGCTGGCCACGGTTCAAGGCCTGGCACAGGTGGAGCCGCGCTTGAAAGAAGTGGCTGCGGGCTTGCAGCTGTCGCGCCTGGCGTTTGCCTGGAAAATCGGTTTGCCTTCCACAATGCCCGACATCTTGGCGGGCATGCGCTTGTCGATGACGGTCTCTTTGATTGTGGCCGTGGTGGGGGAGATGATCGCCTCGCAACCGGGCCTGGGCCAAGCGATTTTGCTGGCCGCGCGTTCATTTCGTGCCAGTGAATTGTTCGCTGGCATTGTGCTCTTGGGGGCTTTGGGCTTTCTCAGCAATGCCTTGTTGGCGAGCTTAGAGCACCGTTTGCTGCGATGGCAGCGCCCTTGATTTTTCATCTGTATTTTTGACCTCACCCAAGGAGACTCTCATGACACGTAAATTTGTGGACCTGTCGATTTACCTCGAAAACGATGTGCTCAGTGACCCGCCGGCCTTTGCGCCCAAGATCGAGTATTTCACCCACGAAAACACCTTTGAACAAATCGAGCCGTTTTTCCCAGGCTTGAAAAAAGAAGACCTGCCCGATGGCGAAGGCTGGGCGGTGGAGATGGTGCAGCTGTCCACCCACAATGGCACCCATCTGGACGCGCCGTATCACTTTCACTCCACCATGGACAAAGCCTTGGGCGAGAAGAAACCGGCGATTGCCATCCACGATGTGCCGCTGGAATGGTGCTTTCAACCCGGCGTGAAGCTCGACTTTCGCCATTTTGCCGACGGCTATGTGGTCACCGCTGCCGACGTGGAAGCGGAATTGAAACGCATTGGCCACACCTTGACGCCTTTGGAAATTGTGGTGGTCAACACCGCTGCGGGCATGCGTTATGGTCATCCCAATTACGTGGCCAGTGGCTGCGGTATGGGCTATGAGGCGACCATGTATTTGCTGGAGCGGGGTGTGCGCCTGACAGGGACCGACGCCTGGAGCTGGGACGCGCCCTTTGTGCACACCGCTCAAAAATACGGCGAATCCAAAGACGCTTCGCTGATTTGGGAAGGCCACAAAGCCGGACGTGACATCGGTTACTGCCATATCGAAAAATTGCACAACCTGGAAGTGCTGCCACCTACCGGCTTTTTCATCAGCTGCTTCCCGCACAAAATTCGCGGTGCCTCGGCCGGTTGGACCCGGGCCGTGGCGATATTTGACGACGCCTTGATGGCCTCCGTGTGAAGGACTTGAACATGACACAGCCCACACTCAATCTGACCCACGACCCCAAAGCCCGAAGCTGGCTGGCCAGTGCCAACGGCAGTGATTTCCCGATTCAAAACTTGCCCTATGGGCGCTTTCGCCCCAAGGTCAGTGCCCAGGCTTGGCGCTGCGGCGTGGCCGTGGGCGATCGGGTGTTAGACATACAGCACCTGGCTCAGCACAGCAGCTGGCTCCAAGCCCCGGGCGTGGACACGGCTTTGGCCACACGCGCCGCGCAAGCTGCTGCGCAGGATTTGCGCGATTTGATGCGTTTGGGCGCTGACGCCTGGCATGCTTTGCGCGTGGCTTTGTTTCTGGCCTTGCGCTCGGATGCCCCAGCCGCGGTGCAACATGAAGTGACTGCCGCCATGCATGCCTTGAGCGATGTCGAGTTGGGTACAGCCGTGCAAGTGGGCGAGTACACGGACTTCTACACCTCGTACTACCATGCGCGCAACGTCGGCATTGCGGTGGGGCGCGGCAGTGATGTGGCACCGAACTTTTTTTGGATGCCGATCGCCTACCATGGCCGCGCCTCCAGCTTGGGGGTGAGCCCGACCTATCGCCGTCCCATGGGGCAGGCCTTGGCGCCGGGCCAGACGCAGCCGACCTACGGCCCATGTCAGCGCCTGGACTATGAACTGGAAATGGCCATCTACGTCGGCCAGGACAACGCCCAGGGACAGCCGGTGTCCATGGCCCAAGCCGAGTCGCATATTTTTGGCATGGGCTTGCTCAACGACTGGTCGGCCCGCGACATTCAGTTTTGGGAGATGGCACCGCTGGGGCCTTTTCAGGGTAAGAACTTCGCGACTTCGCTCTCGCCTTGGATTGTGACCATGGAGGCTTTGGCTCCATTTCGACTGCCTTTCACGCGCGACGCGGCTCATCCGCAGCCTCTGGCGTATTTGGATGGCGAAGCTTTGCGCAACCATGGCGGCATCGATGTGAATTTAAGCGTGTCGCTGCAAACCGCGCAGATGCGCACTCAAGGGCTCGAGGCACAAGAAATTTCGCGCACCAATTTCAAACACCAACACTGGTGCGTGTCGCAAATGGTGGTGCAACACACCGTGGGCGGCTGCAACCTGAGTGCGGGTGATGTGCTGGGCACTGGCACGATTTCTGGGCCGACGCCCGAAGAGGCCGGAGCCATCATTGAATTGGCGCAAGCGGGGCAAAAGCCCATCACCTTGGTGACCGGCGAGAAGCGCGCATTTTTGAGCGATGGCGATGCCGTGGTGTTGCGCGGCGCCTGTGAGCGCGCGGGTGCGGTGCGCATCGGTTTTGGCGAATGCCGAGGCGAGGTCTTGCCCTCGGTGGGCGCATGACAGCGACGCTGCCCGCCATCCATCGCGTGGTCACCGGCCACGATGCCCATGGCAAAGCCGTGGTATCGCAAAACGGGGCTTTGCCCACGGTGATTGAACTGTCGGCCTTGCCAGGCACGGTATTTCATGAGGTGTGGAGCACCCAAGGCGCACCTTGTTTGGTGAGCAATGGACCTGACCCCACGCTCGGCGCCTTGATGCTGCCGCCGCCGGCGCTGGGCACGCGCATTCGCTTTGTGGACATTCCACCCGACACCACCGAGTTCTTGCGCGATGGGGTACGCAGCACCCAGGCCGCTTTTGC
>CANFMK010000086.1 GCA_947448325.1 Comamonadaceae bacterium
GTCTGCATCGGTCAACTTGTGCAGTTGGTGCAGGCGGTAGGTCAGTGTGCGTTCGAGACGCAGCGGTGGAGATGGGGGCGAGGTGATCATGGGCGCAGCAGGGTGTGCGCCGAATTTTAAATGTATTTATTTGCGTGCGCAACCAAATACGCGTCGATGTCTGCACCTGGGGATTCAGTCCCAATTCAAAAACGGGGTAAATCGGGGTGCTTGATCGCGCCGGCGCGCACCAGCATCTTGCCGTACTCGGCGCAGCGGTTCAGGGTTGGAATCACCTTGCCGGGGTTGAGCAGGCCTTGGGGATCAAAAGCACGTTTCACGCCGAACATCTGCGCGTTTTCTTCGGCCGAAAATTGCACGCACATGCTGTTGACCTTCTCAATGCCCACGCCATGTTCACCGGTCACCGTGCCGCCCATGGCCACGCTGGTTTCCAAAATATCAGCGCCAAACAGCTCGCAACGGTGCATTTGGTCGGCGTCGTTGGCATCGAACAAGATCAACGGGTGCAGATTGCCATCGCCGGCGTGAAAGACATTCAAACAGCGCAGCGCGTATTTCTCTTCCATTGCCGAGATGGCTTCCAAAATGTCGGCCAGGCGTTTGCGTGGAATCGTCGAGTCCATGCACATGTAGTCAGGGCTGATGCGGCCCGAAGCCGGAAAGGCGTTTTTACGCCCACTCCAAAACTTCAGACGCTGTGCTTCGTCGCGGCTCACGTTGATGGCCGTGGCGCCACAGCGGCGCAGCACCTCGCTCATGCGGCCAATTTCTTCTTCCACCTCTTCGGGCGTGCCATCGCTCTCGCACAACAAAATCGCGGCGGCGCTCAAGTCGTAGTCGGCGTGGACAAAATCTTCCACAGCGGCGGTCATGGGGCCGTCCATCATTTCCAATCCAGCCGGGATGATGCCGGCTGCAATCACGGCGGCCACGGCTTCGCCGGCTTTGCGCACATCGTCAAAGCTGGCCATGATGCAGCGTGCCAGTTGCGGCTTGGGCACCAGCTTGACGGTGACTTCGGTGGTCACGGCCAGCATGCCTTCGCTGCCCACCAGCACGGCCAGCAGGTCGTAACCTGGTGCATCCAGAGCCCGGCTGCCAAATTCGATCGGTTCGCCTTCAATCGTGAACCCTTTGACTTGCAGGACGTTTTGCCCCGTCAGACCGTATTTCAAACAATGCACACCGCCGGAGTTCTCTGCCACGTTGCCACCGATGGTGCAGGCGATTTGGCTCGATGGGTCCGGTGCGTAATACAGGCCGTGTTTGGCCGCCGCTTCAGAGATGGCCAGATTGCGTACCCCGCACTGCACCACCGCCGTGCGGCTGACAGGGTCTAAGCGCAAGATCTGATTGAATTTGGCCATCGACAGGGTCACCCCCATCTTGTGCGGCATGGCGCCGCCCGACAGGCCTGTGCCCGCGCCGCGCGCCACGACCGGCACATTCAAACGGTGACAGGTTTGCAACACGGCTTGAACTTGGGATGCTGTTTCGGGCAGGGTCACCACCAAAGGGCGCTCGCGGTAGGCGGTCAGGCCATCGCATTCGTAGGGCGTGGTGTCTTCCGGCGTGAACAAAATGGCATGGGCAGGCAACACTTGGCCCAGGGCTTGGACCACCTGGCTTTGCAGCTGGGCCCGATTCGGCGTGAGTTGCGCTGACGCCAGTGTGTCCGCGAAAGAGGGCTGCGCAGTGGTCATGGGGTGTTCCGCTTTGGAAGGGTCAATGTGTCCATGACCTGACTTTACGTCCAAATCAGGCCTCTTGCCGTGAAGATTCTGGGGCTTGCGCGTGAATTCTGTTGGGGAAGTGTGCGCAGGCGCGGTTCAAGATAAATGCGCGATTTCAGCTTCCAGCATGGCGGTGGAGATCGGTTTGGACACATAGCCGTCCGCGCCATGGGCCATGAAGCGTTCACGGTCACCCGCCATGGCATGGGCCGTGACCATGATGACGACGGTGCGTGGGCGACCTTGCGCCTCCAGGGCGCGCAGCGCCTTCAAGGCGGTGATGCCATCCATATGGGGCATCATCACATCCATCAGGACCATGTCGAACCTGTCGTGCGCCAGGGCTTGCAGGGCTGTGTCGCCATCGTCCACCAAAACGCAATCATGGCCCATTTGCGCCAGTAATATGGCGGCCAATTTTTGATTGATCGGGTGGTCTTCCGCGATCAGAACTTTCAAGCGGCGACCCGGCGCTGCCAGTCTGACGGGCATTGGCGCAGGTGATTCGTCCAGGGGCTCAGGAACGGTCGCCGTGATGGTGAAGCTGAAAGTGGCCCCCAGGTCGGGTTGACTGACAGCGCTGATGTGGCCGCCCATGAGTTGCACCAGACTGCGCGTGATGGCCAGCCCCAGGCCGGTGCCGCCAAATGAACGGGTGATGGAGCCATCGCCTTGAATGAACGGCGAAAACAGCTGCTCAGTCTGCGCCGGGTCAAAGCCAATACCGGTGTCTTGAATGCGGAATTTCAAGACCACGCTCGCTGCGCTGGCGTCTGCCTCCCGCGTCAGGTGGATGTGTACTTTTCCGTGCGCGGTGAACTTGATGGCGTTACCGATCAAATTGGTGAGTATTTGGCGCAAGCGCACGGGGTCGGCCATGATTTCGTGGGGGACATCCGGTTCCACATCCAAGCTCAGGTCCAGACCTTTGGCCTGGGCCTGCGTGGCAAAGCTGCGAACCGTGTGCCGCAAGACTTGGGCCGGCGACATGCGCAAAGGGTGGAGCGAGAAGTGACCGGCTTCAATTTTGGAGAAATCCAAAATGTCATTGATGATGGACAACAAATGCAAGGCGGAGTTGTTGGCCAAGGACAGGTATTCACGCTGGATGTCATTCAGATCGGTTTGCAAGGCCAGCTGTGTCATACCAACAATGCCGTTCATGGGGGTTCGAATTTCGTGGCTCATGGTGGCCAAAAACTCGCCTTTGAGCAGATTGGCCGATTCGGCGCGTTCTTTGGCCAAAGTCAGGGCCGCCTGGCTTTCGCGCAGGCCTTGCTCCGTGACTTCGCGCCGCCGCATTTCGGCACGCAGTGCAGTATTGCTGTGCTGGTTGGCTTGGGCCAATGCTTGAGAGGTGTTCAGCGCTTTGCGCAATTGACGCAACGAAAACCAAACCAAGGCAAAACCAGCGACAGCCATGACCAGCAATAGACCAAAGGACCTGCGCAGCAAAGAGCTGGCTTCGTTTTGCCAATGGTCAATCGGCATGTTTACTTCGAGGGCGCCGCGCACATCGCCCACTTGCCAATCGGTTTTGGGCGAACCTGGATAGGTGTTGTGACAGGCCACGCAGTTGGCTTGCATGCGGTCGGCTTGCGCATAGCGCAGATAGGTGCGGCCTTCGCGGACTTCTTCGCGGGTATAGGGGGTATCCGGATGGAGCTTCAAATGCGCCAAAGCCGCTTTTTGAAAATCGTCCAGTTGGCGCTCGGCCACACGACCCGGAAAAGGCAACTCGCTGTACAAGGACAATTGCGTGCCATCTTCCACGGTGCGCATGTACTGACCAAAATCGATCACAAAGGTGGCCGGCAAGGGCAGGGCGTGGGGCACATCTTTGTAGTTGTCTGTGATGGTGACGCCGGCGGTCATTGCGCGCTTGACGATTTCAGCGCTGTAAAAATTACGGAAATGGGTGATGTCTTGGGCTTGGTGGGCAATGGCATCGCGTGCATAACCGCTCACCACCTTGTCGGCCGTATTCAAGGTGTACCAACCCAACAAGAGGGCCCACAGCAGGAGCAGGACCCCCATCGCAGGGATGCCTATTTTTTCCAGTTGCCGCACCCAAGGGGCACTTTTTTCTTTCGTGCGGGTTGGGTCTGTTTGCGGCATTGTCGTCTCGACTCGGGTTTCTGAGTGCGGCTCAACGTTGCTTAAGCCAGCGCATGTTGAAGCCACTCGGAAAATGTGGCGCATTCCCAGCGGTCCATGGTGCCGGTGCGCCAGCACAGGTAGTGCGCATGCGGGCTGGGGACGCTGCTTTCAAACAGACGCACCAGTTGCCCGCTATCGACCCACGGCGCGCCCAGTTTGGTGCGAATCAAACCAATGCCCAGACCTTGGGCGGCGGCGTCGCACATCAGGCCAATGTCGTTGAAGGTGGAGCCGTCCACCGGCTCAGGCCAATCCAGTTGGTGCGCGGCAAACCAAGTGCGCCAAGGCTCCAGCGGGCTGCGCAGCAGCGGTTGGCCGAGCAGTTCTTCGGGCGAGGTGAAGGGGCCATTTTCCCGCAGCCAAGTGGGCGAGGCCAAGGGGGTGACTTCGTCTTTCATCAGGCACACATGCTCGACATCGGCGTACCGACCGGTGCCAAACCGCACCGTCAGATCGGCGTCCTCGGCCACCACGTCCAACAGGGGAATACTGACCTGTAAAGTCAGATCGATCTCGGGGTAGGCCTCGATGAATTGCCGCAAGCGCGGCATCAGCACCGAGCGCGCAAACGTGGGTGTCACGGCCAGCTTGAGTTTGCGCCGTCCCGGTGAATGGCTGGCGCTGGGAAATTTTTCCAAAGAGGCCAAACCCTCGCGCACATGCGCCAAGTATTCAATGCCTTCGGTCGTGAGGGAAAAGTCAGCCCGACCGAACAGTTTGGTGCCGATGATTTGTTCGAGTTGTTTCACGCGGTGACTCACCGCACTGGGCGTGACGCACAACTCGTCGGCTGCCTGGGTCACGCTGCGCAACCGCGCCAAGGCCTCAAAGGTCAGCAGGCATTGGATGGGCGGGATGCGCGATGTCATGAACCTGCTTATTTGAAGATGACGGTTTTGTGGCCGTTCAGCAGCACCCGGTGCTCACTGTGCCATTTGACGGCGCGCGCCAGTACTTGGCTTTCAGTGTCGCGCCCTTGGGTGGTCAGGTCTTCCACAGTTTTACTGTGGTCGACACGCGCCACGTCTTGTTCGATGATGGGGCCTTCGTCCAGATCGGCGGTGACGTAATGCGCGGTGGCGCCGATCAGTTTCACGCCACGCTCGTGCGCTTGATAGTACGGCTTGGCGCCCTTGAAGCTGGGCAAGAACGAATGGTGGATGTTGATGGCCCGACCTTGCAGTTTGCGGCACAGATCGTCACTCAAAATTTGCATGTAGCGCGCCAGCACCACCAATTCTGCGCCTTCGGCTTGGATGATCTCGTATTGCTTGGCCTCGGCCTGCGCTTTGGTGGCGGCCGTGACCGGGATGTGGTGAAACGGCACGTTGTAGCTGGCCGCCAGTTGGTAAAACTCGCGGTGGTTGCTGACGATGGCACGAATGTCCAGCGGCAATAAACCGCTTTTCCAGCGAAACAACAAGTCGTTGAGGCAATGGCCTTCTTTGCTGACCATGATCACCGTGCGCATGGGTTGTGTCGTGGCGTGCAAATGCCAGACCATGGCAAAAGGCTGAGCGAAAGTCGTCAATTGGTTGCGCAAATCGTCTTGCGCGACCTGGTCGCAGGCGAACTGCACCCGCATGAAGAACAGGCCGGTTGCTGGGTCGTTGTACTGCGCCGCTTCTTCGATGTTGCCGCCGCGTTCCAACAAGAAACCTGAAACGGCGTGCACGATGCCAGTGCGGTCGGGGCAAGAAAGCGTGAGGATGTAGGCGTGGTTCATGGTCGCTGATTGTCGCAGGGGCATGCGCGGCGCGGCGGCATGAAATGAAGACTTTTGGATTGTAGGCCAAGCCAGTTGCGCGGCCAATGTGCCGGGCGCACGACACATCAGGCCCATGTCAGCCACGTGACCCGTTCACGCCGAGCGCATTTGCCCTGATGCGGCTGAGGATTTACACTGAAAGTTGTAAGGGGTTCGCAATCCCTCCACCCATTCCCGGAAGGACATATGACACAGCCTCGCTTCAATATGGACCACCAGTGGTTGCCGTTCACGGGCAACCGTCAGTTCCGCACAGATCCCCGCGTGGTGGTGGCCGCCGAGGGTCTGAACTTCACCACCCACGACGGACAAAAAATCCTGGACGGCATTTCCAGCCTGTGGTGCGTCACGGCCGGTCATAACCGCCCTCCCATCAACGAGGCCATCAAAAAGCAGCTGGACACACTGGACTACGCCACCGCTTTTCAAGTCAGCAACGACAAGGCCTTTGAAGCCGCAGCCATGATTGCCGAGCTGGCACCGGGTGACCTGAACAAAGTGCTGTTTTGCAGTTCTGGGTCGGAGGCGGCTGACACCTCTTTGAAAGTGGCGCTGGCCTACCACCGTGCCCGTGGTGAGGGCCATCGCAACATTTTCATTGGCCGGGAAAAAGGTTATCACGGCGTGAACTTTGGTGGCATGAGTGTGGGCGGCTTGCCTGCCAACCGCAAGGTGTACGGCGCGCAATTGCTGCCGCGTGTGGACCACATGCGCTTCATCCACGACCCGGTGGACAACGCCTACATCCACAACCAAGAACCGGTTTGGAAAGAAGACCCGTTGCTGGAATTGGAAAACCGCATCTTGGCGCTGCACGACCCGAGCAACGTGGCGGCCATCATTGTTGAACCAGTGGCCGGTTCTGCGGGTTGGTATTTGCCGCCGCAGGGGTATCTGAAGCGCCTGCGCGAGATCTGCGACAAGCACGGCATTTTGCTGATTTTTGACGAGGTCATCTCCGGTTTTGGCCGCATGGGAACGAACTTTGCGGCCGACTATTACGGCGTGGTGCCGGACATGATCAACTTCGCAAAAGGCGTCACCAATGGCGTGATTCCTTTGGGCGGCGTGATCTGCCGCGACTTCTTGTACGAGGGCATGATGAACGCCGGTGCGCCCGAGCATGTGATCGAGTTCTTCCACGGCTACACCTACTCTGGTCACCCGGTGGCCTGCGCCGCGGCTGTCGCGACGCTGAACCTGTTCAAAGAAGAAGCGCTGTTTGCCCGAGCCGCCACCATGGGCCCGGTTTTGGGCGATGCCATGCATGCCGCCTTCAAAGGCTTGCCCAATGTGATCGGCATCCGCACCTTGGGCTTGGCTGGCGCGGTGGAGTTGGCTCCGATGGCGGGGGCACCTGGCAAAAGGGCGTTCAATATTTTCTTGGACTGCTATCACCACGGTGTCTTGGTGCGCGCTGCCGGTGACAACCTGGTGCTGTGCCCAGCTTTCACGGTGACCGAGAGTCAGATCGCGCAGATGGTGGGGACGCTGGCCGACAGCATTCGCCGCCACGCTTGAGTGGCATCGCAGGAGGAGCCACGCCTGAATTTGCGTCACGCGCTGCAGATCGCGTTGACGCTGTGTGTGGCCTTGTGCGCAGCCTGGCTGTGCCAATGGTTGCGTACACCCATACCGTGGATGATCGGCCCCATGCTGGCCACCGCTGCCTGCTCTTTGGCCGGCTGGCCTACGCGCAGCGCTGACGAATTGCGCAATGCCGGCCAATGGGTCATCGGTACCGCGCTGGGTTTGTATTTCACACCGCAAGTGGGCGAACTGGTCTTGAGCCTGTGGTGGGCGATTGTGCTGGGCATTGTGTGGGCCTTGGCGCTGGGCTATGGCTTTGGCCTGTGGTTGCATCACCGGCACGCGGATCAGTTGATGCAAGGCTTGGATCCGCATCATGCCAATGCGGTGCGCGCCACCAGCTACTTTTCCGGCGCCATCGGCGGCGCCTCTGAAATGACTTTGTTGGCTGAACGCGCGGGCGCCCGGACCGATTTGGTGGCCGCCGCACACAGCCTGAGACTGTTGTTGGTGGTGATTTTGTTGCCCTTTGGCATGCAGTGGTTTCAAGCGCATTGGGGTTTGCATGTGAACACCGCTTTGTTGCCGGGCCCCCGTGAGGCGCAATGGCCGGGTTTGCTATGGCTGGCCATGGTCACCGGAGGGGGTGCGCTGGTCATGCGTTGGCTCAAGCGCACCAATCCGTGGTTCATGGGGGCCATGCTGGTGTCCATGGGCTTGACCTTGTCCGGTCAACAATGGTCAGCCGTGCCCAAGGAGCTGTCGAACGCGGCGCAGTTGGTCATTGGCATCAGTTTGGGCGTGCGGTTTCAGAAAGAGTTCATCCGCACCGCCCCGCAATGGATGTTGTCCGTGTTGGTGGGTTCGCTGAGCATGATGTTGGCTGCCGCCGGGCTGGGCTGGGTCTTGGCCGAGGCCACGGGTTTGCATCCGGCCACTATGATTTTGGGCACCGCGCCCGGTGGCATTGCCGAAATGGCCATCACAGCCAAGGTGCTCGAATTGGGGGTGCCGGTGGTGACGGCGTTCCAGGTTTGCCGACTGGTGGCGGTCTTGATGCTGGTCTCGCCCCTGTACCACCGCTGGGTGGAGAACCAACCGCCTGATTGAACCGTCAGTGCTTCTTCAGTGGACGATCACGGGTTGCTGCGCCAATCCGGCGTAGCTCTCCAGGGTGTCTTCCACTTCTTCTTGGGTGGGGGTCTGCAACTGCCAAGCATGGATGTGCTGCTGGAACATCTCGGCCCACGAGCCATCCAGGTAAACCTCTTTGCCCGAACGTTTGTCCACGATTTCAAAACCATGGCGTTCCAGCACGTGGCCTTGGATGGGCGTGGCCTCGTTTTCGGCGTTGGCCAGCATGTGCATCACGGTGAAAGAATCAGATTCGTAAAGCAGGTTCATGGTGTCATTCTCACTCAACTTTGAGCACTCCAGTTGCGTCCAACGCAGAATATTTCAAGTCTGTGAGGGTATTCAGTTGGCGCCAGGGGTGCTGGCCAAGGGTGCCAAGGGCTGGATGCCGTCCAGCGTCATGTCAATGAAGCTGCCGCTGACTTGGGTGATGCGTATGCGCACCGGCATCCAGGCATGCGCCCGTGACAACCACAGCTCCACTTGGGTGTCGTATTTGCCCCTGGGCAGGCACACCCATTTGGTGGTTGTGACCGGCTTGCCGTCGATTTGCAAGGCTTCTTCGGATTGCAGAGTCAAAGTCCATGGCACGGCATCGTTGATGGTCGCGGTTTGGATGCTGACGCTGCTGCCCGTTTTATAGCGCTCCGGCTCGCCGGCCATGGCGGCCGCCAATTGGACGTAGAGACTCACTTGGTCTTGCGCGCCCGGCTGCAAGTCCGCACTGGGCTTGTTGTTGCTGAAGAGAATGCGGTGGTTGGGCGCATCAAAGTGGGTGGCTTTCTCGCCGCGCCACTTGTCCCCATGGCGCAGCGGCATCAAGCCCTGGGGGCCGACGGTGCCCACGCTGGAAAAGACGCGTGAACCGATCAAAAAGGCCTTGATGGTCAAGCTGGCTTCATAGTTTGTGGGATTGTGCTGCCAGCGCAACTCGCCGTTGGCGTAGTAAGTCAAACCTCTTTCCTGCCCCGTGAGTTTGTAGCTGATCAGCGTCGAGGGCGGCAGGGCGCCCACCGCCAATCCCAGGGGCTCGGGTGGTGAGAGCTCGCTCGGGGACGTGGCCTCTTTGGCGGGTGGGGTGACTGCAGTCGGGCTCTGGGCCTCGGCGCTTGTGGTGGCGGGTTCGGCTTCGTTGGCAATTGCTTGCGCGGGCTCTGACTTTTCTGTGTTCGATGCGGGTGTGGGTTCGGGCGTTTCTTGGGCCAGGACCTTTGGCGCAGCGCGTTGGACCGGCGGCTTCGCGCTGGGTGCTGCCCTCACGTGAGGCGGCACCAGGGTGCGGGTTTGCAACGTGTGCACGCTCGCAATGGGCGCGCCCAGCGAGACGTGCAAGGCATCAGGCCCGATGAGCAGCAAGGCCAGGTGCGCCGCAACTACGCCAGCGGTGAACAGCGCGAGCGTGGCGCGAGAAGGCCCGTGGCGTAGCGTGCTCATGCATCAACGCGGGTGGGTCATTTCAAGCCCGGCAGCCCAGATCTTGCGAAAGCTGGCGCGTCATCTGCAGCAGCGCTTGCACCACGGGCCCTTTCAGATCGGCATCGAAGCTGGCAGACGAACCCAGCGCCACCACGCCCAGCGCCAAATGCTGGTCGGCATCGAACACCGGGGCGCACAGGCCCGAGACCCCGGGCAGTAACACGTTCACCACCCGGCCCAAGCCTTGCTGGCGGGTTTCGGTTTGCAAAGCTTTCACCGCCGCCAGGGTGGCGGGCACGTCGGCGCGACCGAGCTTGTGGGCCAAAGCCATTTCATCTTTGAGCAAAGGGGTGAGTTTGTCCAACTGGCCTTCGGGGTTTAAAAAAGCCGTGAAGCAGCGACCTGTGGCCGATGACAACAAGGGCATGACATCGCCCAGGCGCAAATTCACCGACACCGACAAAGGCGACTCTTGCCAGTGCACCAGGGTGGGACCGCGATTGCCCCAGACCGCCAGCGCCAAGGTGTGGCCCACGGCGTCCATCAAGGCGGGCAAACGCTCGCGCGCCATCTTGACGGCATCGAGTCGCGACAAGGTCGACAAACCCAAGCGCAATGTGGCCGGACCCAGTTCGTAGCGGGTGTTGGAGGTGTCTTGCACCACCAAGCCCAGGCGCTGAAAACTCACCAAATAACGGTGCGCTTTGGCGGCGCTCATTCCGGCTGCGCCCGCCAGGTCGCGCAGCATCAGGGGGGCAGCTGCGCTGGACAGGACATCCAGCAGGGCAAAACCCACTTCGACCGATTGAATGCCGGCGCGTTCCTTGTCAGGGGTGGGGCTGCTTGGAGTGACCATGTCGACTAGAATGTGGTTTCGTTTAGTTAAATCAGTTTAACAATGCGTAATCTGCGGCGTGGGCTCCACTGTAGCGGATTCCCTTCTCAAGAAACCACCCTGCCATGAAATTAGCCACTTACAAAGACGGTTCACGCGACGGACAATTGGTCGTGGTGTCCCGCGATTTGACCACCGCCCATTATGCGACCGGCATCGCCACCCGCATGCAGCAAGTGCTGGACGATTGGAATTTCATTTCTCCGCAATTGGAGGACCTCTACCAGGCATTGAACAGCGGCAAGGCGCGACACGCGTTCCCATTTGACCCCCAGCAGTGCATGGCCCCTTTGCCGCGCGCTTACCAGTGGGCGGACGGTTCGGCCTATTTGAACCATGTGGAGTTGGTGCGTGCGGCGCGACAGTCTGAGGTGCCGCAGAGCTTTTACGAAGATCCGCTGATGTACCAAGGCGGCAGCGATGACTTCATTGGGCCTTGCGACGACGTGGTGTGCCGGGACGAAGCCTATGGCATCGACTTTGAAGCCGAAATCGCGGTGATCACCGGGGACATCCCCATGGCCACCCGCGCGGACGAAGCGCTGGAGGGCATACGCCTGGTGATGATCGCCAACGACGTGAGTTTGCGCAATCTGATTCCCAGTGAGTTGGCCAAGGGCTTTGGCTTTTTCCAAGCCAAGCCAGCCACCGCTTTCAGTCCGGTGGCGGTCACGCTGGACGAGTTGGGAGAGGCTTGGGATCACGGCCGCTTGAATCTGACAGTGCAGTCCACCTGGAACGGCCGCAAAGTGGGCTTGTGCGAGGCTGGGCCAGAGATGACGTTTCACTTTGGGCAACTGATCGCGCACATGTGCAAAACCCGCAATGTGCGCGCAGGCTCGGTGGTCGGCAGCGGCACGGTGAGCAACAAGAGTGTGGACGTGAATGGCCACAAAGAGTGGCCCAAGGGCTACAGCTGCATCGCCGAAAAGCGCGCCATTGAAACTATTTTGGACGGTCAACCCAGCACCGAGTTCATGAAGTTTGGCGACACCATCCGCATTGAAGTCAAAGGCCCCAACGGCGCGAGCCTGTTTGGTGCGATTGAGCAGAAGATCGTTCAGCTGGCGTAAACCGTCGCCAGCGACTCAAAACCCTTGACCTCGATCGGATTGCCAAAGGGGTCGAGGAAAAACATGGTCCACTGCTCGCCGGGCTGACCGGCAAAACGCAGATGCGGCGCAATCACAAACGCCGCGCCTGCCACCTTTAAGCGATCGGCCAGTGCCTGCCAATCGGCGCGCTGCAAAATCAAACCGAAGTGCGGCATGGGCACCAAATGCTCACCCACGTGGCCCGTAGGCGCTGTCGGGAAAGGCGTGCCCAGGTGCATGGAGATTTGGTGGCCGAAAAAATCGAAATCCACCCACGTGTCAGTGCTGCGGCCTTCTTGGCAGCCCAGCACGCCGCCGTAAAAGCGACGCGCTTCATGCAGGTCGGTGACATTGAAGGCGAAGTGAAACAGGCTTTTCATGCCCGCCAGCATAGCA
>CANFMK010000087.1 GCA_947448325.1 Comamonadaceae bacterium
GCGTTCAGTTCCTTCAAAGCGGCAGGTTTGCATTTGCCCTGGACCGATCCCCCAGAGAGCGAAGCGAGCCCATATCGGGTGGCCCGTGCAGGATTGTTGCTGCGCGACAACTGGCGGCATCGCGGGCAGATCGAAAAAGCCTATTGCAAAGCCATTGGCTTGGCGCGCCACGAAATTGTGATTGCCAATGCGTATTTTGTGCCGGGACGCAAAGTGCGGCGCGCACTGATCCATGCCGCGGGTCGTGGTGTGCGGGTGCGCTTGTTGCTGCAAGGGCGCTACGAATCCTTTATGAAATTCCATGTGTTCCGCCCGGTCTACAGCGCCTTGTTGGCGGCCGGTGTCGAAATTCATGAATACACCGCCAGTTTTTTACATGCCAAAGTAGCCGTCATCGATGCCCACCATGACCGACCGTGGGCCACAGTCGGTTCGTCCAATCTAGACCCTTTGAGTTTGTTGATGGCTCGCGAAGCCAATGTGGTGGTGGCCGACGGCCCATTTGCACAACAACTGCATGATCGCTTGGTGCGCGCCATGGCCGAGGAGAGCGCGCAGATTTCAGCCGCAGTGTTTGCCAGACGGCCACGCATCCAGCGGGCGCTGGACTGGGTCGCCTACGGCTTTATGCGTCTGGCGCTGTTTTTGACCGGCAAACGCTATTGACAGCGGCTTGAATGGTCATTGCCCCCAACCCCCGGGGTACTATCAATCGCTGGTAGGATGGCGGCCATGTTCAAGAATGTCAGCAAGCCATGAAAGCTTCACAAGCCGTCTCTTTGCAAGACCATGGCACGCCCATGTCCGTCAAGATCCGTGAACGGATCACGGCGGCTCGCAAGCGCTACAACGCCAATGACAACATCGCCGATTTCATCGAACCCGGCGAACTCGATCTATTACTGGACGAGGTGACCGACAAAATGAAGGGGGTGTTGGACAGCATGGTGATTGATACCGCGCATGACCACAACACCAACGACACGGCACGGCGCGTAGCCAAGATGTACCTTAAAGAGGTTTTCAAAGGTCGTTACGTCACCGCCCCCGAGATCACCGAATTCCCCAACGCCGAGCGCCTCAATGAGCTGATGATTGTGGGCCCCATCACCGTGCGCAGCGCTTGCAGCCACCACTTTTGCCCTGTGATTGGCAAGATTTGGATTGGCGTGATGCCCAACGAGCACACCAATGTGATCGGCCTGTCCAAATACGCGCGTTTGGCCGAATGGATCATGGGTCGCCCGCAAATTCAAGAAGAAGCCGTGGTGCAGTTGGCCGACTTGATCCAGCGCAAGACGCAGCCTGACGGTTTGGCTATCGTCATGGAGGCCAGCCATTTTTGTATGGGCTGGCGCGGCGTCAAAGACATGGACAGCAAAATGATCAACTCGGTCATGCGCGGTGCCTTTCTCAAAGACCCGAACCTGCGCCGCGAGTTTTTGTCTCTTATTCCTGGAAAGAACTGACCATGTTGGTACGCCTGCTTTACGCCAGCCGCGCTGTGGACACCCGCGCGGAGACCATTGAATCCATTCTCAACCAGTCGCGTCAGTTCAACCCGACCAGCGGCATCACCGGCATCCTGTGCTACGGCGGTGGCATCTTTTTGCAGGCCATTGAAGGCGGGCGCACTGCGGTGAGTGACTTGTATGGCCATATTCAGAAAGATGCACGGCACAAAGAAGTGGTGTTGCTGCACTACGAAGAGATCAGCGAACGCCGCTTTGGCGGCTGGACCATGGGCCAGGTCGACGCTTCGCGCGTGAACACCAACATCTTGCTCAAATACTCCGAACGGGCTGAACTCGACCCCTACAACGTCTCAGGCAAAGTCTCCCTGGCCTTGCTCGAAGAGCTGATGGTCACCGCCTCCATCATCGGCCGCACCTGATTTTATTGGGGTCAGATCCCGATTATTTTGCAGGCGAGACGCCCTCTTGGCGGTGTGCACCATGAACCTGATCGGCTGCGACTTCTCCAGTCGCCCCAGCAAGCGCAAACCCATTGTTTTAGCCCTTGGCGATGCACAGCCTGGCCAGGTGCGACTCCTGCAACTGCGCACTTTCACATCTTTGCCCGAGTTTGGCCATTGGCTGGCCGAACCCCACAGCTGGGTGGGCGGCTTTGATTTGCCCTTTGGCCTGCCGCGTGAGCTGGTGCAAACCTTGGGCTGGCCTGTGGAGTGGGCGGCGTGTATGCAGCACTACGCCAGCTTGAGCCGCGAGACCATTCGTGATGAATTTGCCGCTTTTTGCAATGCCAGGCCGGTAGGCGGCAAGTTTGCCCACCGGCAAACCGATGGTCCCGCGGGTTCCAGTCCGTCCATGAAATGGGTCAATCCGCCCGTGGCTTTCATGTTGCACGCCGGCGTTCCCTTGCTCCTGCAGGCTGGCGCGTCATTTCCTGGTTTGCACCCGGGCGATCCGGGCAAAGTCGCTTTGGAAGCCTATCCGGGCTTGCTCGCACGTGAGATCTTGGGCCCGCGCAGCTACAAAAGTGACGACAAAGCCAAACAAACGCCCGAGCGCCTGCTGGCGCGCAAAGATGTGCTCAGCGCCCTGGAGCGCGGCCAAACCCGATTGGCACTGCGTTTGAAATTGAGCACGGTCTTGTCGGAGCAACTGGTGCAAGATCCTTCAGGCGACGCTTTGGATGCCACCCTGTGTTTGATGCAAGCGGCTTGGGCCGCTCACCAACACCTTCACCACCCCACACCCACGGGCTACGGTCTGCCTGAGTTTGACCCCTTGGAGGGTTGGATCGTCAGTTCTGAACGTTTGTAACTTCTTCGCCAGAGCTTGAAGTCGCCAGAGCTTGAAGTGCCCCTGAACAACTTGGGTGGTTTGATGGACTCAGATGACCGCAGCGCCCATATC
Source organism: Comamonadaceae bacterium (assembly GCA_947448325.1). Lineage (GTDB taxonomy): Bacteria > Pseudomonadota > Gammaproteobacteria > Burkholderiales > Burkholderiaceae_C > Limnohabitans_A. The sequence continues at coordinate 2,880 of CANFMK010000087.1, forward strand.
GGCTGGGTCCTCGCGCAATTGTCCCAAGGCCTTGATGGCTTCTGCATCGGTTCGGTACAGCCGCAGGTGAGGGCTGGCTTGCAATTGTCCCGCTTTTTGCAAGGCGTTGAGAACGGGCAATTTGAGGCCACTGATGTGCAGCGTGATACCCCTGCGGATCAATTGCTGGTGCAATTGTCCAAAGGTCTCCACACCGGTGACATCGATGCGGTTGATGGGGTGCGCAAACAGGCACACATGCTGAACCTCAGGGTGGCTGGCCACATGATCGATGAGGGTGCGTTCAAAGGCGCTGGCGGCGGCAAAGTCGAGTTCGGCGTCCATGCGCAAGGCGTATACATGGGGCGCCAGTGCAGGCAGTTGCAGCAAGTGACGGTCGCGCAAAGAACCATCTGGGTGCAGACCCACTTCGATGATGCGCGGGTGCAGTCGGGTGTGCAAAAAGTGTGACAGTCCCACCACCACACCGGTGAGAACGCCCCAGTAAATGCGCGGTGCGGTGAGCAAGGTGATGGCAAAGGTCACTGCTGCCGTGAAGGTCTCAGCCCGGTCAATTTGCCACAAGCGCAAAAACTGCTTGGGTTGAAACAAATTGGAAACGGCCACAATGACGGCCGCCGCCATCACGGCCTTGGGCACAAACTGCAAAGCGGGCATGAACAGCAGCAAAGCCAGCAACACAAAACCGATCGAGAACACCACGGCCCAACCCGAGCGGGCCCCGGCGTACAGCATCAGGGCGGAACGCGAGAACGAGGTGCTGGTGGGAAAGCTGCCTGACAAAGCCGAGGCCAGTTTGGCCACGCCTTGGCTGAACAACTCGGTGCTGTCGTCCCAGCGGCGGCCATCGCGTTGGCATTCGATGCGGGCGCTGGAGGCGGTTTCTAAAAAACTCACCAGGGCAATCACCATGGCGGGCACCCACAACTGGTTCAACAATGCCCAGCCTGGCCAATGGGGCCAGTACACATCAGGCAAGCCCGAGGGCAACAAGCCGATCACGCTGCCGTGTTGCGCATAGCCGATGGCATAACCCAGCACAGATGCCGCGCTCATGACGATCATCACCCCGGGCCAGCGCGGCAGGCTGCGGCGCAAGCCGAACAAAAGCAGCAGGCTGCCGACGCCAAACCAAGCGGGCCAGGCGGTGAGCCACACCGGCCAGGTGCTGGCAGCTTGGTCCCACGACGACACGCCCAGCAAGGCGGGCACTTGCGAGGCCATGATCAACAAAGAAGCCGCTTGGGTAAAGCCCATCATGATGGGCGAGCTGATCAGGTTGATCAGCCAGCCATAACTGCCCAAACCCAAAAGCAGCTGAATGCCGCCAGACAACAAGGACAACCACACGGCCAAGGACACCCACTCAGCCGAGCCCGGTTCGGCCAGCCCCGTCAGTGACGCGCCAATCAGCACGCAGGTCAGGGCCGCAGGCCCGACCGACAAACGGTTGGCGCTGCCCAAAAGCACCGCCAGCAGGGCCGGCACCAAGCAGGTGTAAAGCCCCGTGACCAAGGGCATGCCCGCCAGACCGGCATAGGCCACGGCTTGGGGAATCATCACGAGTGCCACCGTCAAGCCGGCCAGCACTTCGATGCGCGCCAATTCCGGCGTGAGTCGCGGCCAGTCCCGGAAAGTCAAAAAGCGTTGCATTGAAGCCATGCCTGATTGTCGCTGCAGTGCAGGGTACCGGCTGTCAACGCTGGGGCATGTCTTTGACCGAGTAACCCAAGCTGATGGTGGCGTCCTCGGGAATGGCGGGCATGCTGGCGTTCCAGGCTTCCCACTGTTCACGCATCGCTTGCAGCCGCTCGGGTTGCCGCCCCGCATGGCTGGCGCGTTCACGCGCGTCGTCCGGAATATTGAACAGGTAATCGTGGCCGTCGACCCGCAGGTACTTCCAGTCGCCAAGGCGCATGGCGCGTTGCCCTCGGTGGTTCATGCGCCAGTGCATGGGGCGCGCAAAAGTGTGCTCGGGGTGGCGCAGCACCTCGCACAGCGAGACGCCGTCCAGTGGGTAGTCAGGATCGGCCTGGGCACCACCCAGTTCCATCATCGTGGCCGACCAGTCCATGGTCATGCAGTGCTGCGCGCTGACGCCACCAGGCGCGATGCCTGCAGGCCAATGGGCAATCCACGGCACCCGAATGCCGCCTTCGGTCAAGTCCATCTTGCCGCCCACCAAGGGCCAGTTGTCGCTGAAGCGTTCGCCGCCGTTGTCGCTGGTGAAGACGATCAAGGTGTTGTCGAGTTGGCCGGTTTTTTTCAGCACATCGACCACCCAGCCAATGCCCTCGTCCATGTGGTGGATCATGCGCTGGTAGGTGTGGATGTTGCCCCCATGCAGGTGAAAGAGATTGTCTTTGACCTCGGCTGCCCGCGCATGGTCTTCGCGGGTTTCCCACGGCCAGTGCGGCGCGGTGTAGTGCAGGCTCAAAAAGAAGGGGTCGTTGGCGCGCTCGCCCTGTGCCATGCGCTCGACAAAATCAACGCCCTTGCGTGATATCAAATCGGTCAAATAGCCTTCGTGCGCTTGTTCTTCTTCGCCAACCCATAAATCATGCGCGCCGCTGGACGCGCAATGGGTGAAGTAGTCCACGCCGCCGGCCATGGGCCCGAAAAATTCGTCATACCCCGAACGCAAGGGCCCGAAAGTGGGGGGGTAACCCAGGTGCCATTTGCCGATCAGCGCGGTGCGGTAGCCCACGGCTTGGAGCTGGGAGGGCAGGGTGGGGTGCGAGGTGGGCAGGCCCAAGGTGGTGCTGTGCCGCGCGCGGCTGTTGATGGGCTCTTCAGCGGCGCCGCGCAAGCGGTACTGGTAGCGCGCCGTCATCAACGCAAAGCGGGTGGGTGAACAGACCGGCGAGTTGGCGTAACCGTCGGTGAACTTTAGGCCGTTGGCAGCCAGTTGATCGATCACTGGGGAGACCGGGCCAAACTGCGCGTCGCGCCCGCCGTAGCACCCCAGGTCGGCAAAACCCAGGTCGTCGGCGACGATGAAGATGATGTTGGGACGCGGTGCGGTAGATGTGCTCATGGCGCTCATTCGACTTTCATGCCGGTGGACTGGATGGTGCGCGCATAACGCTGCGCCAAATCGCTCAGGCGCTTGGCGGCATCGGCACCGGTGAGGCCTTCGTAAAACAAATCCATGCTGGCCAATTGGGCTTGCGTGTCGGGTCGCTTCAAAGCCTCGGTGAACGCTTTTTGCAGCACCTGCACCACCGGTTCGGGCGTGGCGGCAGGCACCATGGCGATGTACAGCACTTCCAACTCCAAATCTTTCAGGCCCAACTCGCTCACGGTGGGCACCTCAGGAGCCGAGCGCGAACGTTGGCGGCTGGTCACCGCCAGCGGCGTGATCTTGCCGGCTTTCACATGCGGCAGCATGCCGGGCGTGGCCAAAACCCCGGCGTCCACCTCGCCCGACAGCACCGCCAAAACGGCGGGCGTGTTGCCTTTGTAGGGCACGTGCTGGATTTGGATGCCGGCGGCGTCCATGAAAATTTCAGCGGCCAAGTGGCCTGGGCTGCCGCTGCCGCCGCTGCTGAAGTTCAGGCCCTTGCCCTTGCCCTGAGCGATCAGGTCTTTCATGCTCTTGAATCCGGTCGCAGGGTTCGCGCCCACCAACAAGCCCGAAGAGACCATCACCATGATGGGTTTGAAGTCGCTCGGCTTGAAAGGCATGCCCTTGTAAATCGACGGATTGACCGTGAAGGCGGTGTCAATGCCAAACAGCACGGTGTAACCATCGGCCGGGCTTTTGGCCACCAGATCGGCGCCGATATTGCCGCCGGCGCCGGCTTTGTTTTCGGTGACCACGGGCTGCTTGAAGGCGGTGGTGATGGCTTCGCCCACGGTGCGGGCCAAAAAGTCAGACGGTCCGCCGGGCGGGAAATTGTTGACGAAACGGATGGGTTTGCTGGGGTAGGTTTGGGCTTGGGCGCTGGTGCTTGAGATCAGGTTGGCTGCGCATCCTAGCAATAGTGCGCCAACCCAAGGGCGCCAGACAGAGGCGTTGAAGTTGAAGATTTTGGTCATGGACGGTTGAAAAAAAGAAATCAGATGTTGCGCCCACCATCCACATCCAAGCAGACCCCGGTGAGAAAACTGGCCGCGTCACTGGCCAGGTAGACCACGGCTTCCGCCACGTCTTCTGGACGGGTGAAGCGACCTAGGGGAATGCGTGCCAAAAAGCGTTGGCGGTTTTCAGGGGTATCAGGCATGCCCATGAACTGCTCGAGCATGGCGGTCTCGCCAATCATCGGGCATACGGCGTTGACGCGGATTTGCTCGCGCGCTAACTCCAGGGCCAAACCCTTGGTCAAATTGATCATGGCGGCCTTGCTGGCACTGTACCAAGTCAACCCTGGACCAGGCCGCACGCCAGTGGTCGAGGCGACATTGACCATACAGCCCTTGGAGGATTTCAGGTGGGGCACAGCAGCCTGAGCCATCCAGTACAGGCTTTTGACGTTCACCGCGAACATGCGATCGAATTCTTGACTGGTCACCGCCAGCGCCGGTTTGTTGCGATGCGTGGTGCCTGCGTTGTTGACCACCACATCCAGTTGGCCAAAAGCCGCGATGGTCGTTTGTACCAGTGCCTGCACACTGTCTTCAAGTGACACGTCGCACTGTACGAACAAGGCCTGATGCCCCTGCTGCTGCAATTCGCTCACCAAGGCTAGACCGGGTCCAGACTGCAAATCAGCCACGACCACCAGTGCCCCCTCGCGCGCAAAGCTCTGGGCGGTGGCACGGCCAAAACCGCTGGCTGCCCCGGTGATGATGGCCGCCTTGCCCTGCAGGCGTAAAGCAGGAGATGGAGGGGTGTTCATTCAGATGTACCTTGTCCTGCGGTTTGTTCCATTTGCAAGCGGCGCTGCAGGATGAAGCGGGCTTGGTTCAATCCCATGTCGTGGGCGGTGGCCACCGGCTGGAAGTTCGGGTCTGTGTCCAGGATGCGCTGCTGCCCTTCGATCATGCTGCGGTCTTCACCAAAGGCGGTGCAGACGTCTTGGAAAATGGCCTCGGTCATGCCCGCGTTATCCAGGGCGAAGTTACGCGCCTGACAGAAGAAGTAGTGCGTGGTGCCCAGTGTTTCAGGGGTCTGCACCGAGGTGTGGCGAAACTTCATGGCTCGTAGATCGATGCGTCCTTCGGGAGCGCCCGTTCCTGCAGGGGCTGAACCTGCATCCATGCGCAAGAAAGCGGGCGCGTGCCATTGGTAAATTTGCCAACGGTCGACCGGGCCTTCGAACTGTGCGACCCGCTTGTGGTTAGGCGACATCTCATCGTTGAGGTACCAGCGCGTGATGCGCAAGCCACCATCATCAGTGCGGTCCACCTCGGCGCGCACCTGGGCGTTGGACGCTGTGCCCAGAGTGGTGGGATGCACAAAGGACAGGTGTGAAAAATCGAGCAGGTTGTCCACCACCAGTTGGTAATGCGCTTGGTAATGGATGTAGCCAGGCTTCATGCGCCAATCTGCGTGGTCATGCCAGAAAAAGTCCAGGATGTGGGCTGGGTCGGCGTTTTGCGCTTGACCCATCCAGATCCAGATGAAACAGTCCTTTTCCACCGTTGGATAACTGCGCACGCAGGCTTTGGCTGGTATCTGCGCTTGCCCAGGAATCTCGATGCATTGACCGCTGCGGTCGAACTTCATACCGTGGTAAAGGCAACGCACGGCATCGCCTTCTTGCCTTCCGTGAGACAAGGGCGCTGCACGGTGACAGCACTTGTCGGCGAGTGCCACCACCTGACCTTGCGTGTCGCGGTACAGCAGCACGGGCTGACCGAGCAAGGTGCGCGCCAGCTTCTTGTCTGGCGTGACCTCGTGATCCCAGGCGGCCACGTACCAGCTTTCATGAATGAATTCTGGACTCAGGTAGCTCGACATCGATGGGTTGTTTCTTTGAAAGGAGGTGCGTTCTGCGGGCAGGCGCTGAAACTCAGTCTGCCTTGAAGCCCGAGGCTTTGACCACGGGGCCCCAGCGTTGGGTGTCCGATTCCATCAATTTACTCAGGTCAGCGGGCGAGCCACCGCCTGTTTCCAAGCCCAGGCTCAAAAATTTTTCATTCACATCGGTCATCGCCAGGGCTTTGTTTAAAGCGCGATTCACACGCTCAACTTCGGCTGCTGGGGCCTTGGCGGGGGCGTATATCGCAAACCAGCCACCGCCGACAATGTTGGGGTAGCCCTGCTCACGGAAAGTAGGAACATCCGGCAAGGCCCGACTGCGCGCGGTGCCCGAGGTGGCAATCACGCGAACTTTGCCCGCCTTGTGGTTTTGCAACCATTCCAGTACCACGTCGATGCCCGCAGGCACCTGGTCGCCAATGACCGCGGTCTGCAGCGGAGCGCCACCGTTGTAAGCGACATGAATCACGTCCACCTTGGCTTCACGGCCAAGCAACAAGCCAAAAAAGTGAGGCAGGCTTCCGGCCGCTGGGGAGCCAAAACTGGCTTTTTGCGGATTGTTCTTGAACCAGGTGATCAACTCTCCCACGTTCTTGGCCGGATGATCGGCCTTCACCGACAGCCCAAAGCCAAAGTTACAGACATGTCCCACGGGTGTGAAGTCAGTCTGGGGGTTGTAGTTGAGTTTGTTGAACACGAGTGGCGCGAGCACCGGCACCACCACGGGTGTGATCATGTAGGTGCCGCTGTCGGGCGCGGCGTTTTTAAGCAACTCCGCCGCCAAGCGGCCGCCCGCGCCGGGTTTGTTTTCCACCACCACTGGTTGGTGCAAATCGTCCTTCATTTTGTCGGCCAGCACGCGGGCCACGGTATCGATCGAGCCACCGGCCGGGAAGCCGACCATCAGTCGGATGGGACGGTCCGACTGGGCCTGCACGGCAGTGGTCGCCACGGTCAGGGCGGCTATCGCCAGCCAATTTCGATGTTTGTACATGAGAGTCTCCTGGGGGCAAAAATCAGTCCTTGTCTGCAAGACAAGGGGGATGGACACCTGCAGACTGTAAGACAGCCATGGTTGATTGATCAAATCAATCAACCATGGTGTTTTCCCTTGGATTCAAGGCTGTTTTGGCGATCTACAGGACGGCCTGAATGGCACAATGAATTTTTTGATTTTCATTGCCATGCTCCCAAGTCCTTCACAGCGTCTGGCCACCATCGATGATTTGCTGCTGTATCGCCTCAGCCAATTGTCAGCGGCGGCGGGGGCCATGGTGGTGCGCTTGTGCGAGGGCAGTCATGGGGTCACACGCCGTGAGTGGGGCGTGGTGGCCCAGTTGTATGGGCACGCAGGCGTGTTGCCCTCGGAACTGGCTGATCGGATGCACCGAGACCGCGCGCGCACCTCCCGCGCGCTCACTGCTTTGCTGCGCAAAGGGTTGATCGAGCGGATTGCCCTGCCGCATGACCGGCGCAGTGCGCGCGTGAGTTTGACACTCGCCGGCCGTCAGTTGTATGAGGTGTTGATGCCCCAGGTGCAGGCCATCAACGCTCAGTTGGTTTCGGCGCTCTCGCACGACGAAGCTGCCGCCTTTGACGACGCGCTCGAGCGCTTGCGTCGACAAGCCAAGATCTTGCAAGGTCAATGGGAGCTGGTGTTGCCCAAAGCCAACCGGCGTCTGGGCCGAACACCCCCCGCGCCGTCATGATCCACGCACGAGCGCTTTGGCTGGCGGGCCTGTGGCTGGCTGCGGGACTGGCCAGTGCCGAGGTGCGCCCTGGCTGGGTCAGCTGGGTGATGGATGGAGACACCTTGCTGGTGGTGCTAGACGATCAACAGGAACCGATCAAGGTGCGAATCAAAGACATTGATGCCCCTGAGAGTTGCCAGCCTGGCGGTTCAGCGTCGCGTGACGCGATGATTGTGCTGGCGCAGCGCCAACGTGTGCAGATTCAGGGGGAGCGCGAAGACGTGTATGGCCGACAAGTAGCGCGCGTATGGCGCGGCGAGATCGATGTAGGTGCGGAGATGGTACGCACCGGCATGGCCTGGGCCTACCGTTTCAAGACCGGCAAAGGCCCTTACGCCCGATTGCAGCAACAGGCACAGCAACAGCATCTGGGTTTGTTTGCAGCCTCTGAAACGGCCATGCCGCCGCCGGTGTTCCGGCAATTTCACGGCAGCTGCCAAACGCCTTGAATGCAGCAGCCTTCAGGCCCGCAAGTTGCTGCACACCAGGCAATCCGCATGCTGCGCGATGCGCACCTCGTTCCAGTCCATGTGCCGCGCGTCCAGCATGAGCAGCCTTCCAGCCAGTGAGCTGCCGGTGTGGCTGAGCAGTTTCAGGGCTTCTGCGGCTTGTACGCTGCCAATGATGCCCACCAGCGGCGCAAATACGCCCATGGTGGCGCAGCGGGTTTCTTCGGGCGCAGGTTCAGGGGGAAAGACGCAGGCGTAGCAAGGGGAGTCGGCTTGGCGCGGATCGAACACCGACACTTGCCCGTCCATGCGAATCGCTGCGCCCGACACCAGGGGTTTGCCGTGTTGCACACACGCGCGGTTCACGGCTTGGCGAGTGGCAAAGTTGTCACAGCAGTCCAGCACCACGTCGGCCTGTGCCACCAGCCGGTCTAAGAGCGCCGCGTCGGCGCGCTCGGCGATGGCCGAGACCCGCACATCCGGGTTGATGGCGTGGATGGCGGCTTGCGCAGAATCGACTTTGGGTTGGCCCACACGCTCCAAAGTGTGCGCGATTTGGCGTTGCAAGTTGGTGGCATCGACCGTGTCGTGATCCACCAAGGTGATGTGACCGACCCCGGCACTGGCCAGGTACAAAGCCACCGGGGAGCCCAGGCCACCGGCACCAATGACCAAGGCATGGGCGGCCAAAATACGCTCCTGGCCTTCGATCCCCAGCTCATCGAGCAAGATGTGGCGCGAGTAGCGCAGCAGCTGGTCGTCGGTCATGACAAGACTGAAGGTCTTATTTGTCTTTTTTCTCTTCTTTGCGCTCGGCCAGCGTTTTGCTCACCAGCACCGCTTGGCCTTTGAGTTGGTTCAGCGCTTGGTTGAGTTGGAAATCTTTGTCCGATCCAAACTCGGGCGGGCGGCGCTCGGCCACGGGTTTTTTGGATTCTTCTTCCAAGCGCTTCATCGCCGCTTCGCGTGCTTTTTCGCGCTCGGCGTCTTTGATCTCAGCCTCTTTGCCGTTGCCCAGGTGTTTTTCCAAATCGGCTTCGCGGGTGCGCAGCACGGCAAACGGACTGCCGTTTTCGGTTTCGTCCACCATCACA
>CANFMK010000088.1 GCA_947448325.1 Comamonadaceae bacterium
ATCACCTTGGCGGCCAGCTTCATCAGGCCTCTGACCGGCAGGGGCAAATCCACCGCCCCGGCGCGTTCGGCCATGCGGGCGTGGGCTACTTCATCGGTTTTCATTTGCTGCACGATGGCGCGTGAGGCTACGTCCCCGGCAGGCAAAAGGTCCATGTGACTGGCCAAATGCGCCTCCACCTGGCGTTCGGTTTCGACCACAAAACCCAGGCTGACCCGATCGCCCCCCAGCTTGCCCGCCGCAAACCCAATGGCAAAAGCCCCGGCATACCACAGCGGATTCAGCAAAGAAGGGCGCTCGCCCAACTCGGCCAAGCGTTCAGCCGTCCATGCCAAATGGTCGGTTTCTTCGCGGCAAGCGGCGTCCAGTTGCTGGCGCAAATCGGGGTCTTGGCAGCTCAACGCCTGGCCGGTGTAAAGCGCTTGGGCGCACACCTCGCCCACGTGGTTCACCCGCATCAAAGCGCCAGACAAGCGTTTTTCATCGTCGCTCAGCGGCTCGGTCATGTCTTGGGCTCGCGCTAGGGGCGTGGGCCGCGCCGAGCGGGGCGTTGCAAACAAGGTGCGCAAGGCGCTGTCGGCGGCGTGGATCAGGGCTTCGGTGGTCATGGGGCGAGTTTAGCGCTGCGGCTCAAACCCGCGCTTTGACTTCGCGCAAAGCCGTTTCAGACGAGAAAAACAGAGTTTGTTGCAATCGGACAACAAAAAGACAGGTTAAAAAGCCCTTTTCTGCGATTTTCTTTGCGAATCAGGCCTCGGTCTGGTGCAATAGATTCAACTTCCCTCAACGGAGGTTGGTTTGGAGTCAATGGCAGTGGTTTTCCACTACGGTGGCTCCAGCACTTCTTAAACCTTGGAGAAATTTGCAATGAAAAAATCCCTGATTGCTTTGGCTGCTTTGGCCGCCACTACTGCCTTCGCACAATCGTCTGTCACCATCTGGGGCGTCGCTGACGCTGGCGTTCAACGCGCTAGCCAAGGCGGTGTGACAAAAACACAATTGTCCTCTTCGGGCAACACTTCGAGCCAACTGGGCTTCAAAGGTACTGAAGACATGGGCGGCGGCGTGTCGGCCAGCTTCTGGTTGGAATCTGCTTTGACCATGGACGCACCTTCTGCAGTTCAGTTCTCACGTCGCCAGACATTGGACTTGACCAGCGCATCACTCGGCGCGATCCGTTTGGGCCGTGACTATACACCTACATTCTGGAACCACACCGTGTTTGATGCGTTCGGCACATTGGGTTCGGGCGCTGGCTCTAACATCACTGGTCGCGGTCAAAACGCTACCACCGGCGCACGTACCAACAACGGTATCAGCTACTTGTACGGCTTCGCTGCTAATGGTGCTTCTGCTTTGGGTTCGGGCATTTACGCTCAAGCCACTTACGCACCAGGCGAACAGCTCTCTACTACTCCAAACAAAGCTGGTGAGTACTCTGGTATCCGTGTGGGCTACGCCAATGGTCCTTTGAACGTCGCTTTGGCTTACGCTCAAGTCACAAACGCTGCCTCCGCAACTGCTGCCGGCGCGAACGACAAAGAAACTAACATCGGTGCTTCTTATGACTTCGGCGTTGCACTCGTGAACGCTAAGTACGGTACCAACAATTTGAAGACTGCTATCGCGGCTTCTGGTTTGATTCCTGGTGTTGCTGCAGCTGAGTACACTTATTACTCTATCGGCGCTAAGATCCCATTGGGCAACGGCTACGTTCCAGTCTCTTACAACAACAGCAAGAACAACGTGGACAGCAAAAATGCTAACCAGTTCGCTGTGGGTTATGTCTACAACTTCAGCAAGAAAACTGCTGCTTACGGTACTTACTCCAAAATCACCAACAACAATGGCGCCACATACGGCTTCAACGGCGGTAACGGTGGTTTCGGTTCCGGCTTGGCTCCTACTGGCAACGGCACAGGCATCGACATCGGTCTGCGCACTTCCTTCTAATTTGACGCTGGCGCAAGCCAGTTGAAGATTGAGAAACTAAAAACCCCACCGTGGCAACACGGTGGGGTTTTTTATAGTAAGCCCTGCATGGGCGCACAAAGTCCCGCTGCGAGCTGGTCACAGTGAGCAAAGTGAAGCGCAACTGAGCGAGGGCGACCGTGCGTGGCAAGGAAGCGTGGAGCATAAATCGCGAGTCGATGGACAAGAACCGCATAGATGGCGCTGCCAAGCAGGGCGAGGAGGCAATGAACCACGAATTTTGTGACCAGAAAGGAAGACGGCATTGCCGCAGCGAGAACTCAGCAAAGGTCGTAGTTTGAAGCCCAGGCCGCTGTGAATCGAGGTGCTGGTGTTTAACCCACCCCTGACGGTGCTCAACCCGCCTCGTGACACGCGATCTGGATGCCCTTGAGTTGCCGCCACGCAGGCCGTTCGGTTTTGCAGCGTTCGGTGACTTGGGGGCAGCGGGGGTGAAAGCTGCAGCCGGTGGGCGGATTCAAGGGATTGGGCACTTCGCCTTGCACCGGGGTGCGGGCGCGGCCGGTGTCGTGCATTTTCGGGATCGCGTCCAGCAGCATGCGGGTGTAGGGGTGCTGCGGGTTGTTGAACAGGCTGTGCTTGTCGGCCAACTCCACCAATCGGCCCAGGTACATCACGCCCACCTGATCGCTCACATGGCGCACCACCGCCAGGTTGTGCGAGATGAACAAATAGGTCAGCCCGCGCTCGCGCTGCAGGTCTTTCATGATGTTGAGCACCTGGGCTTGCACGCTCACGTCCAGCGCCGAGGTGGGTTCGTCACACACCAAAAACTCAGGCGCGGTGGCCAGGGCGCGCGCGATCGAAATGCGCTGGCGTTGCCCGCCCGAGAACTGATGCGGGTACTTGGGCATATCGAGCGCCGACAAGCCGACCGACTCCAGCAGTTCGGCCACGCGGGCTTGCAACTCGGCCGGGTTTTGAATCAAGCCGTGCTCGTGCAGCGGCTCGCCGATGATGGCTTCGACCGTCCAGCGCGGGTTCAGGCTGGCGTAGGGGTCTTGAAAAATCATTTGGATGCGCTGGCGCATCGCTTTGGCTTGAGGCGATTGGAAAGCCGCATGCGCGTCTTGGCCGTCAAAGGTCAAGCCGCCGCGCGTGGGCTCGTACAAGCCCACCAGCAAACGCGCCACCGTGCTCTTGCCGCAACCGGACTCGCCCACCAGCGCCAAGGTTTGGCCACGTTGGATTTCAAAACTCACGCCGTCCACCGCATGCAGCAGTTGGCGCGGTTTGCCTTCCAACACGCGGTTGAGCCAAGGGGCTGAGACGTCAAAGGTTTTGGCCAGGTCGTGGGCCACCACCAAGGGCTGGGTTGTGTCGCTCATACCGCGCCCTCCACCCGCCAACACGCCGCTTGCGTGGCGCGCGCCGGCATCAGCTCCGGGCGTTCATGGCGGCAGCGTTCAAAGACTTCAGGGCAGCGCGGGTTGAAGGCGCAGCCCTTGGGGATGGCGTTCAGACGCGGCATGGCGCCATCAATTTGGTTCAGGCGTTCACGGTCGACGCTCATGTCGGGGATGGCGGCCATCAGGCCTGCCGTGTAGGGGTGGGCGGCTTGGTTGATCACCTGGTGGACCGGGCCGATTTCGGCGATACGCCCGGCGTACATCACGGCCACGCGGTCACAGGTTTCGGCGATCACGCCCATGTCGTGGGTGATCAGCATCACCGCCGCGCCGCGCTCTTTGCAAATGCTTTTCAAGAGGCCAATGATCTGCGCTTGGATCGACACATCGAGCGCCGTCGTCGGTTCGTCGGCAACGATCAGTTGCGGCTCAGCGGCCAGTGCCAGCGCGATCACTACCCGCTGGCGCATGCCGCCGGAGAACTGGTGCGGGTAATGGTCGATGCGCTCGGCCGCCGCCGGAATGCCAGTGTCTTGCAGCAAGCGAATCGCGCGCTGCTGCGCTTCTTCGTGGCTCACGGGCAAGTGGGCTTGGATGGTTTCCACCAGCTGCCGGCCGACGGTGTACAGCGGGTTCAGCGAGGTCAGCGGGTCCTGAAAAATCGCACCGATTTGGCGGCCACGGATGTGCCGCATCTGGTCGTTGTTCAAATGGTCAATGCGCTGACCGTGCAAGCGGATGCTGCCCGACGCGATGCGCCCGGGCGGCTCCAAGAGGCCAATGATGGCCGCGCCGGTGAGCGACTTGCCCGCACCCGACTCGCCCACCACGCCCAGAATTTCACCGGGTGCGATGTCGAACGAAATACCGTCCAGCGCACGCAGCGTGCCATGGCGGCTGGGAAACTCCACCACCAAATTGTCGACTTGCAAAAGGCTCATGAAATAGACACGCTCAAGTTAACGCAGGCGCGGGTTCAGCGCGTCACGCAGCCAGTCGCCCAGCAAGTTCACCGACAAGGCGATCAGCACCAGCATCAGGCCCGGGAAAATGGTGATCCACCATTCGCCAGAAAACAAATAGTCGTTGCCCACCCGAATCAGGGTGCCCAGAGACGGCGATGTGGGTGGCACGCCCACACCCAAGAACGACAAAGTGGCTTCGGTGATGATGGCCGTGGCCACTTGGATGGTGGCCAGCACCATCACCGGCCCCAGCACATTCGGCAACACATGCCGCAGCATGATGCGAGAGGGCGACACCCCCGTCACACGCGCCGCTTGCACATACTCTTTGTTGCGCTCCACCAAGGTGGTGCCGCGCACCGTGCGGGCGTATTGCACCCAACCGGTCAGCGAGATGGAAATGATCAACACGCCAAAGGCCAGCGACTCGTGGGCGTTCGGAAACAGAGCCCGCCCCACACCGGCAATCAGCAAGGCCACCAAGATGGGTGGAAAAGACAACATCACGTCACACAAGCGCATGAGCAGCGTGTCGACCCAACCACCCCGGTAACCCGCCAGCAAACCCAAACTCACACCCACCATCACCGACACCAGAACCGAGGCCACGCCGACCACCAAAGAGATGCGTGCGCCGTAAATCAACGCCGACAAAATGTCGCGCCCTTGATCGTCAGAGCCCAGCAGGTATTTGGCAGAGCCGCCCTGCATCCAAGCGGGAGGCAAGCGCGAATCGGCCAACTCCAAGGTGGCCAAATCAAACGGGTTGGTGGGCGAGACCCAGCCGGCAAACACCGAGCAAAAAATGCACACCGCAGCGATCAGGGCCGCCGCCATCGCCAACGGGGAGGTGCGAAAGCTGTAGCCTAAATCGCTGTGCCACCAGCGTTGCCAGAGTGTTTGCATGCTTCAGGTTTCAGGGTTGAAGTTCAAGGTTTGACGGTGATGAATTTCCAAGCCATGCCGTTGTCCGGAAACTGCACCAACTCGATGTTTTTCTTAGAGGCCCAATTCAGTGCTTGCTGATGCAGCGGCAAGTGGCCCACATCGTCTTGGTGAATTTTCATGGCTTCGCGGATCATCTCGTTGCGCTTTTTCTGATCGGTTTCAGACGCCACTTTGTCGGTCAACTCGTCCACCTTGGGGTTGCTGTAAGCGCCCAGGTTGAACTGGCCGCGACCGCCGTCACCCGGGGTCGACAAAATCGGGTAGAGCACGTTGTGCGCGTCCACCGTGCTGGCGGTCCAACCCAGCATGTAAAAGCTGGTGTTGCGGCTCAAGATTTTTGGAAAGTAAGAGCCTTTGGTTTCGGCTTCCAGGTTGATCTTCACACCGATCTTGGCCAGGTTGGCGGCCACGGCTTGGCAGATCTCGGCGTCGTTCACATAGCGGTCGTTCGGGCAGTTCATCTTCACTTCAAAGCCGTTGGGGTAGCCGGCTTCGGACAAGAGTTTTTTGGCGGCTTCCACGTCATATGGCAGGCGCTTGGCCAAGTCAGGGGCAAAGCCGTTGACTTGAGGCGGCAGCATCAAGCCCAGCGGCGTGGCGGCACCGCGCATCACGCGGCTTTTGATCGTCTCGATGTCAATCGCTTGGTAAAAGGCTTTGCGCACGCGGATGTCTTTGAAGGGGTTTTTGCCTTTGACATTGGAGTACAGCAACTCGTCGCGCTTTTGGTCCATGCCCAAGAAAATCGCGCGCAGCTCAGGGCCTTGCAGCACTTTGAGCTTGTCGTTGGCTTTGAGGCGCTCCACGTCTTGCACCGGCACGGGCTCCATCACGTCCAATTCGCCCGAAAGCATGGCCGCCACGCGTGTGGCGTCGTTGCCAATCACCGAGAAGACGACTTCTTCCACATTGCCAGGGATCTTGCCCCAGTAATTGGGGTTGCGCACAAAACGGGTTTGCACATTGGGCTGACGCTCTTTGACGATGAAAGGGCCGGTGCCGTTGGCGCGGAAAGAAGCCGCGTTTTCAATGCCTTTGCGACGGTCCACCGGCTTGGTGGCCTGGTTTTCTTCACACCATTTTTTACTCATGATGTCCCAGTGCGTGATCAGCTCGGGCACGATGGGGAAGGGCGCGTTGGTGATGATGTCGATGCTGTGGTCGTTGATTTTTTTGATTTCTTTGAATTGACCTACATAGCTTTTCATGTCCGAGCCATCGCCCTTGGCGCGCTCGTAGCTGAAGATGACATCGTCTGCCGTGAAGGGCGTGCCGTCATGGAACTTCACGCCTTTGCGCAATTCAAAGCGCCACACGGTGGGCGCGGTTTGCTTCCAGCTGGTGGCCAGCAAGGGGGTGAGTTTGTAGTTGGCATCGCGAGCCACCAAGGACTCGTAGACGTTTTCCACCACGGTCAATTGCAAAGACTCGTTGAGCGAATGCGGGTCCATGGACAAGGCGTCGCCCTGGTTGCCAATGCGCACCGTGACGGCTGAAGCGGATACGGCGGTCAAGGCCAAAGCAGCGGCCAAGGTCGCTACCAGTGGATTGCGTTTGAAAGTCATGGAATCTCCTTTGAAAATGAAATTACGAAACTGAAATGGAAGGCCTGTCAGGCCCCTGCCAGCGGCAAAGCATGCTCGACCAAACTCGCATGCAAAGCCGCCCCCAAAGGCAAAATGTCGTCGTTGAAATCGTAACGGCTGTTGTGCAGCGGATGCGGGCCTGCGCCCTCAGGCAAACCCTGACCGATGCGCATGTAAGCACCGGGCACGGCTTGCAGCATGAAGGAGAAATCTTCGCCCCCCATGCTGGGCGTCATGTGGCGCCAGACCTTGTCTTTACCGACCAAGTGGGTCGCCACATCGGCCACAAAATGCGCCTCGGCCACGGTGTTGACGGTGGCAGGGTAGACCCGCTCATAGTCCACTTGGGCACTCGCGCCCAAGCCTTGCGCGATCGAGGTGCACAGCAGGGTCAGCCGGTCTTCGATTTGCTGCTGAATGGCTTCGTTGTAGGTGCGCACGGTGCCGACCAGGGTGGCTTCGCCAGGAATCACACTCATCGCGCCCGGGTGGCCGGCGTGCATAGAGCAAATGCTCAGCACTGCTTGGTCAAACGCCGACAGGTTGCGCGCCACAATGCTTTGCGCAGCGGTGATGATGTGCCCGGCCACCAAGACCGGGTCCACGGTTTGGTGCGGCCGCGCGCCGTGCCCGCCTTTGCCAGTGATGCGGATTTCGATGCGGTCCACCGCCGCCTGCATGGGGCCGGGCGTGACGCCCACCACGCCCAAAGGCACATCGGGGGCGTTGTGTTGGGCAAAGATTTTTTCACACGGAAAGCGCTCAAACAAACCGTCTTGCATCATGGCGCGCGCTCCAGCGTAGCCTTCTTCGCCGGGCTGAAAAATCAGCACCGCCGTGCCGGCAAAACGCCGCGTTTCAGCCAGGTAGCGCGCTGCGCCCATCAGCATGGCGGTGTGGCCATCGTGGCCGCAGCCGTGCATCAAGCCGGCTTTGCCGGACTTCCAGGCCACATCGTTGGCCTCTTGCATCGGCAAGGCGTCCATGTCGGCGCGCAGACCGATCATGCGCCCAGGGTTCGCCGCAGAGAAACCTTGGCCGTGCACCAGCGCCACGACGCCGGTTGTGCCCAAACCCGTGTGCACGGTGTCGACGCCGCAGACCTTCAGGCCTTCGATCACGCGGGCCGAGGTGTAGACCTCTTCAAAGCCAAGTTCCGGATGCGCATGCAAATCACGCCTGAAAGCGGTCAGCTCGGGGTGAAACGCCGCAATGTGTGCAAACGCGCGGCCACGCGCCAACGCCGATGGGAGAGAAGTTCCTGACATGTTCAATGGCCTCCTGCTTTGCCCACGCGCAGGCGCGGGTCGACCGCAAAATACAGCAAGTCCACCACCAAATTGATGGCGACAAAAATCAGCGCAATCAAGCACAGGTAAGCCGCCATGACCGGGATGTCGGCAAAGGTCACGGCCTGAATGAACAGCAGCCCCATGCCGGGCCACTGAAACACGGTCTCGGTGATGATGGCAAAAGCGATCAAGCCCCCCAGTTGCAAGCCGGTGATGGTCATCACCGGCACCAAGGTGTTTTTCAAGGCATGACCGAAATAGATGGCGCGGTTGGGCAGACCCCGTGCGCGGGCGAACTTGATGTAGTCGGTGCGCAGCACTTCGAGCATCTCCGCGCGTACCAAGCGCATGATCAGCGTGAGCTGAAAAATCGCCAGAGTCACTGCGGGCAATGTGATGTGTTGCCAGCCTTTGGCACTGAGCAAACCGGTAGACCACCAGCCCAGTTGCACCACCGGACCCCGCCCAAAGCTGGGAAACCAGCCGAGCCAGACCGAGAAAATCAAAATCAACAAGATGCCAATGAGGAACGTGGGCAAAGACACCCCCAAAAGCGACAAGGTCATGAACAACTGGCTGCCCCAACTGCCGCGCCGCAATGCGGCGTAAACGCCCAAGGGGATGCCCAGGCTCAAGGCCAAAGTCGCCGCCACCAAGGCCAGCTCCAGGGTGGCTGGAAAGCGCTCGGCTATCAAACGCGAGACTTTGGCGCCTTGGCGCAGGCTCAGGCCAAACTCACCTTGCACCGCGTTGAGCAAAAAGTGCCAGAACTGCACAAAGAAAGGCTGGTCCAAACCCAGGCCTTGACGCAACTCTTGGATCTGATCGGGCGTGGCATCTTGCCCCAGCAAAAACACCACCGGGTCCCCCACGTACTGGAACAGCAAGAACGCAATGAAGGCGACCGTGACCATCACGACCACAGCTTGGATCAGGCGCTGAAAAATGAAAGCGAGCATGCGGCGACTTTGTTCCTCGATTCACCAATTCAATGCCAGTCTAAACCGATATCGGGTATTGAGCTGCGCCATGGGCATTTAAATGCTGAACGACCACAGATCTGAGTATGTCAAAGGAGTTCACGGGCGGGTTAAACGAATATCGCCGTACCAAGCCCGGGTGGTGGACTGGGTGTTGTCGCTGTCGGTCATCAAGCCGATGGCCAGCAGCGCACCCGGGGCTTCGCCAAAGGTTTTTTGAAAGTCGGCGCGCACATCGCGCTCGTATTCCAGCCATTGCTTGAGGCGGGCCGGGCCCGACTCGACGACGATTTTCTGGATCCGATCGGTGCGCGGATTGGCTATCACCGACTCTACGGGCCGGCGGTTGCTCCACACGTACATCAGCGTGGCGTAGGGCAAGGCTTCGCCGGTCAGTGCCAGAGACAACTCGCTGAGCATGGCATCACGCGCAGAAAATTGACGACGGTCACCCTCAAAAGCCAAGACCACCCGCACGGGCGAGTCATCCGCATGCCGAAGCGCCATGTCCGCGCCTTCAATCAGCTCGGGCACCTGCCAATGGAATGTCAAAGTGCCCAATTGCTCGGGCGGCACGCGCAGGTTGTGGCGCAGCATGCTGATGGACTGGGCCGCATCGGCCTGGGTGCCCGCGCGTTTTTCGTGATCGACCAGTTTGAAGTGGGTGTGCCGCTTGCCCGGAAAACGCACCACGCTCCAATGGGCTTGGTCTGCCGGCGTCCACAGCAGATCACCCGTGGTACTGAACGCAACGGACGTGGCCAGCACACTGGGCTGGGGCGTAAGGCTCGAACAGGCCGACAAGGCACCGAGCGCTAGCAGCGTGCAGACCAGACGGTCAAGCCTTGGGAGCTTAGGGGGGCGCAGCAAATGGGGCATGCACCTGACTGTAATGGCCTGGCCCGATTCGTCAGGTTCGCAGCTTGAGCGCAGTGCTCTGCAGGTTGGGCTTGAGGCTGTCACAGATTTGCCGATTTCGCCGGGTTGCGATGATTCAGGTGTAGCGCTTGCTGCGTAAATTGTTTTTCATGTCGCGCAGCAGGGGTTGCAATTGCTCGCCCATGCGCAGGGCCACGGTGGTGGCCAAAATATCGATGATCAATAAGTGCAACAGACGCGAGACCATGGGGCTGTATTTGTCATAGCCCTCAGGGTGGTCAGCCGTCAGGTGGATGTGCCCGGCGCCGGCCAAGGGTGAGCCGCTGGCGGTGATGACGATGGTGGTGGCACCGCGTTTGCGGGCGATGTCGCAAGCGTCCATCAGGTCGCGGGTGCGCCCAGAGTTGGAGATGATCACCACGCAGTCACCTGGGTTGAGCATGGAAGCGCTCATCACCTGCATGTGGCCGTCGCTGTAGGCGATGGTGTTCAATCCCAGTCGAAAAAATTTGTGCTGCGCGTCTTGCGCCACGATGCCGGAGTTACCCACGCCGTAAAACTCGATGCGGTGCTTGGCGATGGATGTATCGGCCAGGGCTTTGGCCGCATGTTCGAGCGCAAAAAAGCTGGCGTCGTTGCGGTATTTCAAAAAAGCGGCAACGGTGTTGTCGATGACCTTGACCGCCACGTCGCTGGTCTTGTCGTCCACATCCACGCTGCGGTGGATGAAAGGCACGCCCTCGCTCACGCTGCCGGCCAGTTTGAGCTTGAAGTCCGACAGGCCGTCATAACCCATGCTGCGGCAAAAGCGCACCACCGTGGGTTTGCTCACATGCGAGCGGTCGGCCAGTTCGGTGACGGGCAGGTTGGCAAAGGCGCGCGGGTCGGCCAAGACCAGCTTGCCCACCCGTTGTTCGGCCGGGGCCAGTGAGGGCAATGAAGCCTTGATTCGTTCCAACATGCGGTGTCTCCAACCGGTTCAGGTTTCTTCGCTCCAGCAATAACCGTCGCGGGCAATCATAGCGCTGGCGGCGCTTGGCCCCCAAGTGCCAGCGGCGTAGGGGCGCGGGCCCACAGTGTCTTGCTGCCAGTGGTTCAGAATCGGCTCGACCCAGCGCCAGGCTTCTTCTTGTTCGTCGCTGCGCACAAACAGGTTCAGACGCCCGTCCAGCACATCCAGCAGCAAGCGTTCGTAAGCCCCCACGCGCTGGCTACCAAAGCGTTTGTCAAAGTCCAAGTCCAAATGCACAGGGCTGAGGGTATTGCCCGCACCGCCTTGGTTGCGTTTGCTTTGGCCTTGGGCCAAGAGGTGCAGCTCCAAGCCGTCTTTGGGTTGCAGGTGAATCACCAGGGAATTGGCCTGCCCTAATGGGCTTTGGTAAATGGCGTGAGGCGTGGGGCGGAAATTGATTTCAATGTGCGCTTCACGCGAGGCCATGCGTTTGCCGGTGCGGATGTAAAACGGCACACCAGCCCAGCGCCAGTTGGCGATTTCGGTGCGCAGGGCGACAAATGTTTCGGTGTTGCTGTGGGCGTTGACGCCGGTTTCTTCGCGGTAGCCGGGCACAGACTGCCCCTCTATATTGCCTGCGCTGTATTGGCCCCGGATCACGTGCTGACTCAAGGTCTCGGGCGTCCAGGGTTTGAGCGAGCGCAGCACTTTGAGTTTTTCATCGCGAATCGCATCGGCGTGCGCATTGATAGGCGGCTCCATGGCGATGGCGCAGAGCAGTTGCAGCGCGTGGTTTTGCACCATGTCACGCAGCGCGCCGGTGGTTTCGTAAAAAGCGCCGCGCTTTTCCACGCCCAGTTCTTCGGAGATGGTGATTTGGATGTTGGCAATGTGCTCGCGCCGCCACAGGGGTTCGAACAAGGCATTGCCAAAGCGCATGGCAAACAGGTTTTGCACCGCCGGTTTGCCCAGATAGTGGTCGATGCGAAAGATCTGTTGCTCTTTGAAGACCTGGCCCACCGCTTCATTGATCGTGCGGTTGGAAGCCAGATCGTGGCCCAGGGGTTTTTCCAGCACGATGCGGGTTTTCGG
>CANFMK010000089.1 GCA_947448325.1 Comamonadaceae bacterium
GCCGGCGTTGAAACCGAACCAACCCACCCACAACAGCGAGGCACCGACCATGGTCAATGTCAGGCTGTGCGGCGCCATGGCTTCACGGCCGTAACCCACACGCTTGCCAACCATGAAAGCACCTACCAGGCCCGCCACAGCGGCGTTGATGTGCACCACAGTACCGCCAGCGAAGTCGAGCGCGCCCCACTGCCAGATCAGGCCGGCTTTGCTGTTCATTTCGTCAACCACTTCTTTGGTGGCGTAGGCGTCAGGGCCCATCCAGAACCAAACCATGTGCGCGATGGGCAAGTAGCTGAAGGTGAACCACAAGACCATGAAAGCCAGCACCGCAGAGAACTTGATGCGCTCGGCAAAGGCGCCGACGATCAGCGCACAGGTGATGCCCGCGAAGGTGGCTTGGAAGCCTGCGAAAGTGATTTCAGGAATCACAACGCCTTTGCTGAAGGTCGCCGCGTTGGCAAAAGTGCCGGCCGCGTTGTCCCAAATGCCGTTCATGAACAGGCGGTCCAGACCACCGAAATAGGCGTTGCCTTCGGTGAAAGCCAGGCTGTAGCCGTAGATGAACCACAACACGGTGATCAACGAGAACGTGACCATGACTTGCATCAGCACCGACAGCATGTTCTTGCTGCGGACCAAACCGCCGTAGAACAGCGCCAGACCCGGCACAACCATCATGATCACCAAGATGGTGGAGACCATCATCCAGGCGGTGTCGCCCTTGTTAGGCACCAACACAGGCGCGGCTTCGGCTGGCGCTGCAGCTGCAGCTGCAGGTGCGCCCGCGGCCGCAGGGGCGGCAGCGGCAGGCGCGGCTTCCGCTTTGGCTTCGGTCGCAGCCGGGGCGGCTGCAGGCGCATCCGCACTGAAAGCGGGGGCGGCAGCCAACAGGCTGAAACCCAACGCCAAGGAGGCAAGTAGCTTTTTCATTTGATACTCTCTTTCGGGGATGCGGTTACAGGGCTTCGTTGCCGGTCTCGCCGGTACGGATGCGAACCACTTGTTCCAAGTCGTACACAAAGATCTTGCCGTCGCCGATCTTGCCGGTGCGGGCACCGGCTTCGATGGCTTCAATGACGCGATCCACCAGATCGCTGGCCACAGCCGCTTCGATCTTCACTTTGGGCAAAAAGTCGACCACGTATTCAGCGCCGCGGTACAACTCGGTATGGCCTTTTTGACGACCAAAGCCTTTGACTTCGGTCACGGTGATGCCTTGGACTCCAATACCGGAGAGGGCTTCACGCACCTCGTCCAGCTTGAAGGGTTTGATGATGGCGGTAACCAGTTTCATGGTCGCTCCTTGTGTTGGATCTGTGTGAATCAGAAGGTGTACTTGATGCCAACAACCAGGCTGGAATTGCCCATTTGATTGCCGTTGTAAGCGTACGAACCCTTTTTGGCGTTGGTGCCAATCACTGCACCCGTAGCGCTCAAGCCATTGCCCAGGTCTTTGCCCAATGTCAAGGCGTAATCGGTGTAGGTGTAGTCAGGGTTTTTGGCAACAGATTGATAACCCACGTGAGGGGTCAACGAATAGCCTTCGCCCAAGTCCAAAGCCGCGCTCAAATCCAGGTAGTAGCTGCCCTTGCTGTTGGGCGTACCGAATAAGGGAGAAGTAGCGTAAGAATACTTGGCAGTGAACAACCCCATCGTAGCGGCGGCGTAAACTTCATTGGTGTTGGCATCAACACCAGTGACCTTAGCCAAGCTATTGCCTTGGTATTGGTAGCGCAAGAAACCCACGTCGTAAGCCACATCACCCGCTGCGCCTTTGTAACCGCCGTAGATATCGATTTCAACGTTGCCATCTTTGGCGCCTGCATCCTGGATCCACTTGATGGTTGAGCCCCAAGTGCCGACATAAAAGCCGCTCTTGTCGGTGTAATCAGCGCCGCCTTGCAAAGCAGCTTGCTTGCGGCTCTGCGAAATGCCGCGGTAACGGTAGTCAGACACAGCGCCGACGTTGAAAGCCAGCGTGCTTTCAGGTGCAGCAGGGGCTGCGGTTTGGGCCATGGCGCCAGCGGCGGCGCTCAGTGTCAATGCAACCAAGATGGGGGAAACGATTTTTTTCATACAAACTCCTGAACAAAATAGATAAAGGGACGGTGAGACTAAGCATGGAGCATGCCAATACACGCTCTGCAACGATGCCAGGGCCATATCAGGGCTTATTCTGTATTCTTTACTCTACTTTTCGTGATCAAATGAAAGATGGCTGACAAACCCTGGTCATATCTGGAATGGTCACCGTCGAAAAATGCACACATCTGGTGCAAGGAGGCGAAATGAGTCTTTCTTTGGTGCAAAGCCGCGCTTTGGTGGGGCTGCAAGCCCCGGCGGTCACGGTGGAGGTGCATTTGGCCAATGGCTTGCCCAGCTTCACATTGGTGGGTCTGGCCGACGTGGAAGTAAAAGAAGCCCGCGAGCGGGTGCGCAGCGCCCTGCAAAACGCCGGGTTGGAGTTCCCGCACAACAAGCGCATCACGGTGAATTTAGCGCCAGCCGATCTGCCCAAAGACTCTGGGCGCTTTGACCTGCCGATTGCGATGGGCATCTTGGCGGCCAGCGGCCAGGTGGATGCCGCCCGCCTCGCCGGCTTTGAATTTGCGGGAGAGTTGTCTCTCTCAGGCGAGTTGCGCCCAGTGCGCGGCGCTTTGGCCATGAGCCTGGCTTTGCGACAAGGACAGGTCAGCACCAAATTAGTGCTTCCGCCGGGCAGCGCCGAAGAAGCGGCCTTGGTGCCCGATGCGCACATCTACCGTGCACAGCATCTGCTCGACGTGGTGCAGCAGTTTTTGCCCCCTTCTGGCGAACCCCCGCCACCCAGCGACGGCTGGAGCCGGATGCAGGCGCCGGCGCTGTCACAGTCGGCGCATGACCCCGACTTGGCTGACGTGAAAGGCCAAGCCGCCAGCAAACGGGTGCTGGAAATTGCGGCCGCCGGCGGTCACAGCCTGCTGATGGTGGGGCCCCCTGGTTCAGGCAAGTCCATGCTGGCGCAGCGCTTTGCCGGCTTGCTGCCGCCGATGGACATTGAAGAGGCTTTGGAGACGGCGGCGATTGCCAGCTTGGCCGGGCGATTTACCTTAGAGCGCTGGGCCCAGCGCCCCACCGCGCAACCGCACCACACCGCCAGTGCAGTGGCTTTGGTGGGCGGCGGCTCACCGCCTCGGCCGGGCGAGATTTCACTGGCGCACCACGGTGTGCTGTTTTTAGACGAGTTGCCCGAGTTTCCCCGCGCCGCTTTGGAAGCGCTGCGCGAGCCGCTGGAGCGCGGCACCATCAGCATCGCCCGGGCGGCGCGGCGCGCCGAGTTCCCGGCGCGCTTTCAGTTGATCGCCGCCATGAACCCCTGCCCCTGCGGCTATTTGGGCAGCCCTGTGCGCGCTTGCCGCTGCACGCCGGACCAGATCAGTCGCTACCAAGGCAAGCTCAGCGGTCCGCTGCTGGACCGGATTGATTTGCATGTGGAAGTGCCCAGTTTGTCGGCGCACGATTTGGTCAGCGGGCCGCCGGGCGAATCCACAGCGGTGATTCGCCAACGCAGCGCCGCCGCACGCGCGCTGGCCTTGGCGCGCCAGGGCTGCACCAACCAAGCCCTGCAAGGCCAAGCCATTGATGCGCATGCGGGCTTGGAGGCCAGCGCCATCGCTTTTTTGAACAAGGTGGCCACGCAACTGGGCTGGAGCGGGCGCAGCACCCACCGCACCTTGAAGGTGGCGCGCACGATCGCCGATTTGGCGGGCAGCGCCAGCACCCAAACCGCCCATGTGGCCGAGGCGGTGCAGTACCGCCGCGCCCTGCGGGCGACATGACCCTGGGCGACTGACATTGATAATGCGTCGATGTTTTTCTCATCCAGGATCGCTCAAGCACAGCAGCCACTGACTTTGGGCGCCCTCTCGGGCTGGTTGTCTTTGGGGCAACTGGTCACTTGGGGCAGCGTGTTTTACACCTTCGCGCTGCTGGCCCATCCCATCGAGCTGGAACTGGGTTTGTCGCGCGCCGAATCCTCTTTTGCTTTCAGCCTGGCTTTGCTGGGCGAAGGTTTGTTGGCGTTTTTTGTCGGCCGCTGGATCGATGCGGGCTACGAGAGGCGGGTGATGACCTTGGGCGCAGGCTGGGTCGGCCTGGGCTTGCTGGCGCACAGCCAGGTGCATAGCCTGTTTGCGTTTTATGCGGTTTGGGCTTGGCTCGGGCTGGGTCTGTCGGCCACGTTGTACACGCCCGCATTTGCGGTAGTGACGCGGCGCTTTCCGGGCGAGTTTCGCCGCGGCATCATCATGATGACTTTTTTGGGCGGCCTGGCCAGCACCGTGTTCATCCCCTTGTCGTCTTGGCTGATCGACACCTGGGGCTGGCGCCAAGCCCTGGTGGTGTTGGGCTTGCTGCAACTGGGGGTGTGCGTGCCCTTGCATGCCTGGCTACTGCGCGGTGCGCGGCGCACAGCGCGCTCGACCAGAGCGCACACCGAATCGGCGCCGGTCTCGGTAAGGGTATTTTTAAAACAATCGCCTTTTTGGTTGCTGTCGCTGTTCATGATTTTGATGATGATGGTCACCTCGGCCTTGCCGGTGCACCTGGTCAATTTGCTGCGCGAAGCCGGCCTGCCGCCCGCCTGGGTGCTGGCGATTCCGGCGTCCATCGGCGTCATTCAAGTGGTGGGCCGCGGCTTGCTCTTTGTGTTTGAGCGCCACCTGGACGTGCATACCGCCAACCGCTGGATCCCGGTGCTGATTCCGCTGGGCTTGTGTGCGCTGGTGTTCGGCGGCGTCAGCGCAGTGCCCGCTTTGGTTTTTGTGCTGCTGTATGGCCTGGGCAATGGTTTGAACACCATCGTCAAAGGCACCGCCTTTGCGCAGTATGTGAGCCGCGACCATGTGGGGCAACTCAATGGCCTGTTGGGCGTGCCGATTGCCTTGGCGCGTGCTGCAGCGCCGTGGGCGCTGGGGCTGCTGTGGAGTCCCGAAGGCGGCTACGCCGTTGGACTGCGCTGGGTGCTCTTGTGCGGCCTGCTCAGCGTGGTGGCGCTGTGGCTGGCGCAGGCCAAGGCTTTGCGTTTGATCAAGGTGCGCTGAGCCATGCCCTTGTCCGCGCTCTTGCTGGTGTTGTTGGCCGGCTTGATCCACGCCAGCTGGAACATTGCCGCCAAAAAAGCAGGCGGAGACATCCGGTTTTCTGCCTTCACTTCTTGGGTCATGCTGGTGGTTTGGGCCCCCTTGGGGCTTTACTTGGCATGGCAAGAAGTGCCTGGCTGGGACTGGCCGCAGTGGGCCTGTGTCGCCATCAGCGCGGTGGTGCACGTCTTGTACTTTGTGTGCCTGCTGCGTGGCTACAAAAAAGCCGATCTCACCGTGGTGTACCCGGTGGCCCGGGGCAGCGGGCCGCTGCTGTCGTCATTGGCGGCGGTACTGCTTTTGGGCGAGCGCCTCTCGCCCGAGGCTGTCGCGGGGATTGCGGCGATGGTCGGTGGCGTATTTTTGATCGCGGGTGGCCCCGGGGTCTGGCGCATGGCCAGCGCCGCCGGACACACCAGCGAGTCGGCACGGTTGCGCCAGCGCTTGCGGCACGGCCTGGGTTACGGTTTGCTGACTGGGCTGTTCATCGCCACCTACACGGTGATCGATGGCTATGGCATCAAAGTGCTGTTGATCTCGCCGATCTTGCTCGACTATGTGGGCAATGTCTTCAGGCTGTTTCTGGTCACCCCGGCCTTGCTACGCGACCGCGCCGCCGCCCGGGCCGAGTGGCGCTTGCAATGGAAATACGCCGTGTGGGTGGGCGTGATCAGCCCGGTGTCTTATGTGCTGGTGCTGTACGCCTTGCAAACCGCACCGCTGTCGCATGTGGCGCCGGCGCGTGAAATCTCCATGCTGTTTGCCGCGCTACTCGGTGGACATTTGCTCGGCGAGCAGGACCGTTGGCTGCGGCTCATGGGCGCAGGCTTGATTGCGCTGGGGGTGATGACGCTGGCATGGCATTGAAAGCCTGTCAGGCTTGCGTCCCGTTGTTGAGCAGCTGCGTGTAGCGCGCCAAGTCCACATTGCCGCCGCTGATGATCACGCCCACACGCTGACCTTGCAACTGCGGCGCAGCTTGCACCAGCGCCGCCAGCGACAGACAGCCTGTGGGCTCGACCACCATCTTCATGCGTTCGGCATAAAAACGCATGGCCTCGACCAATTGCGCATCCGTCACGGTGTGGATGTCGCTCACATGGCGGCGAATGATCTCAAAGGTCAGGGCGCCCACCATCGGCGTTTGCGCGCCGTCGGCAATGGTGTGCGGTGTGGCAATGCGCACCCTTTCGCCTGCGCGCAGCGACTGCTGCACATCGTTGCCCGCCTCGGGCTCCACGCCAACCACCTGGCAATGCGGGGCACGCGCCTGGGCCGACAGCAAACTGCCGCTGAGCAAGCCGCCCCCGCCCAAGCACACAAACAGGCTGTCCAATGCGCCCACTTCGTCAAACAACTCCAGCGCTGCCGTGCCTTGGCCGCACAGCACATCGGCATGGTCAAACGGCGGAATGAAGGTCATGCCGTGCTGCTGCGCCAGGCCTTGGGCGATGGCCATCGCGTCTTCGCTGTAACGGTCATAGCCCACGATGCTCGCCCCATAGCCGCGCGTGGCCGCCAGCTTGGCCGGCGAGGCGTCGTGCGGCATGACCAAGGTGGCGGGTATGCCCAGCAGTTGCGCCGACAAGGCGATGGCTTGGGCGTGATTGCCCGACGAATAGGCCACCACCCCCGCCTGGCGCTGCGCCGTTGTGAAACACGACAAGGCGTTAAAGCCGCCGCGAAATTTGAAAGCGCCCATGCGCTGGAAGTTTTCGCATTTGAAAAACACCTGCAGCCCCAAACGCGCATTCAAGCTGCGCGACTGCAGCACCGGCGTGCGGTGGGCATGCCCATGCAGGCGCTGCGCTGCGGCGAGAACGCCCTCAAAACTTGGCAAAGAAACAGACATGGCGCACTCCACAAGCAGCGGGTCCAGAATCAAGCTCTATTGTGCATGGGGGCATGGACTGATTGGAGGCCAGGGGCCTGGAACATGCTTTTCAAGGCGACTGGACCCCGGCATGTTTGCCGACGCGTGCTACTGGCTGGCCACGCGCAGACCTTAGACTGGTAGTTCCCCCATGCCGCGCGACACTGTCGGCGGTGTATCGTCTCCAAGCTGTCGACCCGGTTTGAAGTCAATGGGGTTCAGGAGGAACAACGGATGAACATTTTTATGGGGCCTCGTGGCACCCGCCCGGCCCGTTTGACGCGCACGCTGTGCGGCGTTGCGAGCGGCTGGCTGTTGACCGCGATGGTGCAGGCCGCACCGCCCGCTCAAACACCCCCCGAATTGCCCGCCGAAACACTGACAGTGACCAGCCTGGCCCAGGCCCCCACGTCGCGGGTCTATGTGGCCGATATCGCCATCAGCCACATCGCCGACGGCCGCATACGCGTATTTGAGGCCACCCAAGGACGTTTCTTGGGCATGGTCTCCACCGGCTTTGCGGGCAATTTCACCCTCAGCGCCAAGTCCGACGAGTTGTATGTCGCCACCACCTACTACAGCCGAGGCACGCGGGGTGAGCGCACCGATGTGCTGGAAGTGCACGACACCGTGCATCTGGCGCCGACATACGAAGTGATCTTGCCGCCGCGCCACGCCCAGGCACTCAACTACCGTGGTTTGGTGCGCGTCACGGGCAGTGGCCGTTTTGTGCTGGTGCAAAACGCCACCCCCGCCACCTCGATCACCGTGGTGGATTTGAGCGCGCGCCAAGTGGTCAACGAAGTCCCCACCCCGGGTTGCTGGGGCACGCTGCCCGCCGCCAGCGGTCACCGGTTTTCGATGCTGTGTGGCGATGGCAAGGTCGCCACCGTCACGCTGAACGACCAAGGCCAAGTGACCGACCGCCAAGTCAGCGCCAAGCTGTTTGATGCCGACACCGATGCCTGGTTCCACCACGCCGAGCAGGTGGGTGACCGCTATTGGTTCGTCTCATTTTTGGGTCAGCTGACCGAGCTCGATTTAGGCGGGCCGGTGGCCCGCGTGGTGCGTCAACAGTCGCTGGTCAACGCCGCCGACCGCAAGGGGGGCTGGCGTCCGGGGGGCTACCAAAATTTTGCGGTGGACCCGAGCGGGCACTGGTTGGTGGCGGGCATGCACCCCAAGGGCGCCGAAGGTTCGCACAAAAGCCCCGCCGCCCAGCTGTGGGTGTTTGATTTGCACAGCGGTCAGCGCGTGGCCAAATACGCAGGCAAGGGCACCGCCTCGCTCACCTTCTCGCGCAACGGTGAGCGCCTGCAAGCCTTGGACGGCATGACCGGCGCAATGAACGTGTGGCGCTGGCAAGGCCGGGGCAAGCTGACGCCCTTGACCTCGGTGGCCAAAGCCGGCGAGGCCGCGCTGCACCTTGAGTCGCACGACTGAGGGCTCGGGCATGGCCATCACTTCACTCACCCTCGATCCCTTGGCGGTCTGGATTCCTGCCGCCTGGTTGGCGACTTTGCTGTTGCACGCCGGCATCCTCAAACTGCAAGACCGTGCCTTGTTCATGCAGCACCTGAGCGCCTACCGCGTGCCCGATGCGCTGCTCACCCCCCTCAGCGGGATTTTGCCTTTGGCCGAAATCGGTATCGGTGTGTTGCTGCTGTCACCCGCTCGCGCCTGGGGTGCGGCAGGGGCGGCAAGTTTGCTGCTGCTGTATGCGCTCAGCATGGCCTGGCACCGCAGCGCCGGACGCCGACTGGACTGCGGCTGCGGCGGCGAACCCCAGCGCTTGTCTTGGACACTGGTGTTGCGCAATTTGCTGCTGAGCGGGTTGTGCCTGCCCATCAGCGCCGAGTGGTTGCCGCGCGAAATGCAGATCGCCGACTACGCCGTCACGCTGGGCGCCGTGCTGCTGGGCAGCTTGCTCTGGGCCGCATTCCACCAAGTGCTGCGGCAAACCCGCCAACCCCATCCCGTTTGAAAGTGACCCCCATGGATGCCATGACTGTTTCTGTTGTTTTGCTGTGGCTCGCCGTGCTGGTGCTGGGCCTGTTGGTATGGGCGCTGTCGCGCCAAGTGGGCGTGCTGTTCGAGCGTGTCGCGCCCATGGGCGCGCTGGTGACGGACGCCGGCCCCGCCGTGGGTCAGCCCTCACCCATTTTTGACTTGACCGGCTTGCAGTCGGAGCAGCTGGTGATCGGCGGGCCACAAGCGCAGCCCACGTTGCTGTTCTTTTTGGCACCCACCTGCCCCGTGTGCAAAAAACTGCTTCCCATCTTGAAGAACGTGGCGCGCGACGAAGCCCGCGCCTTGCGCGTGGTGCTGGCCAGCGATGGCGAGGGCGACCACCTGCAGTTCATGCGTGATCAAGGGCTGCAAGCCCTGCCCTATGTGCTGTCAACCGAGTTGGGCATGAGCTACCGCGTCTCGCGCCTGCCGTATGCCGTGTTGATGGACCGGCAAGGCACGGTGCGCGCCAAAGGCTTGGTCAATTCGCGTGAACAGCTCGACAGCCTGCTCAATGCGCATGACATGGACACCCCCACGATTCAAAAATACCTTGAAGGCCAGACCGCCTGAAGCCAGGCCTTACCCGGAGATACACCATGCAGTGGTTATTGAACATCTTGGACCGTTTGACCGAGCAACGCGTGCGCGCTGTGGCCAGCCAACACGGTCGTCGCAGCTTTGTCACGCGCCTGGGCACCGCGCTGGTGGGTGGTGCGATTTTGCCCATGCTGCCGTTCGACCGCAGCGGTCAGTTCATGGGCGCGCAAGCGGCCGAACCAGGCAAAAAACTGGACAAGACGCAGGACCCCACGCAGTGCGAGTACTGGCGCTATTGCGCTTTTGACGGCTATTTGTGCACTTGCTGCGGGGGCTCACTCACCCAATGCCCGCCCGGCACAGAAGCTTCCAAAGTGTCGTGGGTCGGCACCTGTTTGAACCCGCAAGACGGGCGCCACTACCTGGTGTCTTACAACGACTGCTGCGGCAAAGGCTCGTGCGGCGAATGTCTGTGCAACAACAACGAGCGCGAACGACCCGGCTACCGTCTGGGGGTGCACAACGACATCAACTGGTGCATGGCCAACACCAGCTCCATGTTCCACTGCACCACTTCCATCATCGTGGGTGTGGCTTGATCCGTGCCACCCTGGCCTGGGGGCTGGCCTGCCTGCTGGGTCTGAGCGCACCGCTGACGCAGGCCAGTGAAGGCGCGGCCTTGTTTGCACAGCACTGCGCCGCCTGCCACCAGGCCGATGGCAGTGGCACGGTGGGTTTGGCGCCACCGCTGCTGGGCGAACACTGGCAACGCTTGGGCGCAGACCGCAATTACTTGGTCCAAGTGATCACGCAGGGTTTGTCAGGCCTGATCGTGGTCAATGGCCAGCGATTTGTCAGCAGCATGCCCGCGTTTGCCGGGCAGCTGAACGACGAACAGCTGGCGGCCATTGCCACCCATTTGCAAACCCTGCAGCAACGTACAGGTCCGGCCTACAGCCCGGCAGACTTCGCTGCTGCGCGCAGCACCGCGGGCAACCCCACGCAGTCGCGTGCACTGCGCATGCAGCTGCTCAAATAAACCCATGCGCACAAGTGCTCGGCGAATGGCCCACATGGGCGTGACCGCTGCTTGGATGAGCGCCTGCACGGGCCTGCTCGCCCCCACGCAGGCCCACGAGGTGCATGGCCAGACCCTCACCACCCTGGGGCGGCAAGTGGTGCTGCGCGCCGACGCACCCTCGGTCTCGCCCACCCACAGTGCACGCGCGCTGTATGTGCTGCACTGCGCGGGATGCCACAGCCTGGACGGCAGCGGCTCGGTCAGCGCCCGTGTGCCCGATATGCGGCAGTTGGGGCTGTTTTTGCAGGTGCCGGGCGGGCGTGAATTTTTGATCCAAGTGCCCGGGGTGATGGGCTCAGGTTTGAACGATGAACAAGTGGCGCAGGTGACCAATTGGGTGCTTTCCTCGATGGCCAGCGCCTCAATTCCAGCGCAACATCGTGAGTTTGATGCCGCCGAGGTGAGCCGGGCACGCCGCGACCCCTTGGTGGACGTGGCCGGCCAACGTGCGGTGCTAGTGCAACGCGCGCAACAATTGGGCTTGAAAATGGCTCAGTCGCCATGAAGCGCACAGGCAAACAGGCATGGCCTGCCACGCCTCTTAAAGATGGGGCGCCAGCAGGCGCTGCAGGTCTTTGACTGTGACCCCGCTGCGCGCGGCCAGGTCCTGCACCTGGTCGTCGCCGACCTTGCCCACATTGAAGTACTGCGCCTCAGGATGCGCGATGTAAAAACCGCTGACACTGGCCGCAGGGGTCATGGCCAGGCTCTCGGTCAGGCCCATGCCGATGTCTTCGCATTGCAGCAGCTCGAACATGGCTTTTTTGGCGCTGTGATCGGGGCAGGCGGGGTAGCCGGGCGCGGGGCGAATGCCTTGGTATTTTTCGGCAATCAACTCCGGGTTGCTCAGTGACTCGCCTGCGACGTAACCCCACAGGTCGGTGCGCACCTTGTGGTGCAAGCATTCGGCAAAGGCTTCAGCCAAACGGTCGGCCAGTGACTTGAGCAAGATCGCGCTGTAGTCGTCGTGCGCAGCTTCAAAGGCCTGCGCGCGCTTGTCGGCGCCAATGCCCGCCGTGACGGCAAACAGGCCGACGTGATCTGGGGCGCTGCCTTGCGGCGCGACAAAGTCAGACAAGCAGCGACTCGGCCGCATCACCCCGTCAATGACTTGTTTTTCGGTCTGCTGACGCAGGCCGCGCCAGGTCATGGCCTCTTGGCTGCGCGACGCATCGGTGAACAGCGCGATGTCGTCGTCATTCACCGTGTTGGCCGGGTACAAACCCACCACCGCGTTGGCTGTGACCCAGCGGCCGTCGATGATTTTTTTCAGCATGGCCTGGCCGTCAGCCATCACCTTGCGGGCCTGCTCGCCC
>CANFMK010000090.1 GCA_947448325.1 Comamonadaceae bacterium
AGCTCGGTGTGCCCTTTTTGACGACCAAAGCCTTTGACTTCGGTCACCGTCAGACCGGTCACGCCGCATTCGGCCAGCATTTCGCGAACTTCTTCGAGCTTGAACGGTTTGATGATGGCGGTGATCTGCTTCATGGTGATGGGCTTCCTAGAATGAAAAATTAAGCGCGAAAACGATTGGTCATAGGATAACGCCAATCCTTGCCAAAACTGCGGTGCGTGACGCGAATGCCCACTGGCGCTTGGCGTCGCTTGTACTCATTGAGTTTGATCAGGCGGGTGACTTTTTCCACGTCGGCCCTTTCAAATCCATCGGCCACCAGGGCCTCAATGCCTTCGTCGTTTTCCATATAGCGGGCAATGATGGCGTCCAGCACTTCGTAAGCCGGCAAACTGTCTTGGTCTTTTTGATCCGGCCGCAACTCGGCGCTGGGCGGGCGGGTGATGATGCGCTCTGGGATGGGTTGCGCACACGTCCCATAAGGATCGTTCTGATTGCGCCAGTTCGACAAGCGAAACACCTGGGTCTTGACCACGTCTTTGATGACGGCAAATCCACCGGCCATGTCGCCATACAAAGTGCAGTAGCCGGTGGCCATTTCGCTTTTGTTGCCGGTCGTCAGCACAATGGCACCGGTTTTGTTGGACATCGCCATCAACAAGGTGCCGCGAATGCGCGCCTGGATGTTCTCTTCGGTGGTGTCCTCGGCCAAACCGGCGAACTGCAACGCCAAACTGTGTTTAAAGCCCTCAAACAGCGGCGCGATACTGATTTCGTCATAGCGCACCCCCATGCGCTGCGCCATCTCGCGCGCGTCCAGCCAACTGATGTCTGCGGTATAGGGCGAGGGCATCATCACCGCATGCACTTTGTCGCCGCCGATGGCGTCCACCGCAATCGCCAGCACCAAGGCCGAATCGATGCCGCCCGACAAACCCAGTACCGCTTGGGTAAAACCGTTTTTACCCAAATAGTCGCGCACGCCCAGCACCAGGGCGTCCCACAAATCAGCCTCATCGCTGCGCGCCGGGCAGACCGTGGCGGGTTCCAGCTGCGCCAGCCCTGCTTGCAGCTTCACCGTCACAGCGGGTAAATCCTCGCTGAACGCGGGCGCGCGCATTTGCACCTGCCCCTGCGCGTCCAATGCAAACGATCGTCCTTCAAACACGACCTCGTCCTGACCGCCCACCAAATGGGCATAGACCAAGGGCAAGCCACAGGCCAACACCCGCTCGCGCATGTGCTGCTCGCGCTCCAGTCCTTTGCCAGCGTGAAACGGCGACGCGTTGAGCACCGCCAAAATTTGCGCACCCGCTGCCTTGGCCTTTTGGGCTGGGCCTTCGAACCACGCGTCCTCACAAATCAGCAAGCCCACTTTGACGCCCGCAATCTCGAAAACGCAAGCTTGGTCGCCCGGCGTGAAATATCGGCGTTCGTCAAACACTTGGTAATTGGGCAGCTCTTGCTTGGCATAACGGGCCACGGTGTGACCCTCGACCAGGACCGACGCCATGTTGAAGCGGCGGGTCACCGCCACACTTTTGGAGCGCATCCCGCCGCCTTGGGGGTGCCCCACCACCACGGCCATCCCCTTTAACCCGGCGGTTTCTCGGGCCACTGTTTTCAGGGCATCATCGCAGGCGTCAATGAACGCAGGGCGCAACAACAAATCCTCTGCGGCGTAGCCACAAATGGACAATTCGGGCGTGAGCAACAGCCGCGCGCCTTTCAGGTAGGCTGCGTGCGCGGCGTCGATGATTTTGCGGGCATTGCCCGGCATGTCACCGACCACGAAATTGAGCTGAGCCACACAAAGATTGAGAGTCATACAGGTGCAGGAATACAAGTCAGGCGATTATGTCATCCGGGTGCACGATTCCTGGCAAACCGTGGACGAAGCCGCTTGGGATGCCCTGCTGGCCCAGCAACAAACCCCCACGCCCTTCATGCAACACGCCTACCTGCAGGCGATGGCGCTGAGCCAAGCGGCCTGCCCCGACACGGGTTGGGGCTTGCAGATCGTCACACTCTGGTCCCAAGTGTCGCTCACGCTCGGCGCTACTGAGCAGTTGTGCGCCGCCACCGCCCTGTACCTCAAGGGCCATTCCTACGGCGAATACGTGTTTGATTGGGCCTGGGCAGATGCTTACCAGCGCCATGGGCTGCGCTACTTTCCCAAAGGGCTGGTCGCTGTGCCCTTCACCCCGGTCCCGGGCAGCCGTTTACTTGCTGTGGATGAGGCCGCCCGACTGGCGCTGGCCGAGACGCTGATCGCTCTGGCCCAAAGCCAAGACCTGTCTTCACTGCATCTGTTGTTTGGCGATGAGGCCGACCTGCAGGCCTGCGCTCAGGCCGGCATGATGCTGCGCCATACGGTCCAGTTTCATTGGCAAAACGCCCATTACACCGATTTTGAGGACTTCCTGGGCCATCTCAGCCAAGAAAAAAGAAAGAAGATTCGTCAAGAACGACGCAAAGTCGATCAGGCAGGCGTGCAATTTCGCATCCTGCGCGGCGCCGAAATTCAGACCTCTGACTGGGACTTTTTCTACCAGTGCTACGAACGCACCTACCTGGAACACGGCAACAAACCCTACCTGAGCCGAGACTTCTTTGCCCAGATGCAGCAGTCCCCCACGCAAGACTGGCTGCTGTTTGTGGGGGAGATCGAGGGCCGTCCCATGGCCTGCAGCCTGCTGGGCCTGAACACGGCGGCGCCTGAAGGCGGCGTGGCATACGGCCGCTATTGGGGTGCTTTGGAAAGGGTGGATTGCCTGCACTTTGAGGCGTGCTATTACCAGCCGATCGCCTGGTGCATCGCCCACGGCTTTGTGCGCTTTGAAGGGGGGGCGCAAGGCGAACACAAAATGGCCCGGGCCCTGTTGCCGGTGCAAACCAGCAGCGCGCATTGGTTATCGCACCCTGGCTTTGCCGATGCGGTGGCGCGATTTTTGGCCCAAGAGGGCCAAGGCGTGCAAGCCTACATGGAAGACTTGAGCCAGCGCTCACCCCTGAAACAGGGCTGAGCGCCAAAACAGCCGTATCAGGCCTTGGTTTTGTTGTAAGCCGCGATGCCGTCCAAGATTTCCTTGTGGGCAGAGGCCTTGCCTTCCCAGCCCAGGACCTTGACCCACTTGCCTTTTTCAAGGTCTTTGTAGTGCTCAAAAAAGTGGGCGATCGCGTTGCGGCGCATCGCATTCACGTCGGCGATGTCTTGCCAGTGGTCGTACATCGGCAAGATTTTGCTGGTCGGCACAGCGACCACCTTGCCATCCACACCGGCCTCGTCTTCCATCATCAAAATGCCCAGGGCGCGGCAAGGCACCACCACACCGGTATGCAAAGCGTAAGGGGTGATCACCAACACGTCCACCGGGTCGCCGTCGCCAGACAGGGTTTGGGGCACATAGCCGTAGTTGGTGGGGTAGTGCATGGCCGTGGTCATGAAACGGTCCACAAAAATAGCGCCGGTTTCTTTGTCCACTTCGTATTTGATCGGATCGGCGTTCATCGGGATCTCGATGATGACGTTGAAAGTTTCAGGGGCGCTCTTGCCGGGGGTCACATTGTCAAGGGACATGGTTGCAGTCTCAGAGGTTGAAGTAAAAAACAGATTCCTAGGATTAACCCGCATTTTACTTTCACCGGCCTTGCGCAATTGCCCCCGCGGCTCTTTAATACAAAGGTTGGCCAATCGAGTCTCTCTCAAGGGTCGCGAGGAAGCAACGCCGTGGAGGGGTCTCCAGTGCGTTGCCCCTCTTTCCAGCGACAACATTTGAGGAGTACGACTCATGACAAGCAATTCAGCGCTGACATTGGCGCTTGTATGTGGACTGATTGCCGTGGCCTACGGCATTTGGGCCCGAGGTTGGATTCTTTCCCAAGACCCGGGCAATGACCGGATGCAAGAAATCTCTGCCGCCATCCAAGCGGGTGCGGCAGCTTATTTGGCACGTCAATACAAAACCATCGCCGCCGTCGGCGTGGTGTTGGCCATCTTGATGGGCGTTTTTCTCGACGGCGTCACAGCCGTCGGTTTCGTGATCGGCGCGGTTCTGTCGGGTGCTTGTGGCTTCATTGGCATGAACGTCTCGGTTCGCGCCAACGTGCGCACCGCACAAGCGGCCACCAAAGGCATTGGCCCTGCACTGGATGTCGCTTTTCGAGGCGGTGCCATCACCGGCATGTTGGTGGTGGGCTTGGGCCTGCTGGGGGTGACTGGCTTTTACTGGTTCCTCACCGGCAATGGCAATCTCACACCCGACAAAAACCTCGCCACGCTGCTCAATCCCTTGATTGGCTTTGCTTTTGGCTCCTCGCTGATTTCCATATTTGCGCGGCTGGGCGGCGGTATTTTCACCAAAGGGGCTGACGTCGGCGCTGACTTGGTGGGCAAGGTGGAAGCCGGTATTCCGGAAGACGACCCGCGCAACCCGGCGGTGATCGCCGACAACGTGGGCGACAACGTGGGCGACTGCGCCGGCATGGCTGCCGACCTGTTCGAGACCTATGCGGTGACCTTGATCGCCACCATGGTGCTGGGGGCTTTGCTGATCTCAGCGGCGCCTGGCCAAGCGGTGCTCTACCCCCTGGCCCTGGGCGCCGTGTCCATCGTCGCCTCCATCGTGGGCTGCTTTTTTGTCAAAGCCTCCCCGGGCATGACCAATGTGATGCCCGCCTTGTACAAAGGCTTGGCCATCGCTGGCGGTCTGTCCTTGGTGGCGTTTTACTTTGTCACCACCTCGCTCATGCCCGACAACGCCTTGGGCGGCACGGGCGGCCAAATGAAGCTGTTTGGCGCCTGCGCCGTGGGCTTGATCCTCACGGCGGCCTTGGTGTGGATCACCGAGTTCTACACCGGCACCCAGTACGCGCCGGTGCAGCACATCGCCCAAGCCTCGACCACCGGTCACGGCACCAACATCATTGCCGGTTTGGGCGTGTCCATGCGCTCCACCGCTTGGCCTGTGATGTTCGTCTGCCTGGCGATTTGGACTGCACACGCCCTGGGCGGTCTGTACGGCATTGCCGTGGCCGCCACCTCCATGCTCAGCATGGCCGGCATCGTGGTGGCACTGGACGCCTATGGCCCCATCACCGACAACGCCGGCGGCATTGCCGAAATGGCCGAGTTGCCCAGCAGCGTGCGCGACATCACCGACCCGCTGGACGCCGTGGGCAACACCACAAAGGCCGTGACCAAGGGCTATGCCATCGGTTCGGCCGGTTTGGCCTCTCTGGTCTTGTTTGCCGATTACACCCACAAGCTCGAGAGCTACGGCAAGGCCATCACCTTTGACCTGTCCGACCCCCTGGTCATCATTGGCCTGTTCATCGGCGGCTTGATCCCCTACCTGTTCGGCGCCATGGCCATGGAAGCCGTGGGCCGCGCTGCGGGCAGTGTGGTGGTCGAGGTACGCCGACAGTTCAAAGAAATCCCCGGCATCATGGAAGGCACGGCCAAACCCGAATACGGCAAGGCTGTTGACATGCTGACCAGTGCCGCCATCAAAGAAATGGTGGTGCCCAGCTTGTTGCCGGTGGTGGTACCCGTACTGGTCGGTTTGCTGCTGGGCCCCAAAGCCCTGGGCGGTCTGTTGATGGGCACCATCATCACCGGCCTGTTTGTGGCGATTTCCATGTGCACCGGCGGCGGTGCCTGGGACAATGCCAAAAAATACATCGAAGACGGCCACCACGGCGGCAAAGGCTCGGAAGCGCACAAGGCTGCCGTGACCGGTGACACCGTGGGCGACCCCTACAAAGATACTGCCGGCCCTGCGATCAACCCGCTGATCAAGATCATCAACATCGTGGCGCTGCTGATCGTGCCCCTGGTGGTCAAGTTCCACGGCGGCTGATCCCCCCGCGCTGATCACAAGCCCGCTGTCTTCGGAGAGCGGGCTTTTTTCATGGGTTCAAGATGGTTCACCCCCCTGGAACATTCCCCTGTGATGTCACGGTGGTGCTTTTGAAAGCCCGTGATTCAGGGACAATGCGCACATGCAATTGAACTTCATCGCCAACCAATCTGTGCCCGCCCAAGGAGGGCAAACCCTGGACGTGATCGACCCGTCTGACGGTCAGGTGTTTGAGCACATCCAGCGCAGCCAAGCGGCTGACATCAACGCGGCGGTTCATGCCGCGCGAAAGGCTTTTGAAGGCGCCTGGGGCCAGCTGAGCGCGATGGAGCGAGGTCGCTTGTTGATGGCGCTGTCGCGCAAAGTGATCGAACACGCTGCCGAGTTGACCGCTTTGGAACAGCGCGATTGCGGCAAACCCACCCGCCAAGCGGCGGCCGACGCCACGGCCCTGGCCCGTTACTTTGAGTACTACGCGGGTGCTTGCGACAAATTGCATGGTGAAACCTTGCCCTACCAAAACGGCTACAGCGTGCTGACCTGGCGCGAACCGCATGGCGTCACCGGCCATGTGATTCCCTGGAATTACCCGATGCAGATCTTCGGCCGCAGCGTGGGCGGTGCCCTGGCCGCCGGCAATGCCTGCGTGGTCAAGCCCGCAGAAGACGCTTGCCTGAGCCTGATCCGAGTCGCCCAACTGGCCGCCGAAGTGGGGTTTCCGGCCGGCGCCATGAACATCGTGACCGGGTACGGTCATGAAGTGGGCGATGCCTTGGCGCGCCACCCCGGCATTGACCACATCAGTTTCACCGGCAGCCCGGGCGTGGGCACGCTGATTCAACAAGTCGCCGCTGAGCGCCACTGCCCTGTGACCCTGGAGCTGGGTGGTAAAAGCCCGCAAATCATTTTTGCCGATGCCGACCTGGACGCAGCCATTCCGGTGGTGGTCAACGCCATCGTGCAAAACGCGGGGCAAACCTGCAGCGCAGGCTCTCGCGTGCTGATTGAACAGGCCATTTACGAGCCCCTGCTGAAGCGTTTGGGCGAAGCTTTCAGTCGACTGCAAGTGGGCTCGGCCGCCATGAACCTGGATCTGGGGCCCCTGATTCGCGCCAGCCAGCTCGAACGTGTGGCCGGATTTCTGGAGCAGGCCCGCTTGGATGGCATCACCACCGTGGCGCAAGGCCAAATCGCAGCAGGCGTGCCGGCTGGCGGTTTTTACCAAGCCCCTGTTTTGCTGCGCGATGTGCCGGTGATGCATCGCTTGGCGCAAGAAGAAGTATTTGGCCCTGTACTCTCAGCCATGGCCTTCGAAAACGAAGACCACGCCATCCAACTG
Organism: Comamonadaceae bacterium; assembly: GCA_947448325.1. Classification (GTDB taxonomy): domain Bacteria; phylum Pseudomonadota; class Gammaproteobacteria; order Burkholderiales; family Burkholderiaceae_C; genus Limnohabitans_A. Next base: position 7,201 of record CANFMK010000090.1, read on the forward strand.
GCCAATGCCACCCATTTCGGGTTGGTAGCCGGCATCTGGAGCCGCGACGGCGCGCGTCAGTTCCGCATGGCGCGCCGGGTGCGCAGCGGCCAGGTGTTCATCAACAACTACGGCGCTGGCGGTGGCGTCGAGTTGCCGTTTGGTGGCGTCAAGTCGTCCGGCTATGGCCGCGAAAAAGGTTTCGAAGCCCTGCTGGGTTTCACCACCCTCAAAACCGTGGCCATTCACCACGGTTGATTCATTTCAAGGAATTTCCATGCGCGTACTCCACAAAGTCATCCTCGTCACCGGTTCGGGCGGCGGCATCGGCGAAGGCATCGCCAAACGCCTGGCGGCCGAGGGCGCCAAAGTGATCGTCAACGACATCCAGCAAGCCCTGGGTGAAAAAGTGGTCGCCGAGATCCAAGCCGCTGGCGGGCAAGCCGTGTTTGTCGCTGCAGACGTCACCCAAACAGCCCAAGTCAAGGGCATGGTGGAAGCAGCAGTTCGCCATTTTGGGCGCCTGGATGTGATGGTCAACAACGCCGGCTGGACCCACCGCAATCGCCCAGCCCTGGAAGTGAGCGAAGAGGAATTTGACCGCTGTTTTGCCGTCAACATGAAAAGTATTTACCTGGCCACCATCCACGCCACACCCGTGTTCCGCGCCCAGGGCGGCGGCAGCTTCATCAACATCGCGTCCACCGCCGGCGTGCGTCCGCGCCCGGGGCTGACTTGGTACAACGGCTCCAAAGGTGCGGTCATCACCACCAGCAAGTCCTTGGCCGCCGAACTGGGGCCAGACAACATCCGCGTCAACTGCATCAACCCCGTCTTCAACCCCGACACCGGTTTGTCCGCCGAATTTGCCGGTGGTCCAGTGGACGAAGCGCGGCGCGCCAAGTTTTTGGCCACCATTCCCTTGGGGCGGTTTTCCACTGCACTCGACGTGGCCAACGCCGCGCTGTACCTGTCCAGTGACGAAGCGGCCTTCATCAGCGGTGTGTGCATCGAGGTGGACGGCGCGCGCTGCGTGTAATGTCCCCAGAGATGCCCGGGGCATGGGCTGCGGCACAATGGCGCCATGTCTGAACGAATCATTCCCCTGGTTGCGCAACGCCAGGCTTTGCCAATGCCCCAGCCGGCTGAGCTTGCAGGCTTGACCACGCTGCTGAGGGATGGGCGTGGCCGGGCCTTGCATGATTTGCGCATCAGCGTGACCGACCGTTGCAACTTTCGCTGCAGTTACTGCATGCCCAAAGAGGTCTTTCACAAAGACTACCCGTATCTGCCGCACAGCGACTTGCTGACCTTTGAAGAAATCACCCGCGCAGCCCAGGCTTTCATCGCTTTGGGCGTGCGCAAAATCAGACTCACCGGCGGCGAGCCCCTGCTGCGCAAAAACATCGAGGTGCTGATCGCCCAACTGGCCGCGCTGCGCACCCCTGAGGGCGAGCCCTTGGACATCACGCTGACCACCAATGGTTCGCTGTTGGCACGCAAAGCCCAGGCCCTCAAAGACGCCGGGCTGCAACGCGTCACCGTCAGCCTCGACGGGCTGGACGATGCCATCTTCAGGCAAATGAACGACGTGGATTTTCCGGTGGCCGACGTGCTCACCGGCATTGAAGCCGCCCAAGCCGCCGGACTGTCGCACATCAAAGTCAATATGGTGGTCAAACGAGGCACCAACGACCATGAAATCGTGCCCATGGCGCGCCATTTCCGGGGTTCGGGCGTGACGCTGCGCTTCATTGAGTACATGGACGTGGGCGCCACCAACGGTTGGCGCATGGACGAAGTGCTGCCCAGCGCCCAGGTCATTGAGCGGCTGCAAGCCGAGTTCCCGCTGGTCGCATTGGCAGCCTCCGCTCCCGGTGAAACTGCGCAGCGCTGGGGCTATGCCGATGCGCACGGCCACTACGATGCCGCTTTAGGCGAAATTGGCGTCATCAGCAGCGTCACCCAAGCCTTTTGTGGCGACTGCAACCGCGCGCGCCTGTCGACCGAAGGGCAACTGTATTTGTGTTTGTTTGCCTCACAAGGCTACGACCTGCGCTCCTTGATCCGAAGCCCACTCAGCGATGAAGGTCTGCGCCAGCAGATCGCGGCCATTTGGCAGGGCCGCAGCGATCGCTACTCTGAACTGCGCAGCCAGATGCCCGCCGATCTGACCCCGCAATCTGCACGCCAGCGGGTTGAAATGAGCTACATCGGCGGATGAATATGCAGCCGGAAGCGACAGACAACAATGCACCCGAGCAAGCCCTGGAGGCCGTGACCGGGCTGATCTTGGCCGGCGGGCGCGGCACGCGCATGGGCGGCACCGACAAAGGCTTGCAAAATTTTCGCGGCCTGCCCCTGGCGCTGCACACCTTGATGCGGCTGCAAATGCAGCAGGGCCAGCCCCTGGCCGAAGTCATGATCAATGCCAACCGCAACCTGTCGGCCTACGAAGCCTTTGGCGCACCGGTCTGGCCGGACACCTTGGACGGCTTTGCCGGTCCCTTGGCCGGCTTCATGACCGGATTGGAACGCTGCGAGACCCCGCTGCTGCTGACCGTGCCATGCGACACCCCTTTGTTCCCCTTGGATCTGCTGCAGCGTCTGCACCAGGCCTTGCAACGCGAGCAAGCTGACTTGGCCATGGCGGCGGCCTTGGAAGAAGACGGTCAAGTGCGCGCGCAACCGGTGTTTTGCCTGATGCGGGTGGAACTGCTGGAAAGCCTGGTGGCTTTCACCCAGCAAGGCGGCCGCAAAATTGACGCCTGGACGGCGCAGCATCGCTCGGTCCTGGTGCCCTTCAACGAAGCCGCAGACGATCCCCAAGCGTTCTTCAACGCCAACACCGCTGCGCAATTGCAAAGTCTGGAAAATGTCTGAGACGCTGGCCCAGATCGGTGAGCAACTGGCCGGCTACGACCCCCAGTCTTTGTCGGCCGATGCCGTCCTGACATTTTTAGAACACATGGTGAAGCCCCTGGCGGGCGCTGAAACTGTCCCACTGTTTCAGGCCTTGGACCGGGTCTTGGCTGCCGATGTGATCTCGCCCTTCAGCGTCCCCCCTCACGACAACTCGGCCATGGACGGCTATGCCTTGGATGGGCGCAGCCTGCCTGCTGCGCAAAACCTGCAAGTGGTCGGCACGGCTTTGGCGGGCAAAGCCTGGCAAGGTGAGGTGCGGCCCGGGCAGTGCGTGAAGATCATGACGGGCGCCATCATGCCCCAGGGCTTGGACACCGTGATCGCGCAAGAATTGGCGCAAGTCCAAGGCGATCGCGTGCACATTGCCGCCGGCCTGCTGCAAGCCGGCGATAACCGCCGCCTGTGCGGCGAAGACCTGATGGCCGGCCAACCCGCCCTGCTGGCAGGCACCCGTTTGGGGCCTGCGGCCTGCGGCCTTTTGGCCAGTCTGGGCTTAGCCCAGGTGGCTGTGCGGCCGCGATTGAAAGTGGCCTACTTTTCGACCGGTGACGAAATTCTCAGTCTCGGGGAATTGCCACGTGAAGGCGCGGTCTACGACAGCAACCGTTACACCGTCCACGGCATGCTCACGCGCCTGGGCTGTGAGGTGCTGGACATGGGCGTGGTGCGCGACGACCCGGCCCTGCTGGAGGGCGCTTTCAGGCAAGCCGCTGCGCAAGCAGATGTGATCATCACCAGCGGCGGCGTGAGCGTGGGCGAAGCCGACTTCACCAAAGCCATGATGAAAAAACTGGGCGATGTGGCCTTTTGGCGCATCGCCATGCGCCCCGGCCGCCCGATGGCTGTTGGGCGCATTGCGCAGGGTGACCGATCAGCCGTGCTGTTTGGCCTACCGGGCAACCCGGTGGCGGTGATGGTGACTTTTCTGGCCTTTGTGCGCCCCACCTTGCAGCGCATGATGGGCCTGACCCCTGCGCCCCTGCCTTTGCTCAAAGCGCGCAGCCAAGCAGTGCTGCGCAAAAAACCGGGCCGCACCGAATACCAACGCGGCATCGTCAGTCGCAACGGCCAAGGAGAATTGCAAGTGAGCTTGACGGGCAATCAGGGCTCTGGCGTGCTCAGCTCCATGGTGCAAGCCAACGGCCTGATCGTGCTGCACCATGCGCAAGCCACCACCCAGGTCGGCGAGTGGGTGGATGTGATGATGTTTGACGGCCACATTTAGGGGGGCAGCGCCGGACCAGCGGCTCAGGGGTTCTGGGCCAGGGCTTTGACAACCCCCTCGTTGGCCAAGGCATCGGCGCGTTCATTGCCCGGGTCACCGGCATGGCCCTTGACCCAACGCCATTCGATCACATGGGCCGATCCGCTGACCGCTTCATCCAGCCGTTGCCATAAATCCACGTTTTTGACCGGTTGCTTGGCGGCTGTGCGCCAGCCACGGGCCTTCCAGCCGTGAACCCACTCGGTGATGCCTTTGCGCACGTACTCGCTGTCCAGGTACAGCACGATGTGACAGGGGCGTTTCAAAGCGGCCAAGGCCTGAATCACCGCCATCAACTCCATGCGGTTGTTGGTGGTTTCCAACTCGCCACCACACAGTTCACGCACATGCCGGCCAGACTTCATCAAAACGCCCCAACCACCGGGGCCAGGGTTGCCCTTGCAAGCGCCATCGGTATGTATTTCAACGTGGTCCAAAAGATGACTTTCCTGTGGCTTGCGCCGTTAATTCAGTGTCCGATGCCACTGCGAGGCTGGGCTCATGGGGCTGTACGGTGTGGTGCCGCTGCGCCGCAGGCAGCGCCACGCCAGATCGGACCGGGG
>CANFMK010000091.1 GCA_947448325.1 Comamonadaceae bacterium
AAAGCCCGCGAGTTGCTTGGACTTGACGATCATGTCTTTCAGGACTTTGTTCAGCGCGTGGCCGATGTGCAACTGACCGTTGGCATAAGGCGGGCCATCGTGCAGCACAAACAGCGGCGCGCCTTGGCGGGCCATGCGCAGGCGTTTGTACAAACCATCACTGTTCCAGTTTTTCACCCAGCCCGGCTCGCGCTTGGGCAAATCGCCCCGCATTGGAAACGGGGTGTCGGGCATGTTCAGGGTGGCGCGGTAATTCGTTGGGGCTTCAGACATGGAAAATCCATTGAGGAGGGCAGGGCTGCGCAAGGTGCAGTCGAGAGTGATCAGGGTTGAACAGGGCGCCTCCAAGGCCCCCTGCCCGGGCGGGCCAGGGTCAAATTCGGTCGCGGGAGTTTTGACGGTGGGTTTGCCCGTGCAAGGACGCAAAGTACGCACGTGCGTCGTCACAGTCTTTGGCGATGCCCCGTGTCAGGTCGCTAAAGCTGTCGTACTTGAGTTCGTCGTGTAATTTGTGCAGCAGGTCCACGCTGATGATTTTACCGTACCCCTCTTCCATCCCCAGATGGGCAGGCCAGTCGAAACAATGCGTCTCCAGCAGCACCCGGCCCCCATTCACGTCGTTGGGGTCTAAAGAGGGGCGAATGCCCAGGTTGGCGACGCCGGTCAAAGGCGTGGGTGCCAAGCCATGCACTTGCACCACAAAGATGCCACTGGCCGCCGGTTTCCAATGGTTAAAGCGCAGGTTCAAAGTGCGAAAGCCATCGCCCGCACCCGTTTGGCTGGCGCCCAGGTCGCGCCCGAGTTTGCGGCCATGCACCACATGGCCGCTGATGCTGTAAGGGCGGCCCAGCAGGCGCGCGACTTCGTCCATGTCGCCGGTTTTCAGGGCGGCGCGCACTGCCGAGCTGGACACGCGCAGGCCATGCACTTCGTAGCTGTTCATGCGCGCCACATCGAAACCGCGCTTTTGGCCTGTGGCGTCCAGCAGGGCGTAATCGCCAGCGCGCTGGGCGCCAAAGCGAAAATCATCCCCCACCAACACGTAGCGCGCGCCCAGACCCTGCAGCAGCACCTCGTCAATGAAAGCCAGAGGCTGTTGCTGGGCCAGTTGGGCGTCAAAAGGCAAGACCACCACCTGGTCGATGCCGCAGCGCTCAAGCTCGGTCAATTTGTCCCGCAAATTGGCGATGCGTGCCGGCGCCAAGTCCGGTTTGTTGAGCAGCGCTGCGAAATAATCCCTGGGGTGCGGCTCAAAAGTCATCACGCAGCTGGCCACGCCGCGGTGCGCTGCTTCGTTTTTCAGCAAGGCCAGCATGGCCTGGTGGCCCCGGTGCACGCCGTCAAAGTTGCCAATCGTCAGGGCACAAGCCGAAGCGATGCCGGGATGGTTAAAACCGCGAAATACCTTCATAAAGGGGTCTGGTTGCCGAGTGACATGCGCAAAAGAGTTCTGGCGCTGTCACCAAGTGGTCGTGATTACAGCGTATATTGTGACTCACCCCAAGCCCAGAGGCGGTAGCGCACGCTACACCGACCGGGCGCCAGGGCCGATCCTGTTTCGAGTCAGTGGTTTTTGAACTGTTGGATGGAGGCGAGAGTGAAGGTCTTGAAGTTGTCAGCGCAAGGGCTGCCCCAATCTTGGATCAGCCTGGAGCAAGCGGTCATGTACTACGCCGCCCAAGAGGTGCGTTGGGAGGTGGGGCGTGAAATTGCCGTTTATCACGGTGGTCATAACGCCATCACAGGCCAGCAATCGATCATTCGCGTCAACAGCATCATTGGCACGCGCGGCGTGCCCAAGATCAATCCGTTTGACCTGCGCCCCGGTCTGACCAACGGCAAACTGTTTGCACGCGACCGCAATGTGTGCGCCTACTGTGGTGCACATTTCCACGAATCTGAACTCACCCGCGAGCACATCGTGCCTTTCGCACAAAAAGGCGTGGACACCTGGATGAACGTGGTCACCTCGTGTCGCAGTTGCAATCACCGCAAGAGCCATCGCACGCCCGAGCAGGCGGGTATGCCTTTGCTGTACACGCCGTATGTGCCCAGTTTGTGGGAAGACTTCATCTTGCGCAATCGCCGGATCTTGGCCGACCAGATGGAGTTTTTGATGGCCCATGTGCCGCGTTCATCGCGGCTGATGGTCTGAGCGCAGTAGTTTTGAAAAGCTTCACGCCCTGAACTGTGCGGCCTCGAAGCCGCCGAGGGTGATGGCGCATCGAAGGGGAGAGGACTGTGAATCATCAAGCGTTGCGGCGTTCGTTCCTGGGCCGACTCGGCCAGGGCAGTGTGAGCCTGGGACTGGGCTCAGGCTTTTGGCAGGCAGCCCTGGCTGAGCCTGAGCCTGAGCCCTTTGGTGTCCAATTGGCCACAAGCTGGCCGGAACAATCCGACCCAGCGCCCTATTGGGTCAGTGAAAAACTTGATGGGGTGCGCGCCCTGTGGGATGGCAAAGTGCTGCGCTTTCGCAGTGGTCGGCCCATCGCTGCGCCGCCTTGGTTCACGGCTTCTTGGCCCGCGCAGGCGCTGGACGGCGAGTTGTGGATGGGGCGGCGCACTTTCGACCGTTTGTCTGCTGCCGTGCGCCGTGCCAGTCCTGTGGACGCCGAATGGCGCGCGGTGCGCTACATGGTCTTTGACCTGCCCGATTCCGCCTTCAATTTCACCGACCGTCTGGCACACCGTGACCGTTTGCTGGGCGAGGGGGATGTACACCCCTTGGGCGCATGGGTGCAAGCGGTCCAGCAGTTTCGCGTGAGCGATGCAGCGCAACTGAAACAGCATTTGCGCCAAGTGGTGGCTGCCGGCGGCGAGGGCTTGGTGCTGCACCGCGCCGATGCGCTTTGGCACAGCGGGCGCAGCGATGCCATGCGCAAACTCAAAACCGTGCAGGACGAGGAAGCTCAAGTGGTCGGGCATGTGCCCGGTCAAGGCCGCTTGCAGGGCCAGCTGGGGGCTTTGCTGGTGCAAACGCCGCAGGGGCAGCGTTTCGCTCTGGGCTCCGGCTTGCGTGAAGCGGACAGAAAAAAGCCCCCACCGGTGGGGGCTTGGGTCACTTACCGCTACCGAGACCTGACGCCTTCAGGCTTGCCGCGCTTTGCCAGCTTTTTGCGGGTGCGCCACCCTGAATAAACACCTGAATGAACAAGGGCTCCTTGAGGAGCCCTTGTTGTCGTAGACCAGACGCCTCAGGCGAACACGCCGGCCGTTTCTTGCATGCGCTCAGACACTTCACCCAACTGGTGCAGGGTGTCTCCCCAGGTGATTTCCATTTGCGTCAATTTCTTGAAGTAGTGGCTGACGATGTACTCGTCCGTCACGCCAATGCCACCGTGCAGCTGCACCGCTTGCTGGCCGACAAACCGCATCGACACCCCCAGTTGGTACTTGGCGCGGGCCATGGCGCGGCGGCGCTCTTCGGCTGGTGCGTTGAGTTTGAGGGTGGCGTAAAAGCTCATGGAGCGTGCCAGTTCCAATTGCATTTTCATGTCGGCCACGCGGTGGCGCAGGGCTTGGAAGCTGGAGATCACCACATTGAACTGCTTGCGCGTGTTCATGTACTCGGTGGTGATGGCCATGGTTTTGTCCATCACGCCCACGGCTTCGGCGCACAGGCTGGCAATGCCGATGTCCACCGCATGTTCCAGCGCGGTCAAGCCGTCGCGGGTGAGCAACTGGGCGGGGCTGTTGCTGAAACTCACATCAGCAGCCGCAGCACCGTCTTGGGTGACGTAGCCTTGGGTGCTGACACCGGCGGCACTGCGCTCGACCACAAACAGGGCCATGGCACTGCCGATCATGGCGGGGACCAGGTAGGCGTCTGCGTGTGCGCCGACTGGCACCACGTTTTTGCTGCCGGTCACCGTCCAGCCGCCTGCCGCTTCTTGGGCTTGGGTGGCGCAGTGGGTCAGCTTGTAGCGGCCTTTGCGCTCTTGGTGCGCCAACACGACCAAGGCTTCACCACCGGCGATGCGTCCCAACCAGGCGCTTTTGAGCGCGTCAGGGCCATAGCCTTCGAGCACGGCGCTGCAGATCAAAGTTTGCGTGAGCGGCTCCATGACGATGCCCCGGCCCAGCTCTTCCATCACCACCATGCCTTCGACCGGGCCCATGCCCATGCCGCCTTGGGCTTCGCTCACATACAAGCCGGTCAAGCCCAACTCGGCCAGTTCGGTGTAAACCGCGCGGTCAAATCCGCCCGCAGCCTCAATGCCACGGCGACGGTCAAAGTCGTAGCCCTTGTCCACCCATTTGCGCACGGCGTCGCGCAGCTGTTCTTGGTCGTCAGAAAAATCGAAATCCATTTTGAAATCCTTGTCAGTTCAAACGCTTCAGCCCAAAACGGTCTGCGCGACGATGTTGCGTTGCACTTCATTGCTGCCACCATAAATGGTGGTCTTGCGCATATTGAAGTAGTTGGCCGCCAAGGGCGCATTGGCCACGGTGCCGCCTGGGAAGTTGCCTTGCCAACCCGCGTCCATGGCTTCAAAGATAAAGGGCAGGCTGTAAGGGCCTGCAGCCAGCATCATGAGTTCGCTGTAGCGCTGCTGGATCTCGCTGCCTTTGATCTTCAAGAGTCCCGCGATGTCGAGCGAATTTTTGCCTGACTTCTCGGCCGACAACACGCGCAGCACCAGCATTTCCAGCGCCACGATGTCGACTTCGAGCTTGGCAATTTCGTCGCGGAAGCGCAGATCGTCGTAGACGCCTTCGGTTTTGGCGATGCGCTTCAAACGCTCGAGTTCTCGTTTGGCGCGGTTCACGTCGGCGATGTTGGTGCGCTCGTGCGCCAGCAGGTGCTTGGCGTAATTCCAGCCTTTGTTTTCTTCGCCAATCAGGTTTTCGGCAGGCACTTCGACGTTGTCAAACCAGACTTCGTTGACTTCGCACTCGCCGTCCAGCAGCTTGATCGGGCGCACCGTGATGCCGGGGGTTTTCATGTCGATCAGCAAGAACGAAATGCCGGTTTGCGGTTTGCCTTCGTTGCTGGTGCGCACCAAGCAAAAGATCCATTCGCCGTACTGGCCCAGCGTGGTCCAGGTCTTTTGCCCGTTGACGATGTACTTGTCACCCACGCGCTCGGCGCGGGTTTTGAGCGAGGCCAAGTCAGAGCCGGAGCCCGGCTCGCTGTAACCCTGGCTCCACCAGACTTCGCCGCTGGCGATGCCGGGCAAAAAGCGCTTTTGTTGCTCGGCATTGCCAAAAGCCATGATCACCGGGGCCACCATCACGGGGCCAAACGGCACCACGCGGGGGGCGCCGGCCAGGGCGCATTCTTCTTCGAACAGGTGTTTTTGGACGGCGTTCCAGCCTGGGCCGCCAAACTGTGTGGGCCAACCCCAGCCCAGCCAGCCTTTTTTGCCCAAAATCTTGGCCCAGCGCTGCATGTCGTCGCGCGTCAGGCGCATGGCGGCATGCACTTTTTGGGAAATATCAGCGGGCAAATTGTTTTTGACCCAGGTGCGAACTTCGTCGCGAAACGCGAGTTCTTCGGGGGTGAATGCCAAATCCATGGGGAGTCTCTCTGAGAATACGTGTGGCGGAAAATCCGAGCTGGGCGCTCGGGCGGAAAGTGAAGGGCAATTTATAGCACGACCGTGCGGAAATGCAGGATTCTTGCTGTAACGCAAGGGTCATTGTCAGCGCCTTGGCCCCGAGGCGGGGGCAGGGATAATCCCCACTTCATGAAAAATATTGTGATTTTGATTTCGGGTTCTGGCTCGAACATGGCCGCCATCGTGCAGGCCGCGCAGCAGCGCCGTTGGGGCGCGCGATTTGGGGTGCAGATCGCAGCCGTGGTGAGCAACCGCGCCGACGCCGCGGGCTTGGCGTGGGCCCAAGATCAAGGCATCGCCGTGGCGGTGTTGGACCACACAACTTACGCTTCGCGGGAATCTTTTGATGCCGCATTGCAGGCCCACTTGGACGGCTACGCACCTGCACTGGTGGTGTTGGCCGGTTTCATGCGCATTTTGTCGGCTGACTTTGTGAACCACTTTGCCGGTCGCCTGATCAACATCCACCCGTCGCTGCTGCCCGCTTTCGGTGGCCTCCACACCCACCAGCGCGCCATCGACATGGGCTGCCAGTTTGCGGGCGCCACGGTGCACCATGTGACGGCCGACCTCGATCACGGCCCGATCTTGGCGCAAGCGGTGGTCCCCGTGTTGCCGGGGGACACGGCCAGCGCATTGTCTGCGCGCGTGCTGACCCAGGAGCACTTGCTCTACCCCCAGGCGATCGAGGGCTGGTTAAGCCGCGCCAGCTGGGTGTGATGCGGCAACGGTGGGCGCCTCCGACACCCAGGTGAACCGCGGTTGCAGCACGCCGTTGATCTCAACGCTGTCGTTGAACATGGCCGCAGGCCGCACCCACAAGCCTCTGTCGCCATACAGCGCTTGGTACAAGGTCATGGGCTCCAGCGATTCGCTGTGCCGCACCGTGCCTTTGACTTCGTAGAGCAGATTTTTGTAATGGCGGTAAATGCCGGGGCGGGTAAGGATCAGTGGGGGCAGTGTTTCTGACATGGTCTGGGCTGAGTTTCAAATAGGCCGCAAGAGGAGAGTGGGACAATAGCGCCTATGCATCCTAAAGCCCTTCTTGATGCCTGCGCCGAACTGGTCAGGCTGACGCTTCAATTTGAACATCCCGCCGATTCGGTGGTCTCGCGTTTTTTCCGTGAACACCGCCAATTGGGCCCGCGCGAGCGCGCCACCTTGGCCGAGACCGCCTACAACGTCTTGCGCCACAAACTGCGTTTTGAATACCTGGCGCGTTCAGGCAGCGGTGCCAAAGAGCGCCGCATGGCGATTTTGGGTTTCCATGCACCGCGCGATTTTTTATACGGCGCCATCACCGAGCCCGAAAAAACCTGGCTCGAGGGCTGTGACCGCGTCAAGCCGGAAGAGTTTTTGGAACGCCATCGCCACAACCTGCCTGAATGGATGGTCGAGCCTTTGAAGGCGCAGTTGGGCAGTGAGTTCTGGCCTCTGGTGGACAGCCTGGGGCAAAGCGCCACCTTGGATTTGCGCGTCAATGCCCTGCATGACAAACGCGCCGATGTGCAAAAAGAACTCAAGGCGGCGGGCATTGCCACCCAGCCCACGTCCTATTCGCCCTGGGGCTTGCGCATCGAGAGCAAGCCCGCCCTGACCAAGCTGGACGCCTTTGTGCGCGGCGCCATCGAGGTGCAAGACGAAGGCTCGCAGTTGCTGGCGCTGCTGCTCGACGCCCACCGGGGCGAGATGGTGGTGGACTTTTGCGCGGGCGCGGGCGGCAAGACGCTGGCAATTGGCGCGAGCATGCGCAACACCGGGCGTTTGTATGCGTTTGACGTTTCGGGTCATCGTTTGGATGCGCTCAAACCTCGCTTGGCGCGCAGCAAACTGTCCAATGTCCATCCGGCCGCGATCGCCCATGAGCGCGATGACCGCATCAAGCGCTTGGCCGGCAAGATCGACCGGGTCTTGGTGGACGCCCCCTGCTCGGGCTTGGGCACTTTGCGCCGCAACCCCGATTTGAAGTGGCGCCAAACACCCAAGGCCTTGGAAGAATTGGCCCTCAAGCAATTGGCCATTTTGCAAAGCGCTGCCCGTTTGCTCAAACCCGGTGGCCGTTTGGTCTACGCCACCTGCAGTTTGCTGATGCAAGAGAACGAAGCGATTGCGCAGGCCTTCACCCAAGCCAACCCGGAGTTTGAAGTTTTGAGCGCCAGCGCCGAGTTGGAGCGCTTGAAGGTGCCCCAGGCCGCTACTTTGTGCAGCGGCGATCAGGCCGAGTTTTTGCGTTTGTGGCCGCACCGCCATGGCACCGATGGATTTTTTGCGGCCCTTTGGGTTAAAAAATAAAAAATCAATGCCTCTTCTCAAGCCTTTGATGACAAAAGTCCTGTCCTTTTAAGTGGTGAAAACTTAAAATAAAGGGATAACCTGTTACAGGTATTTCGAAAGACACAATTGATCTTGTTACCCGACTGGGCCGTGTTGAATGCGGTCATTGAATGGCTGGCGCACGGCTTGCTGAATTTTTCATGGTTGCAGGTGTTGGTGGTGACCTTGGTGTTCACCCACATCACCATCGCCGCTGTCACGATTTATTTACACCGGCACTCCGCGCACCGAGCTTTGGATTTACATCCCATTGTTTCGCATTTTTTCCGTTTTTGGTTGTGGCTGACCACCGGTCAGGTGACCAAAGAATGGACCGCTATTCACCGCAAGCACCACGCCAAGTGCGAGCAGGCCGAAGACCCGCACAGCCCCCATGTGCACGGCATCAAAACCGTGTTGTTCACCGGTGCCGAGTTGTACCGCCAAGAAGCCAAGAATCAGGAAACCCTGGACCGCTACGGCCACGGCACGCCTGACGACTGGATGGAACGCAATGTCTACACCCGGTTTTCTTGGCAAGGTGTGGGTTTGATGCTGATCATCAACCTGGCTTTGTTTGGTGCCTTGGGTTTGACGGTGTGGGCCGTGCAAATGATGTGGATCCCGATCACGGCCGCCGGCATCATCAACGGTGCAGCGCACTACTGGGGCTACCGCAATTTTGAGGCGCACGACGCCAGCACCAATATATCTCCCTGGGGCATCATCATTGGCGGTGAAGAGTTGCACAACAACCACCACACATACCCCACATCGGCCAAGTTGTCGGTCAAGCCCTACGAGTTCGATATTGGCTGGATGTACATCACCATCTTGCAGTCCATGGGTTTGGCCAAAGTGAAAAAGACGCCGCCCAAATTGGCCTACGGCGAAGTGCGTCCCGTGGCCGATGAAAAGACTCTGGAAGCCTTGATTGCCAACCGCTACGAAGTCATGGCTGGATACGCCCGCCAGATGCGCGGTGTGTTCCGCCAAGAAGTGTCATCGGCCAAGGTGGACGACCATGTGATCAAAATCGCCTCGCGCTGGTTCCACCGTGATGCCGAGAAAGTACCCGCTGATGCCGTGTCTTTGCTGGACCAAACCCGCGCCGCCTATCCGGTGCTCGACAAAATGATCGTGATGCGCGAAGAGCTGGCGCAAATTTGGCTCAATACCTCCCACACCCGTGAGCAATTGGCCGCCGACTTGCAAGCCTGGTGCCGCCGCGCTGAAGAAAGTGGCATTGCCGCCTTGCGCGATTTCTCAACCCAGTTGCGCGCTGTGGCGGTGAAGACGGCTTAAGACTCGTAGCTTCTGAGCAAGCAAGCACAAAAAAACCGCTGAATTTCAGCGGTTTTTTTGTGGGGGAATCACAGGCACATGGCCTGCGAAATCAGTTTGAATTACTTCAGTTTGATTTCTTTGTATTCCACGTGCTTGCGAGCTTTAGGGTCGAACTTCATGATCGACATTTTCTCGGGCATGGTTTTCTTGTTTTTGCTGGTCGTGTAGAAGTGACCGGTGCCGGCTGTAGATTCCAGCTTGATTTTTTCGCGTCCGCCTTTGGTTGCCATGGTATGGAACTCCTGTTATGGGTTTAGGCTTGACCGCGTGCGCGCAAATCTGCGAGCACGGCATCAATACCGTTTTTGTCGATCAGGCGCAGAGCGGCGCTGGACACGCGCAGGCGCACCCAACGGTTTTCGGTCTCAACCCAGAAACGGCGATATTGCAGGTTCGGCAAGAACCGGCGCTTGGTTTTGTTGTTCGCGTGGGAAACATTGTTTCCCGTCATGGGGCCTTTGCCCGTTACGTCGCAGACGCGTGCCATAGTGCACTCCGATATAAACAGCTGGTGCCTGGGGGCCGGTGTCCGAATGACACTGGCCTGGCAAACCAACCTCACCTCGCCAGAAGGGTGGCGGTAACCCGATTTGTGGACAGCGCCGCATTCCAGAGAACGCGGGCAATATTCAGCAAAGCCTTGGATTATAACGACTTTTGACCGCCGCCCGAAAGCGCCGGTCGGTGGCCGACATTCAAGCGCCTTCTTGTTCCAAGAAACGCTGGGCGTCCAGGGCGGCCATGCAACCCGTACCGGCGCTGGTGATGGCTTGGCGGTACACATGGTCTTGCACGTCGCCAGCGGCAAACACGCCGGGCACGCTGGTCATTGTGGCAAAGCCTTTGAGGCCGCTGCGGGTGACGATGTAGCCGTTTTCCAGGTCCAGTTGGCCTTGGAAGATTTCGGTGTTGGGTGCATGGCCAATGGCGATGAAGCAGCCTTTGAGCTCCAGGTCTTGGGTGCTGCCGTCTTTCGTGCTTTTCAGGCGCACGCCGGTCACGCCGGAGGCATCGCCCAAGACTTCTTCCAGGGTCTGGAAAGTTTGGAGCACGATTTTGCCAGCCGCCACTTTGTCCATCAGCTTGTCGACCAGAATCGGCTCGGCCTTGAACTTGTCTCGGCGGTGGATCAAATACACCTTGCTGGCGATGTTGGACAGGTACAGAGCTTCTTCGACGGCGGTGTTGCCGCCGCCGACCACGCAGCAGACTTGGTCACGGTAGAAGAAGCCGTCGCAGGTGGCACAACCCGAGACGCCGCGGCCCATAAAAGCTGTTTCGGTGGGCAAACCCAGGTACTTGGCCGAGGCGCCGGTGGCAATGATCAGCGAGTCGCAGGTGTAAGTGCCGCTGTCGCCGGTCAGGGTGAAGGGTCGCTTTGTCAATTCCACGGTATGAATGTGGTCGAACACGATCTGGGTATTGAAACGCTCGGCATGTTCTTGAAAGCGTTGCATCAATTCAGGGCCTTGCACGCCGTTCACATCGGCGGGCCAGTTGTCCACCTCGGTCGTGGTCATCAGCTGGCCGCCTTGGGCGATACCGGTGATCAGCAGCGGTTTGAGGTTGGCACGGGCGGCATAAACGGCGGCGGTGTATCCGGCAGGACCGGAGCCCAAAATCAGGACTTGGGCGTGTTGGGTGTTGGACATGGCGAAACTACTTTTCAAAGTGATCGGGCGCAGCGCCCGGGATAGCTTCGATTGTAAGAAGCTTGGGGTGGGTTGGGTTGGGCAAGGTTTTCCGATCGCGTTTCAGTTCTGCCAGATGTGGGGTGGCAAACTGAGAAAAAAGGGGTTCTATCGGGTAAGCTTGGAGACAAGCTTATGACGTATTCCATTCACACACTCGTTAATCCCGCTGGCCCCCCAACAGCCGAGCAAGAGCTTGCGCCTCGCACAGGTTTGGCCCGTTTTACCCAAGAGTTCGGATTGTTTGTGGCAGGGGCCTGTCTGGTGCTGTGCTTTTTGTCGCTGCTCAGCTACAACGTGCAAGACCCTTCTTGGTCCAGCTCAGGCACCGATGCACAAGTGCGCAATTGGATTGGCAAATTGGGTGCTTGGATTGCCGACATTGCTTATTTCCTCCTGGGCTTTTCCGCCTGGTGGTGCTTGGCTGCGGGCGCCCGCGCATGGTTGGTGGCCTTGGCGGTTTGGCTGCGTGGGGAAGATGACCACCTGGTTTACTTGGAGTCTTCCACCCACCGCCGAGTCACTTTTTGGTTGGGTTTGGTGATTTTGTTGGTGGCCAGCTGCTCCATGGAGTGGCTGCGCTTGTACAAATTGGATGCGAGTTTGCCCGGCCAAAGCGGCGGTGCTTTGGGCTATGCAGCGGGCAAACTCAGCCT
>CANFMK010000092.1 GCA_947448325.1 Comamonadaceae bacterium
CCAAAAGGTTGGCGCAGATCGCGCACGTTTTGGCTGTTCACGAAACACATGCCTGCCTCCACAGCGGCGGCCACGCGGTGCGCCTTGCCGATGTTCTCAGTCCAGACATAGCTGGACAGACCGTACTGAATGTCGTTGGCCAGTTCAATGGCGTGCGTTTCGTCTTTGAACGGAATCAAGCAGGCCACTGGACCAAAAATTTCGTCTTGCGCGATCTTCATGCGGTTGTCGACATCGGCAAAGACCGTGGGCCAGACGAAGTTGCCTTTTTGCAATGCACCCTTCAGTTCAGGTGCGTAGCGGGGTCGGTCCAGGCCGCCACACAACAGGGTGGCGCCTTCTTTGGGGCCAAGCTCAATGTAGCTGCGCACTTTGGCCAAGTGCGCTTGGGAAATCATGGGGCCCACGATCGTGCTGTCATCGAGCGGGTCGCCCACGGTGATGCGTTTGGCGCGCTCAGTGAACTTGGCCACAAAGTTGGCGTAGATGCTTTGCTGCACCAAGATGCGGCTGCCGGCGGTGCAGCGCTCACCGTTGTTGGAAAAGATCATGAACACAGCCGCGTCCAGCGCGCGGTCGAGGTCGGCATCTTCGAAAATCACAAACGGTGATTTGCCACCCAACTCCATGCTGAATTTTTTCAGACCCGCGCTTTGCACAATGCGGTTGCCGGTGGCGGTGGAGCCGGTGAAGCTGATGGCCCGCACATCGGGGTGCGCGACCAAAGGCTCGCCGGCTTCTTTGCCATAGCCATGCACCAGATTCAAAACGCCGGCGGGCACTCCAGCTTCCAGCGCCAGCTCACCCAGACGCGCCGCACTCATGGGCGACAACTCGCTCATTTTCAGTACAGCAGTATTGCCGAAGGCCAGGCAGGGTGCGACCTTCCAGGTCGCGGTCATGAAGGGCACGTTCCACGGGCTGATCAACGCGCACACACCCACCGGATGGAACAGGGTGTAGTTCAGGTGCGTGGGCGTGGGGTAGGTGTGGCCGTCCACACGGGTGCACATTTCGGCAAAGTAATGAAAGTTGTCGGCAGCGCGCGGCACCAATTGCTTGCCGGTCTGACTGATGGTTTGACCGCAGTCTTTCGTTTCGGTGTGCGCAATTTCAGGTACATGCTGGGTGATCAAGTCCCCCAGCTTGCGCATGATCTTGGCGCGCTCGGTGGCGGGCGTGGCGGCCCATTTCGGAAAGGCCGCTTTGGCAGCCGCCACGGCGGCGTTCACCTCCACCTCACCGCCTGAAGCCACTTCGGCCAACACCTCTTGGGTGGCCGGGTTGACGGTTTCAAAGTAGTCGCTGCCAGCGACGCTGTGGCCGTTGATCAAATGGTCGATTCTCATGCTCATGCTTTCACGATGGTGTTGCGCAGGGCGCCCAGGCCCTCGATTTCGGTGACGATCACGTCGCCGGGCTGGCAGTCGACAATGCCGTCGGGCGTGCCCGTCAAGATCACGTCTCCAGGCTGCAAAGTCATGAAGCTGCTGAAGTATTCAATCAAAGTCGGTACGTCAAAAATCATGTCGGCGGTGCTGCCGCTTTGTGTCACCTGGCCATTGACGGTGGTCTGCAACTTCAGTGCCATGGGATTGGGGACATCGGCGGCATCGACCAGCCAAGGCCCGATCGGCGTGCAGGTGTCGCGGTTTTTCACGCGCAGGTTGGGGCGGTACCAGTTCTCCAGGTAGTCGCGAATGGCGTAATCGTTGGCCACGCTGTAGCCCGCAATGAAGTCATAGGCATCGGCTTTTTTCACATGCCGCGCGGTGCGCCCAATCACCACGGCCAGCTCGCATTCGTAATGCATGTAGGCCACATCCGCCGGGCGTTTCGTGAACGCCTGGTGACCGATCAACGAGGCCTGACCCTTCATGAAAGCCAGCGGTTCTTCAGGCGCCTTGAAGGCAAGTTCCTTGGCGTGGTCGGCGTAGTTCAGACCCAGCGCGATCACGGTGCGTGCCTGCGGCACCGGGGCGAGTGGCGGCAGCCAGACAACTTCGTCCCACCCCATGCGCTGGCCCTTGTGCGGACCCTGGGTGATGAGCAACTGGCCCTCGGACTCGACGGCTTGCTGAACCGCGCCCGACCAGGCAATGCGTGCGTGCTTCATGCTTGAACTCCCACCGCAGTGACCACACAGGCCAAGCCTGGCGCAGAAATCTCCACCCGGTCTCCGGCGCGAGCGCGCGGTCGCGAACCATCTGCCAAACAGTTGGTCCCGACCATGAGCACATCCCCGGGCTGCAGCGTCATGAAGTCGCCCACATCGGCCAGCAGTACCGGCATGGTGCGCATCAACTCGCGCAGGTCAACGGTCTGCACCACTTCCCCATTGCGGCTGACTGTGATCTGCAGCGCCGCCCAGTCTTGCACCTGACCCGGTGTCACCTGATCGGGCAAAGCCAAAAATCCATCACGGCAGCGGAACTTGACCGGCGGGCGGTAATAGCTCGTATGCGGTACCGCCCAGTCGTTGAGCAGCGCCGCACCCGCTACCTCGCCGTGGCGGCCGATGACCAAACCCAGCGTGGCGCCGATGTCAACTTCAGTCACCCCGTCTTGCAACAACAGGTCTTGACCAGCGGAACTGAAGGTGTTGGCGGTCTTGACGTAGAGTACCGGCGCTTGGGGTGCGGCTTTGTGCGGGTCCTGCGTCATGCGAGGAGACCACAGGTCCCATTCGCGGCGGAAATTGAGCAAAGTGCCATACACCGTCCCACTCGGCTGCCATGCTGGAATCCAGGGCTTCATCGTTCTTCTTCCTCGGCCAGTTCTTCCGGCGTTTCGGTTTCGGGGGCTTCCAGCGCAATCAATTCGTCGAGAAGTTCATACAACTGACCCAGCTTGGCCTTGCCCAATTGCTGCTCCATCCAGCTGTAGTGCGCCTCGATGGTTTGCGACAAAGCTTGTACCTTGTCCATGCCCAGCGGTGTAGCGCGCACCACGGTGCGGCGGGCGTCCTGCGGGCAGCGATGGCGCTCAATCAGGCCATCGCGCGCCATGCGCGTGAGTACGCCCGTCAGGCTAGGCCCGAGCAGGTAGGCCTCTCGTGCAACGCGACCGGTTTCTGTGCCGGCAGGATCGTGGGCCTGCTCGCCCAGCACGCGCAACACGCGCCACTGCTGGTCGGACAGGCCCTGCTCGCGCAGGCTCGGGCGCGTGTGGGCCATGACGGCTTCACGCGCCTGCAGCAGCAGACGCGGCAGATTGCGGTGGACAAAAGGGGGAGGTAGACTCATTTATTTAATATGTTAAATGAATTGAGCCTGCTCGGCACTCAGGGCAAACCATTACAGTCAAGCCATGGACGCATTTTTTGATCGCTTGGGGCTGGCGGCTCCCCTTATTCAGGCTCCGATGGCGGGTGTGCAAAACCACCGGCTCGCGGCTGCAGTCTGTCAGGCCGGCGGGCTCGGTTCCTTGCCTGCGGCCATGCTGAGCGCAGACGCTTTGCATGCCGAGTTGATCGCCCTGCAAGACCTGACGAACCGGCCCTTCAACGTGAATTTCTTTTGCCATGCCGCGCCGCAGCCCGATGCCGAACGTGAGGCCCGCTGGCGCGAGGCCCTGGCACCTTATTACAAGGCATGGGGGCTTGACGCGAGCGCGATCCCGAACGGGCCAGTCCGCGTGCCCTTCGGAACCGAAACCGCCGACGTACTGGAAGCATTTCGACCGGCGGTGGTGAGCTTTCACTTTGGTCTGCCTGCGCCCGAACTGCTGGCACGCGTCAAAAGTTGGGGCAGCCTGATCCTGTCATCGGCCACCACGGTTCAGGAAGGCCTGTGGCTGCAGGCTCATGGTGCCGATGCCGTGATTGCACAGGGGCTTGAAGCCGGGGGCCACCGGGGCATGTTCCTGAGCGAAGACCTGAGCACGCAGATGGGCACACTGGCCCTGTTACCGCAAATGGTGCAGGCACTGAAACTGCCGGTGATCGCGGCCGGCGGCATCGTGAGCGCCCCAGGCATTCAAGCAGCCCGTGCCCTGGGGGCCGCTGGCGTGCAAATGGGCACGGCCTATTTGTGCAGTGATGAGGCCCAAACCAGCGCACTGCACCGGACGGCGTTACTGTCTGGCGCCGCGCAGCACACCGCTTTGACGAATCTGTTCACGGGCCGGCCGGCGCGTGGCATTGTGAACCGTGTCATGCGCGAGTTGGGACCCCTCAGCCCTTTGGCTCCCGCCTTCCCCTTGGCCACAGCGGGCATGGCGCCTTTGCGCGCAGCGGCTGAAGCCCAGGGCAGCAGCGACTTCACGCCCTTATGGGCTGGCCAAAACACCGCACACATCCAGGCACGCCCAGCCGGTGACATCACGCAATCGTTCATCACTGCGTGGCGAAGTTGATCAGGCACACTACAGCGCTCATCCTTTTGCAACCGACACATGGCCAAAGACAAATCGATTTACACCTGCACCGAATGTGGCGGGACCAGCGCGCGTTGGATGGGCAAATGCCCCAGTTGCGAGGCGTGGAACAGCTTGATCGAGGGTTCTGCCGAACCGGCAGCCGGCAAGAACCGATTTGGCGGTGCGCATGCCTCCTTGGCCCCCACATCGCCAGTGTTGCCGCTGTCGGAAATCGAAGCGGCTGACTTTGAGCGCCATCCCACGGGTATTGACGAATTGGACCGTGTGCTCGGCGGCGGCATGGTGGAAGGCGGCGTGGTGCTGATCGGCGGCGACCCCGGCATTGGCAAATCAACTTTGCTGTTGCAAGCGATGGATGCGCTGCAACGCAGCGGCATGAACACTTTGTATGTGACCGGAGAAGAGAGCGGCGCCCAAGTGGCCCTGCGTTCGCGCCGCTTGGGTCTGGTGGCCAGCCAAGTGTCGGTATTGCCCGAGATTCAGCTCGAAAAAATTCTGCACACCTTGCAAGCGCGCCAACCCGGTATTGCTGTCATCGACTCGATTCAAACGGTGTACTCCGACCAGCTCACCTCAGCCCCGGGCTCGGTGGCGCAGGTGCGCGAATGCGCAGCGCACCTGACACGCACGGCCAAAGCCACCGGCACCACCATCGTGCTGGTGGGCCATGTGACCAAAGAGGGTGCCCTCGCAGGTCCACGCGTGCTCGAACACATGGTGGACACGGTGCTGTACTTTGAGGGCGACACGCATTCGAACTTTCGCCTGATTCGCGCCATCAAAAACCGCTTTGGTGCGGTCAACGAGATTGGCGTGTTCGCCATGACCGAAAAAGGCCTGAAGGGCGTTAGCAACCCCAGTGCCATCTTTTTGAGCCAGCACAGCGAGCCTGTGCCGGGCAGCTGCGTCATGGTCACCCTGGAGGGCACGCGCCCGATGCTGGTGGAAATTCAAGCCTTGGTCGACAGCGGAGGGCCCAGCCCACGGCGCTTGTCGGTAGGCCTGGACCGCGACCGCTTGGCCATGCTGTTGGCCGTATTGCACCGGCACGCAGGCGTGGCCTGCATGGACCAAGACGTGTTTGTGAACGCGGTCGGCGGCGTGCGCATCAGCGAGCCGGCGGCCGATTTGGCCGTGATGCTGGCGATCACCTCGAGTCTGCGCGGCAAGGCGTTGCCCAAAGGCTTTTTGGCTTTTGGCGAAGTGGGCTTGGCGGGCGAAGTGCGCCCCGCGCCACGCGGGCAAGAGCGCTTGAAAGAAGCGGCCAAACTGGGCTTTCAAGTGGCCATCGTGCCCAAAGCCAACGCCCCCAAGAAAAACGACAAATCGTTTGAAGGCTTGACCATCCACCCGGTCGAGCGCATCGAAGAAGCCATGAATTTGGTGCGCGGCCTGGGTTGAGCGCTGCCCATGCACAAACAATAAGCCCGACAATAGCGCGATGAATTTCAACCGTATTTTGATCCCCGTCGCCTGCATCGGTTTGACCGTTGGCGCTTGGCGTGCCTACCAGTGGCCCGGCGTGGCGCTGGTCGCAACTGGCTTGGTGATGTGGATTTTGCTGCACTTCACGCGTATCTTGACCGTGCTCAAACGCGCGGCCGATCGCCCCGTAGGGACCGTGGCCAGCGCGGTGATGCTGAACGCCAAGCTGCAAAAAGGCGTGAACCTGATGCACGTGATCGCCATGACACGCTCGCTGGGTCAGTTGCAAAGCGACAAGGACACGCAACCGGAAGTTTTTCGGTGGTCCGATTCAGGTTCATCGCATGTCACCTGTACTTTTGTCGCTGGCAAACTCACTGAATGGGTTTTAGAGCGCCCCACAGAGACGCCCGTCGCACCCGAATAATTCCCAACAGGGACGGTGTGGGCGCAACAAGCCCTGCCGCAGACCTTAAAATGGGCTTTTATGCACCTTGCACCGCAATCCACCATTAAGGACACAAAATGAGCGTTGTCATCCCTTCTATGTCTGACCGTGACGGCAAAATCTGGATGGACGGCCAGATGGTCGACTGGCGCGACGCCAAAATCCACGTGCTGAGCCACACCCTGCACTACGGCTGCGGCGCTTTTGAAGGTGTGCGCGCTTACAAAACAGAGCAGGGCACCGCCATCTTCCGCCTGCAAGAGCATACCGACCGCCTGTTCAACAGCGCCAAGATCCTGCGCATGCATATCCCCTTCACCAAAGACCAAGTGAATGAAGCGCAACGCGCCGTGGTGCGTGAAAACAACTTGGAATCCGGCTATATCCGCCCACTGACTTGGATTGGCGATAAAAAATTGGGCGTCAGCCCCAAAGGCAACACCATCCATTTGATGGTCGCCGCTTGGACCTGGGGCGCTTACTTGGGCGAAGAAGGCATGAAGCGCGGCATCCGCGTTAAAACCTCCAGCTACACCCGCCATCACGTCAACATCACCATGACGCAAGCCAAAGCGGTGAGCAATTACACCAACTCGATACTTGCCAATATGGAAGTCACCGACGAGGGCTACGACGAAGCGCTGTTGCTCGACACCTCCGGCTTTGTGTCCGAAGGCGCGGGCGAGAACATCTTTGTGGTCAAAGACGGCGTGATCTACACCCCCGACCTGTCGGCCGGTGCTTTGAACGGCATCACCCGCAACACGGTGTTCCACATCGCCAAAGACCTGGGCCTGGACATCGTGCAAAAGCGCATCACCCGCGACGAGATCTACATCGCCGACGAAGCCTTCTTCACCGGCACCGCCGCTGAAGTGACCCCGATCCGCGAACTCGACCGCATCGAATTGGGCGCCGGCAGTCGCGGCCCGATCACCGAGAAAATCCAGTCTGCGTTCTTTGACATCGTCAACGGCCGCAACCCTCAATATGCCCATTGGCTGACCGCAGTTTGAGGAGAGCGCCATGAGCAACGCGATTGAACTGCTGGCCAAAGACCTGAACGCCCAAGGCGGCGTGTTCTGCCCCAGCCCAAAAGCCGACATGAAGGTCTGGAACACCCACCCCAAGGTGTACCTGGACGTGGCCAAGACCGGCGCGGCCAAATGCCCTTACTGTGGCACGGTGTACCAACTCAAAGCGGGTGAGGTTGTTGCGCACGGGCACTGAAAATCCATGACGAATATGATTGCCTTGAATGATTGATTTAGCCAGCCTTTGGATTGGTGATAGCCTTCCCCTATTGAACAAGCAAGTGATATTTCATTCTTGCGCCAAGGGCACAAGCTGTATTAGTATGTGCTCGAAGATGTGAAAGGCGTGCCACCGGGTGTCATTATTCGTGACGCGCGAGAAATGCTAAACACCGCCGCTTGTGGCAAGATAAATTTATTGCTGCAACGCATATATTGAGAATATGGATTAAAAATTAATTTTCTCGAAATTTTCACTACCGTTTATATAGAGTACAAGAATCCACGCATTTTTTCGATTCTATTTCTAAGATAACTCCATTTTATTTTTCCTTAATGCCGCCGGGGATGAAGTTCAATACAAAACAGGCCCCACCACCGGTTTTGTTGATACAGCTTACCCGCCCCCATGCCGCGCTGTGATGGACTTGACCAACGCCAGCCCCAAGCCCACGCCAGCAGTGCGCTCGCTAGCGCCGGGGAAGCGGTAAAAGGGCTCAAAGATTCGCTCTCGTTAGGCCTCGGACAAACCGGGTCCGCCGCCTGACACGCGAATGACCTTTTGTGCTGCGTTTTAGTTCAAAGCCAAACAATGCCCAGCTCTGCCTCCCCGCCGTAGGGCTTGGCGTTCTCCAAGAGGTTACGGACCATGCGGCGCAGCCGTTTAGCCACACCCGGCATTTCAATCTCCGGCACGCCTTCGGGCAAATGCAGCACCGCCCCCACGCGGGCGCATTCTTCGGCGCACGGGCCGATCCAGTCCACCGACTCCGCGGTACCCATATTCAGCATCTTGGGCGTCCAAGCCGCTGGTGAGTAATGATTTTTGTGAGGCCAATAGCGCGTCCTGCGCCGCGAGCGAGTGCTCGATGCGCTCAGCCGCATCGTTGAAGCGTCCCGACAATTCGGCCACTTCGTCTTGCCCATTCACCGGCACGCGCACACTCAGATGCCCGAGGGCTGCGCACGCAGCACCAAACCAGGGTAATGTTGGGTAAAGTGTTTGTGCGTTAGGCCGCAGGGTCGGTGGGGCTGATGCGCTGGTCCCACCTGCTCGCCAACGCCACCAACAAGAGCACAGGCACCCCCAACCACGCTGTGGCCGTAAAGAAGGACGCATAACCATGCGCATTCACGTAGTCCCCCGAGAACCCGGCGATGAACTTGGGCAAGAGCAGCATCATGGAGCTGAGCAAGGCGTATTGCGTAGCCGAGTAGCTGATGTTGGTGAGGGACGACAAATACGCAATGAATGCGGCCGAGGCAATGCCGCTGGCCAAATTGTCTGCGGACACCACCAGCACCAAAGCCATCACGTCGTGGCCCACGCCGCTCAGCCAAGCAAACAGCACATTGCTGGCGGCGCTCAGCACCGCGCCCAGCATCAAGATGCGCATCACGCCAAAGCGCATCGACAACACGCCGCCCACAAAAGCGCCGACCAAGGTCATGACCACGCCATACACCTTGGTCACGGTGGCCACCTCGTCTTTGGTGTAACCCATGTCCACATAAAACGGATTGGCCATGATGCCCATCACCACATCGCTGATGCGGTAGGTGGCAATCAAAAGCAAAATCAGCACCGCCTGCCAACCGTAGCGACGCAGAAAATCGGCAAACGGGTCCACCAGCGCCCCCTGCAACCATTCCCGCGCGTTGCGCGCAGGCGGCATGGGCGTGGCCACTGGTTCTTGCGAAAACAACACCGTCAGCATGCCGGTCAACATGCTCAGCGCCATGGTGGTGTAAGCCGCCGCCCAGGCCGCATGCTGATACCCCGAGACCTGCGGCCCTTGCACCCAAGCCGCCACCCACAGCACGCCTGCCCCGGCCCAGATCATGGCCAGGCGGTAGCCCGTTTGGTAGCTGGCCGCCAGCGCCGCCTGCTGCGCAGCGCCTGCGGACTCGATGCGAAAAGCGTCCAATGCAATGTCTTGCGTGGCCGAGGCAAAGGCCACCGCCAGCGCGCACCACACAATGGGTTCTAAGGACTGACTGGGGTCGCACCAAGCCATGCCCAGCAACGCCCCCATGATGACGACTTGTGAGACCAACAACCAGCTGCGGCGGCGACCGAGCCAGCGGGTTAAAAAAGGCAGGGGCATGCGGTCGACCAGTGGCGCCCAGGCCCATTTGAAACCGTAGGCCAAACCCACCCAACTCAAATGGCCGATGGTGCTGCGGTCAATGCCCGCCTCACGCAAGCGAAAACTCAATGTTCCGAGCACCAAAAGCAGCGGCAACCCTGCCGAAAAACCCAGGGCCAGCATGCGCAAGCTGGCTGGCTCTAAATACACCCGCATCGATGCCAGCCAACCTGCAGGCCGCTCATGGAGATTCGAATTCGAGGACACTGGGGGTAAGGCGGACGGCTCAGTCATACCAAGCATTATTATGGAGACACCATGTGTTTTCTTTGTGACCTCAAAACCCCTACGGCGCCGGCCCACCAGCCGGACTTGAACAGCCCGCGCCCATGGCAACCACGCCGGGCTTTTTTGCTGGCCGCAGGCGCTGCCACTGTGGCACCCGCTTGGGCCCAGGTCGACGTTGGCAGCGCCTCCAGCGTGCGCACCTTGGTGCCCGCCGAGCAACTCGAGTCGTCCGCCAAACAACAGTACAGCCAAGTCTTGGCCGAGGCCAAATCCAAAAATGCTTTGGCCCCCAACGATCACCCGCAACTCAAGCGGCTGCACAGCATTGCGCGTCGCCTGATTCCGTTCACCGCGCAATGGAACCCGCGTGTGGCCGAATGGCGCTGGGAAGTGAACTTGATCGGCAGCAAACAGCTCAACGCCTGGTGCATGCCCGGCGGCAAAATCGCGTTTTACACCGGCATCTTGGACCAGCTGCAGCTCACTGACGATGAGGTCGCCATGATCATGGGCCACGAAATGGCGCACGCCTTGCGCGAGCATGCGCGCGAGCGTTTGGCCAAATCCAAAGTGACCAGCATCGGCCTGTCGGTCGCGTCCACCTTGTTGGGTTTGGGGCAAATCGGCGATGTCGCGGCCAATCTGGGCACGCAACTCTTGACCCTCAAATACAGCCGAGACGACGAAACCGAAGCCGACTTGGTGGGCTTGGAGATCGCCGCCCGTGGCGGTTTTTGGCCCGAGGCCAGCGTCAACTTATGGAAAAAAATGCTGGCCGCCAACAACAATGGGGGGCCGTCTTTCCTGTCGACGCACCCCAGCGGCAACAATCGGATTCACGAGCTCGAAGCCAACTTGCCCAAGGTCAAACACCTCTACGAGCAAGCCAAGCCAAGCTGAATGGCTCAGGTCCCACCCACATACGGATTGGTCTTGCGCTCACGGCCAAAGGTGCTCTCTGGGCCATGGCCGGGAATGAACACCGTGTCATTGCCCATGGGCCACAAACGTTGGGTGATGCTGTCAATCAAGTGCTGGTGATTGCCTTGCGGAAAATCCGTGCGACCAATGCTGCCGGCAAACAGCACATCGCCCACGAACGCGCGCTGGATCTCCGGCGAATAAAACACCACATGCCCCGGCGTATGGCCCGGGCAATGCCGCACCTGCAAAGTGTGCGCGCCCAAGGTCACCGTATCGCCGTCCTGCAGCCATCGGGTCGGCTTGAAGGCTTTGGCGGGCGGGAATCCATATTGGGCAGCGGCTTGGGCCAAACCATCGATCCAGAACTGATCGCCTGGATGTGGGCCGACGATGGGCAGTTGCAGCCGCTCAGCCAATTCGGCCGTCGCGGCAGCGTGGTCCACATGCGCATGGGTGATCCAAATTTGCTCCAATTTCAGACCCAACTCGTCCACTGCACCCAACAACAGATCGAGATCACCCCCCGGGTCGATCACCGCGGCTTGATGGGTCACGTCGTCCCACACCAAGGAGGAGTTTTGTTGGAACGGGGTCACAGGGATGGTTTGGTACTGCAGCATGGGATTCACTTTTGTTTGCGCCAACGCAGCAGGTCGCCAGCGTTTGAGCGTACATTGTAGAAACTCCAGCGCACTCGCCCTGACACGA
>CANFMK010000093.1 GCA_947448325.1 Comamonadaceae bacterium
CCAAAGGCAAATTGAGATTCGCGGCCACTCCATTGAGTGCCGGGTCAATGCCGAAGATCCGTTCAAGTTCACGCCTTCGCCCGGACGCATCACCACCTGGCATGCACCAGGCGGCCCAGGGGTTCGGGTCGACTCGCATGTGTACAACAATTATTTCGTACCCCCTAACTACGACTCGATGATCGGCAAAATCATTGTGCATGGCGATACCCGTGAACAAGCGATTGCCCGCATGCAACCGGCCTTGGCCGAAACCTTAGTGGAGGGCATCAGCACCAATATTCCACTGCACCGGGAGTTGATGGTTGACGCCAAATTCATGGCCGGTGGCACCAATATTCACTATTTGGAAGAGTGGTTGAGCAACCACAAGCGATGACCATGTTTGAGTTGTGCCTGCTGTGCCCCGAAGACCGTGTGGAGGTCTTGAGCGATGCACTCGATGCTTTGGAGGCGCTGAGTGTCTCGGTGGAAGATGCCGATGCGCAAACGCCCGCCGAGCAAGCCCTGTTCGGTGAGCCCGGTATGCCGGCGCCCAAAGACGGCTGGATGCGCTCACGCATGGTGGCGCTGTTTCCCGATGAGGCCGGCGCTCGCGAGGCGGCGCGGCTGTTGTCTGTACAGGATTTTTTTGAAGGCTGTCAGGTCGTGGCCGTGGTTGCCGTGGTGGAGCAAGACTGGGTGCGTTTGACCCAATCGCAATTCACGCCTGTGGACATCACGCCTGACTTTTGGATTGTGCCCACTTGGCACGAACCGCCAGCGCAAGCCAAACAGATCATTCGGCTGGACCCTGGTTTGGCTTTTGGTACCGGCACCCATCCCACCACCCGCATGTGTTTGCGTTGGATCGCTACACACCCTTTGAATGGTCAGCGCGTGTTGGACTATGGCTGTGGCTCCGGTATTTTGGCCATTGGCGCGGCCAAATTTGGGGCGAAAGACATTGATGCAGTCGACATCGACACGGCCGCCGTGGAGTCAAGCCTGTTGAATGCGCAAGCCAACCATGTGACTTTGAACACCGGCTTGCCCGATTTGGCGAAAGGTGTTTACGACACCGTCCTGGCCAATATATTGGCCACGCCCTTGAAAGTGCTCGCCCCTTTGCTGTGCGCGCATGTCGCCTCCAAAGGATCGTTGGTCTTGGCTGGCATTTTGGAGCGCCAAGCCCAAGAGCTTCAACAGGCTTACGCTGCTTACATCGATCTGCAGGTCAGTGATGCGCAAGAGGGCTGGATTTTGATGACCGCCAGTTCCCGTCACTGATGGAGTGCTGCGCATGAACTTGGTCACCCAGTGCCCCCAATGCGCGCTGTTGTTCCAGGTGCCGCATGAATCATTGTCCCTGGCGCAGGGCTGGGTCCGTTGTGGGCAATGTCAGCACCTGTTCGAGGGCGAGAAATTTGCCATCAAGGCCCCTGTGCTGGATACGCCGTTACACGCCGATTCGTTGGACGACGCTCCCCGGGTGGATCTGGAAGCGCTGTTGCGCCGCCAAGATATTCCAACTGAGCTGGAAGTGGTTGCACCTGCTCACTTGCCATTGCCTCCGGTCTCTGCAAATGCCTGCGCCGTGACTGCTGCCAGCGCTCAAGTGGACATGCCCAAGATCGCGCCCATCCAGGCAAACCTGCACCGCCAACATGCGCCGCAATCCATGGCCTCCACCGGTTTTTGGCTGCATCGTTTCATGGCCTTGGTTCTCGCTTTGGGCTTGAGTTTGCAAGCTGTGTTTTTTTTCAAGGATGAGATCGCTGTTCAATTGCCAGCAAGCCGTTCGTTATGGGCACAGTGGTGTCAGCCACTGGCCTGTAGCTTAAAGCCCTTGCGGCGCTGGGGCGGCATTGTGATCGACAACTCTTCTTTGGTGCGTGGCGATTCAGGTTATTCCTTGAATCTCACTTTGAGAAATTCCTTGGATGTGGCATTGGCCATGACAGCACTCGAGCTGACCTTGACGGATGAGCAAGACCGCCCTGTGGTGCGCCGCGTGCTGAGCCCCGCTGAATTGGGCGCTCCGACTGAACTGGCTGCTGGCCAAACTTGGCTGCAGGTCTTGCATGTGGAGCCCACGCCTGCTTTGGCGGAGATCGCCGGTTATCGATTGGTCAGCTTTTACCCCTGACACTGGGAATTGAGCGGGCATGAAAAAACCCGATGCGGTGACGCATCGGGTTTTGTTTTGCACGTTTAACGGTGCTGAACTTTAAGGCTTGGCGGCCGAAGGAAACGGCCACGCAGCTTGAGGGTTCAAAGTGGTTTGCGCCACAGGGGCAGCGGGTGCTTTGGCCGCCTTTTTGGGGGCAGGCTTTTTAGCCGCTTTCTTGGCAGCTGGTTTTTTAGCAGCTGGTTTCTTGGCGGCGGCTTTTTTAGCGGCTGGCTTTTTGGCTGCTACGGCTTTTTTAGCTGGAGCGGCTTTTTTGGCAGCAGCTTTAGGAGCGGCTTTCTTAGCAGGAGCTGCTTTTTTCGCGGCTGGCTTTTTGGCTGCTACAGCTTTTTTAGCTGGAGCGGCTTTCTTAGCGGGAGCTGCTTTTTTCGCGGCTGGCTTTTTGGCTGCTACGGCTTTTTTGGCTGGAGCGGCTTTCTTAGCGGGAGCTGCTTTTTTCGCGGCGGGTTTCTTAGCTGCTACGGCTTTTTTAGCTGGAGCGGCTTTCTTGGGTGCAGCTTTTTTAGCTGCTGGTTTTTTTGCAGTTGCCATGGTTTATTCTCCTTGATCAAGTAGAAAAATCAACAGAGGGAAACGCTGAATGCCTGTTGGACAGCATCAAGCGATTCAAGGTGTTGGGGCTAGCCCCAACACCTTGAACACGGGAAAGCAACACCGTCAAAGCCTTTGAAAGCTTGTCAGCAGGTTGCTTGTATATAGATTGCATGAATGGAAATGGGGCTCTCAATCCCAAGACAGCGCGCCGCCGGATTGGTATTCGATCACACGGGTTTCGAAGAAATTACGCTCTTTCTTCAAGTCGATCATTTCGCTCATCCATGGGAATGGATTTTCTTCATTCGGGAAAAGCGCTTCCAAACCGATTTGCGTGGCACGGCGGTTGGCGATGTAGCGCAAATAGCCTTTGAACATTGACGCATTCATGCCCAGCACGCCGCGAGGCATGGTGTCTTCTGCGTATTTGTATTCCAGTTCCACGGCTTGCAAAAACAAGCCTTTGATCTCTTCCTTGAACTCGGCCGTCCACAGTTGTGGGTTTTCCAATTTCACGGTGTTGATCAAGTCAATACCGAAATTGCAATGCATGGACTCGTCACGCAAGATGTACTGGTACTGCTCAGCGGCACCGGTCATTTTGTTTTGACGGCCCAGGGCCAAAATTTGCGTGAAGCCGACGTAGAAGAACAGGCCTTCCATCAAGCAGGCAAAAACGATCAAGGACTTGAGCAAGGTCTGGTCAGTTTCCAGCGTGCCCGTTTTGAAGTTGGGGTCCATGATCGCGCTGATGAACGGGATCAGGAACTCGTCTTTGTCACGGATGGATTTGACTTCGTTGTACGCGTTGAAGATTTCGCTTTCATCCAAACCCAGGGATTCGACGATGTACTGGTAAGCGTGGGTATGGATCGCCTCTTCAAATGCCTGGCGCAACAAGAATTGACGGCACTCGGGCGCCGTGATGTGGCGGTAGGTGCCCAAGGTGATGTTGTTGGCCGCCAAGGAGTCGGCGGTCACAAAGAAACCCAGGTTGCGCTTGACGATGCGGCGCTCATCTTCGGTCAACCCGTTGGGGTCTTTCCACAAGGCGATGTCGCGCGTCATGTTGACTTCTTGCGGCATCCAGTGGTTGGCGCAAGTGGCCAGGTATTTCTCCCAGGCCCATTTGTATTTAAAGGGCACCAACTGATTGACGTCGGTCTGACCGTTGATCACGCGCTTGTCAGCGGCGTTCATACGGCGATGCGCGGTGGGGGCGGGAGACGCGGATGCTTCAGTGTTCATGACTGAACCACTGGCCGGGTAGGTAGGCACTGCACTGGGCACTGCTTGTTTAGATTGATCGTCCCAAGACAACATAGATATTCCAATTCCTAAATTATGTAAGCATGCGAATGAAAAGAAAAGAACTCATTGACATTCATGCTTTGTGCAAAGCACAAGTGTTGTGCAATTGCATCGCATTGACGCTGTGACCTCGTCATGACGACGCCATTCAATGACGTCGTCGTGTCTCAAAATTTATTGACAAGCCTCGCAACCTGGATCGTCGATTGCGCAGAACTTGATGTCTGTGGCCGGCGCAGAATTCATTTGGGCTTGTGCTGCTGCGGCCGCTGCTTCCAATGCACTCATGCCGCTGGCCGCTTGGCCTGAAGACACCGCGTTCATCTTGCTGGACTGGACGGTGGATTTTTCGGCGTGTGTGGCGCTGGTGGTGCGCAAATAGTAAGTGGTCTTCAATCCGCGCAGCCACGCCAGTTTGTAAGTGTCGTCGAGTTTTTTGCCCGAAGCGCCGGCCATGTAAATGTTCAGCGACTGGGCTTGGTCGATCCACTTTTGGCGACGCGCTGCCGCTTCCACCAACCAGGTGGTTTCCACTTCGAAGGCTGTGGCGTACAAGGATTTGATCTCTTGTGGAATGCGGTCGATGGGTCGCAGCGAACCGTCAAAGTGCTTCAGGTCCATGACCATCACATCGTCCCACAGGCCCAGGCGCTTCAAATCGCGTACCAAGTAGCTGTTGATGATGGTGAATTCACCCGACAAATTGGATTTGACCGAGAGGTTGCCAAAGCAAGGCTCAATACACGCGTCCACACCAATGATGTTGGAGATGGTGGCGGTTGGAGCGATGGCCACGCAGTTGGAGTTGCGCATGCCGTCTTTGGCGATCTTGTTGCGCAACGCGTCCCAGTCCAGGGTCATGGAGCGGTCCACTTCCACGTAGCCACCCCGGGCGCGTTCGAGCATGTCCAAGGTGTCCAAAGGCATGATGCCTTGATCCCACAAGGAGCCTTTGTAGCTGGTGTATTTGCCGCGCTCGCTGGCCAACTCGGTGGAGGCCCAGTAGGCGTAGTAGCAAATGGCTTCCATAGACTGGTCGGCAAATTCCACCGCTTCTTGCGAGGCGTAAGGCACGCGCATTTCGTACAGCGCGTCTTGGAAGCCCATCAGGCCCAGGCCCACAGGGCGGTGACGCATATTCGAGTCACGTGCTTTTTTCACAGCGTAGTAGTTGATGTCAATCACGTTGTCCAGCATACGCATGGCGGTGCGGATGGTGCGCTTGAGTTTCTCGTGGTCGATGACTTTGCCGTTGGGGCCGTCTTTCAAGTGTTGTGGCAAGTTGACCGAGCCCAGATTGCAGACCGCGGTTTCGGTGTCGCTGGTGTTGAGTGTGATCTCGGTGCACAGGTTGGACGAGTGCACCACGCCAGCGTGTTGCTGAGGCGAACGGATGTTGCAAGGGTCTTTGAAGGTGATCCAAGGATGGCCGGTTTCAAACAGCATCGACAGCATCTTGCGCCACAAATCGGTGGCTGGCACTTTCTTGCTGGGTTTGATTTCGCCGCGCTCGGCCTTTTGCTCGTAGGCCACATAGGCTTTTTCGAAGGCGGTGCCAAACAAGTCGTGGAGGTCGGGCACATCGGAAGGCGAGAACAAGGTCCAGTCGCCTTTTTCCATGACGCGGCGCATGAACAAGTCAGGGATCCAGTTGGCCGTGTTCATGTCGTGGGTGCGGCGGCGGTCGTCACCCGTGTTCTTGCGCAGTTCCAGGAACTCTTCAATGTCCAGGTGCCAGGTTTCCAGGTAGGCGCACACCGCGCCCTTGCGCTTGCCGCCTTGGTTCACCGCGACGGCCGTATCGTTGACCACTTTGAGGAACGGCACCACGCCTTGGGATTCACCGTTGGTGCCTTTGATGTGGGCACCCAAGGCGCGCACACGGGTCCAGTCATTGCCCAAACCACCAGCAAATTTGGACAACAAAGCGTTTTCCTTGATGCCGTCATAGATGCCGCCCAGATCGTCAGGCACGGTGGTCAGGTAGCAGCTGGACAGTTGCGAGCGCAAGGTGCCGCTGTTGAACAGCGTGGGCGTGCTCGACATGAAATCGAACGACGAGAGGATTTCGTAGAACTCGATGGCGCGTGTTTCGCGGTCGGCTTCGTTCAGCGCCAGGCCCATGGCCACACGCATGAAAAAGGTTTGTGGCAACTCGATGCGGGTTTTGCGCACGTGCAAGAAGTAACGGTCGTACAAGGTCTGCAAGCCGATGAAATCAAACTGCAAGTCGCGGTCCGCTTTGAGCGCTTGGGCCAATTGCTTCAAGTCAAACTGCAACAGTTTTTCATCCAGCAGGTTGTTTTCAACGCCTTTTTGGATGCACAACGGGAAGTTGTTGACATACTCTTCGGCCATTTCTTCTTGCGTCACCTCTTTGCCCAAAACTTCTTTGGCGATGGTATGCATCAGCAAGCGCGCAGTGGCGTAGGTGTAGTCGGGGTCTTTTTCAAGCAAGGTGCGCGAGGCCAGGATGGACGCTTTATAGACCTCTTCCATGGGCACGCCGTCGTAGAGGTTGCGCATGGTTTCAGCGACGATCGGGTCGGGTTTGACGTCGGCGCCCAGACCGGCGCAGGCATTTTCGATCAGCTTTTGCAAATAGGGGATGTCTAACGCCACACGTTGGCCGCCATCGATCACATGCAATACCGGTGCAGCAGGCGCCTTGTCGACCTTGACTTGCGCACGCTCTTGGGTGCGGCGCTCACGGTACAGCACGTAGGCGCGGGCCACTTCATGGTTGCTGCTGCGCATCAGACCCAGCTCCACTTGGTCTTGCACATCTTCAATGTGGAACGTGCCGCCGCCCGGACGTGAACGCACCAAGGCCTTGACCACGGCTTGGGTCAAGCTGTCCACCACCTCGCGCACGCTGGCCGATGCCGCGCCTTGCGTGCCGTGAACCGCCAAAAACGCCTTCATCAAGGCAACGGCGATTTTGTTGGGCTCGAAAGGCACCACAGCGCCGTTGCGGCGGATGATTTGGTAGTTCGCCAGGGCGGAGGAGGGGCTGGTGTGGCTGACTTCTTCAGGGGCGTGGCCCATCAGATTCGAGGCGCCGGTGGGTGTAGCGATATTGATTTGCATTTTTGATTTTTTTGTTAATTTTTGATCGGAGGGTGCTGCGAAAAAAAGCGTGTCGTGAGTGATGAATATGCCTGTTGAATCAGGCCAAGGCAGGAAAAATTGAATTCTGAGGGGACACTATATATGGGGTTGACTTGGTTTACAAGCCACTACAGGTAGTGTACCCGCTGGAATTTAGGTTCCATACAGTGATGCACGTTTTTGGTCGTCGATGGGGTGATTTTGAGCGGAGCCAAGGGCGTACTTCCAAGGCTTGTGGAATCGACAATCATTTTGAATTCAGAGCCAAAATCAAGCGTTCCAGAATGTTTATCTCTTGGAAGCCTTGTTTTTATTGGGTCTGCTGTTGCACAAGACAATTCAAAGTGGTTTTGAACGGCAACATGGACTGGGCAAAATTATTTTTTCGCACTTTGTTGGTGCGTTCAAATTCAGGGAAAACACCGGGCCAAGGTGTTGTTTTTGTGGAAATTATTATTTCGAAAAAGTCGCCATCCCCAGAGGATGGAAAGTTTCAAGAATTAGGCGCCTTGTCGCCTGCCGCGCTGAGGTGTGCGCTGCTGCAATAAGGCCCCCAAACGCCCAAGACCGCTTCTTCAACGGGCATGTGCAGTTGGCAATGCCGGCACTGCACCATGCGGCTCATTTCGGGCGGAGATGGGGTTGTGGGTGGCTGTGGCTTGGCCTTGTCCTCGCCAGCGCGGGCGCTGCGCCAAAGCCAGACCGCAAAGAGCATGACGGCCAAAAGCAGGAGCAGTTTCATCCGCCGCTGCGTTCCAGGAGAACTTCCAACACGAACCTTGAGCCCACATAGGCCAGCAGCAGCAAACCTGCGCCGATGTAGAGCATCCGTACCGCCCGCTTACCGCGCCAACCCAAACGTGCGCGGCCGATCAGCAACAAGGCGAAAGTGAGCCAAGCCATGAGGGAGAAAACGGTTTTGTGGTCCCATTTCCAAGTGGCACCGGTGCTGCCGTAGAGGGTTTCACCAAAGAAAAAACCCGCCAAGAGCGTGGCCGATAGCAAGATGAAGCCCACATTCACGAACCGGAAGGTCAAGCGCTCCAGCGTCAACAAGGGCAGACCACCGGCCCCTTCATGGGCCAGGCGAATTTGGCGTTCTGCGTGGCTCATCAAGACTGCATGCAGGACCGCAGTGGCAAACATGCCGTAAGAGGCAATGCCCAAAGCCCAATGCAGGGGCAACCAGGGCGAAGCCTCGGCATTCAAAGGCTTGCCAGGGAAATACCAGGCCGCCAACACCGCTAAAGCCCCCAAGCTGCCCAAGGCCCAGCGCGCTTTCAGTTGGGGAAAAAACTGGCTTTCCACCACATAGGTGGCCAGCACCAGCCAAGCCGTGACGGACAGTGCTGGCGCAAAGCCAAAGCGAGGCTCCTCACCCCACAGGCCCCAAGACAGGGTCATAAAGTGCAGCACACCCGTCACGATCAAACTTTGTCGGGCTCTTTTCTCACCCCAATGCGACGCGGTCAAGGCAGGTAAGGCGTAGCCGCAGGCGGTCAACACCGTCAAAAGCAGGGCCCAAGAGGAGGTACTGGCTAAAATCATAGAACCCAAGTTTAGCGTTTCAGACCCCGTCGCAGGGATCGGGTCTGTTTGGCGTTGCTTTTTTGAAGATTTTGACCATGGCCTCCGCCCTCACCGACAAACTTTCACGCCTCGTCAAACAAATCAGTGGTCAGGCCCGCATCACCGAGGCCAACGTGGCCGACATGTTGCGTGAAGTGCGCATGGCCTTGTTGGAGGCCGACGTCGCTTTGCCCGTGGTGCGCGACTTCATTGCCCGCGTCAAAGACAAAGCGCTGGGTCAAGAAGTCATGGGCTCACTCCAGCCCGGTCAAGCGCTGGTGGGCATCGTCAACCAAGAGTTGGCGGCCACCATGGGCGAGGGCGTGGCCGACATCAACCTGGCCGCGCAGCCCCCTGCGGTGATTTTGATGGCCGGTTTGCAAGGCGCCGGTAAAACCACCACCACCGCCAAACTGGCCAAACACCTGATCGAAAAGCGCAAGAAAAAAGTGCTCACGGTCTCCGGCGACGTGTACCGCCCGGCGGCGATCGAACAGCTCAAAACCGTGACCGCACAAGCCGGGGCCGAATGGTTTCCCAGCTCCCCTGATCAAAAACCGCTGGACATCGCACTGGCAGCGCTCGATTACGCGCGCAAGCATTTCTTTGATGTGCTCTTGGTCGACACCGCCGGCCGATTGGCGATCGATGAGGCCTTGATGGCCGAAATCAAAGCCTTGCACGAAGCCATCCACCCGGTGGAAACCTTGTTTGTGGTGGATGCCATGCAAGGCCAGGACGCGGCCAACACCGCCAAGGCCTTCAAAGACGCCTTGCCGCTGACCGGCATCATTTTGACCAAAACCGATGGCGACTCACGCGGTGGCGCAGCCTTGTCAGTGCGGCAAATCACGGGCGCGCCGATCAAGTTTGCCGGTACCAGCGAAAAGCTCGATGGCCTGGAAGTCTTTGATGCGCAGCGTCATGCTGGCCGTATTTTGGGCATGGGCGACATTGTGGCGCTGGTGGAACAAGTCACCGCTGGTGTGGACATGGCGGCGGCGCAAAAACTGGCCGCCAAAGTCAAAAGCGGTGGCGGTTTTGATTTGAACGACTTTTTGTCGCAAATCCAGCAGATGAAACAAATGGGCGGCCTGTCCAGTTTGATGGACAAACTGCCCAGTCAACTCACCGCCAAAGCCGCCGGCATGGACCTGGGCAAAGCCGAGAAAGACATTGCCCGCAAGCAAGGCATCATCCACAGCATGACGCCCAAAGAGCGCGCCAAACCCGAGCTGATCAAAGCCACGCGCAAGCGCCGCATTGCCGCTGGTGCGGGGGTGCAGGTGCAGGACGTGAACCGCATGCTCAAAGAGTTTGAGCAGATGCAAGACATGATGAAAAAAATGCAGGGCGGCGGCCTCATGAAAATGATGAAGCGCCTGGGCGGCATGAAGGGCATGGGGGGAATGGGCGGCATGAAAGGCGGTTTCCCCGGCATGCGCTGAGCCCCTAGCTCAGCGCAAACCGCTGTTATTTCAAAATCAACTCACCACGCAGCGAGTGCCCTAAAGGCTCGGTGACGCGCACGTCGATCATCTGCCCGATCAAACGGGCCGCGTTCGGACCCGCCGGAAAATTCACCACCCGGTTGCATTCGGTGCGACCGGCCCACTCGCTGGCATCTTTGCGCGAAGGGCGCTCGACCAAAATGCGTTGTGTGGAGCCCACCATGTTTTGGCTGATGCGCTGCACATTCGCTTCGATTGTGGCTTGCAGGTGTTGCAGCCGCTTAAGCTTGACCTCGTGCGGCGTCTCGTCGTGCAAATTGGCAGCCGGTGTACCGGGGCGCGGACTGAAAATGAAGCTGAAGCTGGTGTCAAAACTCACGTCGTCAATCAACTTCATCATCTTGGCAAAGTCCTCGTCGGTCTCGCCCGGGAAGCCCACGATGAAGTCGCTGCTCATGGCCAAATCAGGGCGGATGGCGCGCAGCTTGCGGATCGTGCTTTTGTATTCCATGGCGGTGTAGCCGCGCTTCATCGCCATCAAAATGCGGTCTGAGCCGTGCTGCACCGGCAGGTGCAGGTGGCTCACCAGCTGGGGTACCTTGTCGTACACATCGATCAGGCGCTGTGAGAACTCGTTGGGGTGGCTGGTCATGAAACGGATACGCTCAATGCCCGGCATGTCCGCCACGTACTCGATCAGCGTGGCCAGGTCGGCCACTTCAGTCGTGCCACCCATGGGCGCGCGGTAAGCGTTGACGTTTTGCCCCAGCATCGTGATCTCGCGCACGCCTTGTTCGGCCAAGCCTGCAATCTCTACCAACACATCTTCAAACGGGCGGCTGACTTCTTCGCCGCGGGTGTAGGGCACCACGCAGTAGCTGCAGTATTTGCTGCAGCCTTCCATGATCGACACATAGGCCGTAGCCCCGTCCACCTTGGCCGGCGGCATGTGGTCGAACTTTTCAATCTCTGGAAAGCTGATGTCCACCTGCGGCCGGTTGGCACGGGCGCGCTCGGTCAACATGGCGGGCAGGCGGTGCAGGGTTTGCGGGCCAAACACCACGTCCACATAAGGCGCGCGTTTGATGATTTCGGCCCCTTCTTGGCTGGCCACACAACCGCCTACGCCGATCAACACGCCCTTGGCTTTGAGGTGCTTGACGCGTCCCAGGTCGCTGAAGACTTTTTCTTGCGCCCGCTCGCGCACCGAGCAGGTGTTGAACAAAATCAAATCGGCTTCGTCCACATCCTGTGTGGGTTCATAGCCTTCGGCGGCGTGCATCACATCGGCCATCTTGTCCGAGTCGTACTCGTTCATTTGGCAGCCAAAGGTTTTGATAAAGACTTTTTTGCTCATGCGGCC
>CANFMK010000094.1 GCA_947448325.1 Comamonadaceae bacterium
AAGGGAGGTCGGCTTTGGCACTGCGTGCGTTGTAGCTGATCTGCATATCAAAGGCGGCAGCCCGTTTGGCAATCGCTTGGCCGATGCGACCAATGCCCACGATACCGAGCTTGGCACCGCTGACTTTGCGACTCAAAGGGAAAGGGCCATTCACCCATTGGTTGGCACGCACAAACTGGTCAGACTGCGGCAGTTGACGGCCAATCGAGAGCATGAGCGCGATGGCCAAATCGGCCACGTCGTCATTGAGCACTTCGGGGGTGTGCGTCACAGGCACGCCGCGCGCGATGGCGGCAGCCACTTCCACGCCGTCATAGCCGACGCCGCAGATGGAAATCATCTCCAATGCCGGCAATTGGTCCATCAAGGCTTGGTCGATCTTGGCCTCGCCACCACCCACAATGGCGCGAATGCGGGCCAGCACCTCGGGCGCAGGCAGGGGGTCGCGCGGGTGGACCACAAAATGGCTTTCCAAACTGGCCATCAAAAACGGTGGCACGCGAGAGGCCAACAGGATTTCAGTCTGACTCATGAAGCAACTTCCATTCAAAGACGAGGGGGATTTAGGGGTTTGCACGGGTGTCCCATGGGTTTACATTGGGGGTGCTATTTCTTATCATCATACGATAGTATTTTTGATCTCACCCCCTAGTTTTCCCTCATTCAACCCGGACCGTCATGACCCAAAATCCCCGCAAAAAGCCCGAAGACCTGCGCAGCCAACAATGGTTTGGACGCCAAGACCGCGATGGGTTTGCCTACCGCAGCTGGATGAAGGGCAAGGGCTTGCCCCATGACCAATTCGACGGCCGCCCAGTGATCGGCATTTGCAACACCTTCAGCGAACTGACCCCTTGCAACTCGCACTTTCGCACCCTGGCCGAGCAAGTGAAAATTGGGGTTTACGAGGCTGGTGGTTTCCCGCTGGAATTTCCGGTCATGTCGCTGGGCGAAACCCTGCTGCGCCCGACCGCCATGCTGTACCGCAACCTGGCCAGCATGGACGTGGAAGAAAGCATCCGTGGCAACCCCATTGACGGTGTGGTGCTGCTGATGGGCTGCGACAAAACCACCCCCTCCTTGCTCATGGGCGCTTCCAGCGTCAACTTGCCCACCATTGGCGTGTCCGGTGGCCCGATGCTGAATGGCAAATGGCGTGGGCAGGAATTGGGTTCTGGCACCGGCGTATGGAGCATGAGCGAACAAGTGCGCGCAGGTACGCTCAAACTGGCTGACTTTTTTGAAGCGGAAAGCTGCATGC
Organism: Comamonadaceae bacterium; assembly: GCA_947448325.1. Taxonomy (GTDB): domain Bacteria; phylum Pseudomonadota; class Gammaproteobacteria; order Burkholderiales; family Burkholderiaceae_C; genus Limnohabitans_A. The sequence continues at coordinate 1,262 of CANFMK010000094.1, forward strand.
ACCGAAGCCATGGTCACTGCATGACCATGGGCACGGCCAGCACCATGGCCAGCATGGTTGAAGCTTTGGGCATTGGCCTGCCAGGCAACGCCGCCTATCCGGCCGTCGACGGTCGCCGCAACGTATTGGCGCGCAACGCCGGGCGCCGCATCGTGGAGATGGTGCATACCGATCAGACCATCTCCCAAGTGCTGACGCGCGAAGCCTTTGAAAACGCCATCCGCACCTTGGCGGCGATCGGCGGCTCCACCAACGCGGTGATCCACCTGATTGCCATCGCCGGCCGTCTGGGATTGAAGCTGACTGTCGACGACTTTGAGCGTTTGGGCAGCGAATTGCCGTGCTTGCTGAACTTGCAGCCCTCGGGCGAACACCTGATGGAAGACTTTTGCTACGCCGGCGGTCTGCCGGTGGTGATGAAAGAGATCGAGCACCTGCTGCACAAAGACATCATCACCGTCAGCGGCCACAGCGTGGCCGAGAACATTGCCGATGCGGTCAACTACGACCCGCGCGTCATCAAAACTTTTGACGCGCCGTTCAAAGAAAAAGCCGGCATCGCCATCTTACGCGGCAACTTGGCCCCTCGAGGTGCGGTCATCAAACCCAGCGCCGCCACGCCGGCCTTGATGACGCACACCGGCCGCGCCGTGGTGTTTGAAGACAGCACCGACTTTCATGCACGCATCGACGACGAAAATCTGGACGTGGACGAAACCTGCATCTTGGTGCTGAAGAACTGCGGGCCCAAAGGCTACCCCGGCATGGCCGAGGTGGGCAATATGCCGCTGCCGCCCAAGGTGCTGCGCAAAGGCATCACAGACATGGTGCGCATCTCAGATGCCCGCATGAGCGGCACCGCTTATGGCACCGTGGTCTTGCACACCACCCCCGAAGCGGCGGCGGGCGGCCCGCTGGCCGTGGTGCAAAACGGTGACATGATCGAATTGAATGTGCCTGCGCGCAAGCTCCAATTGCTGATCAGCGACGAAGAATTGGCCGCCCGCTTGGCCAAGTGGAAAGCCCCCGAGCCGCCACTCAACTCCGGTTATTGGAAGCTGTACGTCGACACCGTGCTGCAAGCCGACCAAGGCGCTGACCTGGACTTTTTGGTGGGTCAACGCGGCGCCTTCGTGCCCAAAGACAACCACTGATCTGCAACACCATTTAACGACATCGACACCATGAAAATTCTGATCACCGGCGGCGCTGGCTTTTTGGGCGCGCGCTTGGCGCGCACGATCTTGAAACAAGGCGCGCTGAGCGGCCAAGAAATCACTTCTTTGGTCATTGCCGACTTGTTCCCGCCCCCCACCGATTTGCAAGCCGACCCTCGCGTCAGTTACCACGCGGGCCCCATGCTGGAACAACAAGCCTTGTTTGCCAGTGGCTTTGACGGCGTGTTTCATTTGGCCTCAGCCGTCTCAGGCGAATGCGAGCAAGACTTTGAACTGGGTTTGCGTTCTAACTTGGACAGCACACGCGCTTTGCTCGATGGTTTGCGCCAAGCGGGCAATGCGCCGCGCATGGTGTTTGCCAGTTCGGTGGCGGTCTATGGCCCTGATGCATCCAACCCCTTGCCCGATTTGGTGAGCGACCACACCCTGCCCTCGCCCCAAACGTCTTATGGCACGCACAAGCTGATGCTGGAATACCTGGTGGCCGACTACACACGCAAAGGATTCATCGACGGCCGCTCAGCCCGTTTGATGACTGTGACCGTGCGCCCCGGCAAACCCAATGGCGCGGCCTCGTCGTTTTTCAGCGGCATCATCCGCGAGCCCTTGGCCGGTGTGGAGAGCATTTGCCCGGTGGATGCGCGCGTCTCGCACCCGGTCTCTTCACCAGGCAACACGGTGAAAGGTTTGATCACCGTGTTCGAAGCCAGTCGCGAAGCCATGAACGGACGCTTGGCCTTGAACTTGCCCGGCTTGAACGTGAAAGTCAGCGACATGCTGCAAGCGCTGGAAAACGTGGGCGGCCCCGCTGTGCGCCAACGCGTGCGCTTTGAACGCAACGAACAAGTGGCGGGCATTGTGGCCAACTGGTCGCGCGGCAGCACCGCTGAGCGCGCCCATGCCTTGGGTCTGCGGCCCGACGCGTCTTTTGAAGCCATCATCCAGCAGTACATCGAAGACTGCCAAGGCCCCGGCTACCCCGCCGACGCCTTGAAAGGTTTGGCCCGTTGAAGACGCAGCGTTTGTGGGACGTGCTGGCCCTGGGCGAGGCCATGGTCGAATTCAACCAAACCCGCGCAGGCGAGCCGCAGTACCAACAAGGTTTTGGCGGCGACACCAGCAATGCCATCATCGCCGCCGCCCGTGCCGGTGCGCGCACGGCTTACCTGACCCGCGTCGGCGCAGATTCTTTCGGGCTGAGCCTGCTGGGCTTGTGGGCGCAAGAGCAAGTCGACACGCACGCTGTGACCCCAGACGCCAGCGCCGCCACCGGGATTTACTTTGTCAGCCATGGCCCGCAGGGCCATGAATTCAGCTATTTGCGTGCCCATTCGGCCGCCAGTCGCATGGACCCGGCGTGGCTCAGCGGTGCGCCTGCGGCCTGCATAGCGCAAGCACAGTGGCTGCATGTCTCGGGGATTTCGATGGCGATCTCCCCCAGCGCTTGCGACACGGTCTTTGCGGCCATGGACTTGGCCCGCACGGCGGGCACCCAGGTGTCGTTGGACGCGAATCTGCGTCTCAAACTCTGGCCCTTGGCGCGAGCGCAAGCCTGTATTCGCCAAGCCATTGGCCTGTGCGATGTGTTCCTGCCCAGTTACGACGACATGGTGAGCTTGACCGGACTGACCGATGCCCACGCCATCGTCGACTGGAGCCACGCCCAAGGTGCGCGTCAGGTGGTGCTGAAGCTGGGCGCCGAAGGCGCCCTCGTGAGCCACGCCGCTGACGCCACGCGCAGCACCGTGCGGGGCCACAGCGTCACGGCGGTGGACGCGACCGGTGCGGGCGATTGTTTCAGCGGCAATCTGCTGGCCCGCTTGGCGGCGGGCGACAGCTTGCTCGCTGCGGCGCAATACGCCAATGCCGCCGCAGCGCTGACGGTACAAGGTTTTGGCGCTGTGGCTTCGCTGCCGCGCGCGGCCGATGTGCACGCCAGCGGTTTGCTGTGAACGCCTGGCACAACCAGGCCATGTCCTCCCACGCCAACGCCAACGCCCACGCCCAGGTTCTTGCACCCCCCCCTGAGTGGGTGATGGTCGACTGGGGCACCAGTTCGCTGCGCGGCGCCTTGCTCAATGCCCAAGGAGAAGTCCTGGAGGAACGCAGCTTCGCGCAAGGCATTTTGAGCGTACCTGCCGGGGGCTTTGCACAGGTGTTCAACGAGCGCTTTGGTGACTGGATGGCCCCGCCCCATCGGCGCTGCCTGATCTCTGGCATGGCCGGCAGCCGCCAAGGCTGGCAAGAAGCGCCCTACTGCCCTTGCCCCGCAGGCTTTGTCGAACTCGGTCAACGTCTGTTGTGGCTGGCGCCCGGTCGCATCGCTTTGGTGCCGGGCCTGAGCTGCCTGGCCGATGACCCCCTGCACACGCCCGATGTGATGCGCGGCGAAGAAGTGCAAATTTTTGGCGCTCTTCAATTGGCCCGATGCGACAGCGCCACCTTGGTGCTGCCGGGCACGCACAGCAAATGGGTACAGGTGCGTCACGGCCGCGTCATGGCGTTCAAAACCTATATGACGGGCGAAGTGTTTGCCTTGCTCAGCCAACACTCCATCTTGGCCAAAACCATGGATGTGAGTGCCGAGTTGGATGCGGCTGCATTTTTGCAAGGCATAGACCACAGCCAACAAGCGGGCAGTCTGTTGCACAAGCTCTTTGCCGTGCGCACCCTGGGCTTGTTTGATCACTTGTCGGCGGCGGCCTTGCCCAGCTATTTGTCCGGCTTGTTAATCGGCGAAGAACTGCGCGACCAAGCCCTCAGCACGACCGCCAGCCCCGTCATGGTGATGGGCAGCGATACCTTGACACAGCGGTACACCCTTGCGCTCAAGCACCTGCAGATTGCCAGCCACAGCTGGGGCGCACAAGCCACCTGGGCAGGGCTTTATGCGCTGGCGTGTTCAGCCTTCGTCACCCCTTCAACGGATCCTCTATGAGCGCCTTCAACCCCTCTCAAGCCCTGGCCCAAGCCATGGCCCAACTGCCCTTGATCGCCATCTTGCGGGGTCTCACACCCGCCCAAGCGCCGGCCATCGGCCAAGCCTTGGTGGACAGTGGCTTTAGCCTGATCGAAGTACCGCTCAACTCACCCGATCCTTTGCACAGCATCGCCGCGTTAACCCAGCAACATCCTCAAGCCTTGATTGGCGCGGGCACGGTCCTGAATGCGCAGCAAGTCCAAGAGGTGCACGCCGCCGGTGGCCGCTTGATCGTCTCACCCCACTTCAACCCCGCTGTGCTCGCCCAGGCCCTGGCCCTGGACATGGTGGTTCTGCCTGGTGTGGCCACCCCCAGCGAGGCCTTTGCGGCGCTGGACGCCGGTGCCCACGGTCTGAAACTGTTCCCCGCCGAAATGATCACGCCCGCCACCGTCAAAGCCCTGCGCGCGGTTTTGCCCCAAACGGCAAGCCTGATGCCGGTAGGCGGCATCAGTCCTGACAACATGGCCCCCTACCTGGCCGCAGGCGCCAATGGATTTGGTTTGGGCTCGGCCTTGTACGCGCCTGGTCGCAGCGCTGCCCACGTGAGGGCACAGGCCACGGCGTTTGTCCAAGCCTTTCGCCAGGGTGCCCCTACACGCGCCTGAGCGCCGCCACAGACCCGTCTCGTTCCAGTTCATCTTGCAGGAGAGCCCACATGCCCGCATTCAGCACGCTTGAAATTGACCACCATCCAGCCAACCCGCGCATTGCGCGGCTCTTGCTGAACCGGCCTGAACGGCTCAATGCAATCAACGACGACACGCCACGCGAAATCCGAGCGGCCGTCGATTGGGCCAACGCCAACCGGGACGTGCACGTGATTGTGGTGGAGGGTGCAGGCAAGGGTTTTTGTGGCGGCTACGATCTGGCCCATTTCGCCGAAGAACAGTTTGAACACCCTTGCCAGCAAGAAGCTGCGCCTTGGGACCCGATGGTGGATTACGCCCACATGAAGCGCAACACCGAGGACTTCATGGCCCTGTGGCGCAGCCCCAAACCCACCATTGCCAAAGTGCACGGCGCGGCGGTGGCGGGCGGCAGTGACATTGCCCTGTGTTGCGATTTGTTGGTGATGGCGGACGATGCCCGCATCGGCTACATGCCCACCCGTGTTTGGGGCTGCCCCACCACCGCGATGTGGACCTTTCGGCTGGGCCCCGTGCGGGCCAAGCAGCTCATGTTCACCGGCGATCTGATCAACGGTCGCAAGGCCGCCGACTGGGGTTTGGCCAATGAGAGTGTGCCGCTGGCAGAACTGGAAGCGACGACCCTGCGCCTGGCCCAGCGCATCGCAGGCGTGCCCAGCAGCCATTTGGCGATGCACAAAATGGTGGTAAATCAAGTGATGTTGACGATGGGCCTGGAGCAAGCGCAATCCATGGCAACCGTGTTCGATGGCATCACCCGCCACAACCCCGAAGGGCTGTGGTTTCGGCGTTACGCGCAGGTGGAAGGCTTCAAAGAAGCCGTGCGCTGGCGCGACAGCGGCGAGCCGATTCCGCAAGGCGACGAAGCACGCGCGCGCATTGCCGAACTGGAAGCACAATTGGCACATGCCAAGGCTTCAAGCACACAAAGCCTTTAAGGCGGTGTGTTCCAAACCTTCCAATGCGGGTGGCAGCTGATGTTTGGCTTGCACATAGTGGTGCGTGTAGACATCTAAATACGCTTGTAAGGTGCGCGCGGCGTGGGTCTCGCCCACCAGCTCCAAACACAAAGAAGCCACCTCGCTGGTGCAAAAGTGGTCGCCACGGCGGGAGCGGCGCAATTGGTAGCGCGAGACGTGCGCGGGGTTCAAGCTGAGGACCGGCAAGGCATTCAAATAAGGGCTTTTGCGAAACATCTTGCGCGCTTCAGGCCAAGTGGCGTCCAGCAAGATGAACAAAGGGCGCTGGCCATGGCCCAGGCTTTGAACGGACTGCACCACGCGCTCCGGTGCCACAAACTCCCCCGGAAACACCACATAAGGTTGCCACTGCGGATCGGCCAGCAAAGTCAGCAGGTCCGGGTCCACCTCGGTGCGCGCCCAGCCAAAGGCGAAGGTGTCGGGCACCACATCGGCGATCAACCACCCGGTGTTGCTGGGTTTGAGCGGCTCGATATCGGCCATGAGCAAACACATGCCCGCCTGTGTCGGCAGCACCGGACGCCAAGGGCAGATGCAGTGACTGGGCAGCAAGCGGCAACCAGCGCAACGCTCGCCCTTGATACCGCCACGCGCCAAGAAGGGCTTGGCACTGCGCGCCAAGCGCTCAGTGCGCAAGCGTGAGACCGCGTGTGGTTCAGGCAAGGCGTTGGGGGGGTGTGGAACCAAAGACATGAAAGAATTCAGGCGCCATTCAAACGGGCGGCATGGCCATGCGCAAACGGCGGGCCGCATCTTCGGCGCGGGCGTCGTCAATCTCGCGCAGCACCGCCACCATGTCGACATCGGCATGGGCGCGCTCAAAGTGACCGGTGAGCGGTGTGTCGTTGCCGAGCAAACCAGCTTGGTACAGGCTCCACATTTCGGGGCCGTAGTCGGTCTTCAGCAACGCGGGCGCAAACTGGCCAAAGAAATCACGCAGATTGCCCACATCGCGCAGAAGCATGCGCTGCGCGTGGTTGTTGCCTGCGGCGTCCACCGCTTGTGGCAGATCGATGATGACCGGTTCGTCCACGCCATCGGCCCCGTTGTCGCCGGGCATGTGCGCCAGCAAAATATTGAACTCCGACAAATCGCCGTGGACCACGCCTGCGCACAACATGCGCACCACCTCACGGATCAGCGTGGCGTGGTGTTGCATCGCTTGCGCCGGGGTGAATGCCACATCGTTCAGGCGCGGCGCAGCATCACCCTGGGCATCGGTGACCAACTCCATCAGCAGCACACCGTCAAAAAAGTTGTAAGGCTGGGGCACACGCACACCGGCAGCGGCCAGACGGTACAGCGCATCCACCTCGGCGCTTTGCCAGGCCGCTTCTTGTTCTTGCCGGCCAAACTTGCTGCCTTTGGCCATGGCGCGGGCCGAGCGCGAGTTTTTGACTTTGCGGTTTTCGGTGTAGTCCACCGCTTGTCGAAAGCTGCGGTGCGTCGCCTCTTTGTAGATCTTGGCGCAGCGGGTTTCGTCGCCGCAACGCACCACAAAAACCATGGCCTCTTTGCCACTCATGAGTTGGCGCACCACGCTGTCAATCAAACCCTCTTCCACCAAGGTTTGCAGTCTAGGGGGCGCTTTCATGCGCGCCGCCTCAACGGCTCACCACGGACCAGCCCGCATGCAAATTGGCTTTGTTGTTTTCGTATTCCCAGGCCGTGCCGCAGCTCTCGCACACATACTGGGTGATGGTGGCTTGGCCTTGGCCGCGATCCACTTTGCGGTTGTTGCCTTGCACCAACTCGGCATGCCCGGGGGCACGGCGCCAATGGGGCTGAATGCCCGCGCAGGGCTCGCACAACGCGGAGGGAGATTTGGAAGTCATGGTGTTTCTTTGCACAGGGGGCCAAAAGTGGCCACAGGTGGATTGTCGCCGCAGTTCACAGTCACCAGCACAGAACCCCCTAGAATCCCACCATCCCGCGCGCAAGTTCGCCGTTTCATCGCGCTCACGTCACAGCCAATTCCTTGTTTCCCCAAGCCCCTCTCATTCATGCTCAAGCGCCTGTCAGCCCTCTGGTCCCACCCCGCGTATCGATCCAAGGACCGGATGAAAATGGCCATTGGCGGCTTGCTGTGGCCTGCAGCCACACAAGCATGGCTGGATTTTGTGGACGCCACACCGCTGTTGCGTGAAGCGATCACGCAGACACCCAAGCTGATCACCAAAATTTACCGTCCTTACCTGTGCCGCGACTACAGCTGCGCCCAACGGGTAGCGGTCTTGAAAACCCATTACCAGCGCGTACAAGAACTGGGTTTGACCGATTTAACCCAGCGCGCCTTGGTCTCATTGCAAACCATTTACCAGGGACAGACCAAAAGCGATGTTCCATTTGAATTGCGTTTGAGTGCCACCCAGCAAGGCCACCGTGAAGGCGAGTTCTGCCTGAGCCTGATCTACCTGGACCATTCGCTGTTTGAACTGAACTGCACTTTGGGCATGCAAGATGGCAAGCCTTGTTTGCTGATCGGTCGTTTGCAAGGCACCTCGCAAGCGCAAGCGCAGCAACTGGTGCGCCAGGCCACCAGCGACATGCACGCTTGCCGCCCCGCCAATGTGATGCTGCACGCCGCACGCAATTTGGCCGCCCTTTGGCAGTGCGACACCCTGCTGCTGATCTCGAACCGACAACGCGTGGCCCTGAACTTGTGGCGGCGCTTTCACATCACGGCCAATTACGACAAGACCTGGATCGAAGCCGGCGCCACCTTGCGCGACGACGGCTGGTACGCTTTAGAGCCGCTGGCCGAAAAAGAAATCGACTTGTCCGAGATTGCCTCCAAAAAACGCGCTGAAGCCAAGCGCCGCCAAGCTTTGTTGAACGGCATTTACACCGGACTTCACAGCACTTTCACCCATCCACAGGACATGCCATGAGCACCGACGCACTGGCCGCCTGGTTGGCCCGCGAAGACGAACTCGCTGCTTTGCTCCAAGCCGGACCGGGTCCCGGTGTGGCCACGCCAGCGCAAATTCAAGGCAAGACCGGTTTGCAGATGATGCAAGCCATGCTGCAAGGCCAAGCGCCTTATGCGGCGATTGCCAAGACTTTGCATTTCATCATGGTCGAAGCCGAACCTGGCTTGGCCGTGTTCCAAGGCACACCGCGCCCGGAGCATTTGAACCCGCTGGGCACTGTGCATGGCGGCTGGTTTGCCACCTTGTTGGACTCGGCTCTGGGCTGCGCGGTTCACACCCTGATGCCGGTGGGACGCGCTTACACCACCGCTGACTTGAGCCTGAAAATCGTGCGCGCCATCCATCCCGCAAAAGTGCAGCGTGTGCGCGCCATTGGCCAAGTGGTGCATTGTGGCCGCCAACTGGCCACGGCCGAGGCCCGACTGGTCGGGCCAGACGGCACCTTGTACGCCCACGCCAGCACCACCTGTCTGGTCTTTGAAATGCCTTCCCCCAAACCCTGAGAAAGAACCCCATGCGACTTCTTCACACCATGCTGCGCGTCGGCAACCTGCAACGCTCGATCGACTTCTACACCCAGGTGCTGGGCATGACGCTGCAACGCACCTCTGAAAACCCCGAGTACAAATACTCGCTGGCCTTTGTCGGTTATGGCAAGAACCCAGACCATGCCGAGATCGAGCTGACCTACAACTGGGGCGTGGAAAGCTACGACATGGGGAGCGCCTTCGGCCACATCGCTTTGGGTGTGCCCGATGTCTATGCCGCCTGCGAAAAAATCAAAACCAGCGGCGGCAACGTGACGCGCGAGCCCGGCCCGGTCAAAGGCGGCACCACGGTGATCGCCTTTGTCACCGACCCCGACGGCTACAAGATTGAGCTGATCCAGCGCGCCGAATACGCACAAGGCGCGGGCCTGCGCTGAACCCTGCACTCGAGGAGAAACCCATGATCGATCTCAAAGGCAAACGCATATTGGTGACCCAAGCGAATGACTTCATGGGCCCGGCCCTGTGTCAGACCTTGGCCGCATGGGGCGCAGATGTGGTGGCAGACAACCGTTTACTCACCGCGCCGCAAGATGCACAAGACCTGATCGAGGCCGCAGGACAGTTGGATGCCTTGGTGATCAACTTGGCGCTTCCAGCGCCCTCCACACCGATCACGCAGATCGATGAAGCCGAATGGCGGCAAGTGTTTGAAGTCATGGTCGACCCCCTGCCCCGTTTGGTGCGTGCGGTGGTGCCCGGCATGAAAGCGCGGGGCGGCGGCAAGATCATCGTCATGGGCAGTGCATCGGCGCTGCGCGGTATGAAGCGCTCAGCCAGCTACAGCGCGGCGCGGGGCGCGCAACTGGCCTTTGTGCAAGCGGCAGGGGTGGAGCTGGCGCCAGACCATATCCATCTCAATGCCATTGCGCAAAACTTTGTTGACAACCCCACTTACTTTCCGGCCGAAGTGCAGGCCAACCCGCGCTTTCAAGAACGGTTGAAGCGCGAAGTGCCTTTAGGCCG
>CANFMK010000095.1 GCA_947448325.1 Comamonadaceae bacterium
CGGGACGGTATTGGAAGTGAATCCAGAGGGCGCGGTGTTGTTTGACTTCAACCACCCCTTGGCTGGTCAACCCGTGACTTTTGAAGTGCGCCTGATTGGGGTGTTGTGATGACAGTGCAAGACATTTTGTTGGCCGAGCCCCGAGGTTTTTGCGCGGGGGTGGACCGGGCGATCGAAATCGTGGACCGCGCCTTGGAAAAATTTGGTCGCCCCATTTATGTACGCCACGAGATCGTGCACAACACCTTTGTGGTCAATGACCTCAAAGCCAAGGGCGCGATCTTCATTGAAGAACTGGACGATGTGCCCCCCGGCGCTACCCTGGTCTTCAGCGCGCACGGCGTCAGCCGTGCCATCCATAACGAAGCGCAAGCCCGTGGCTTTCAAATCTTTGACGCCACCTGCCCGTTGGTGACCAAAGTGCACGTCGAAGTAGCCAAGCTGCACAAAGAGGGTTATGAGTTCATCATGATTGGCCACAAGGGCCACCCCGAGGTGGAAGGCACCATGGGGCAACTGGACAGTGGCATCCACTTGGTGGAAGACGTGGCCGGTGTGGCCCAATTGCAGCCGCTGCAAACCGAACGCTTGGCGGTGGTGACGCAAACCACACTGAGTGTGGACGATGCGGCCGAAATTTTGGCGGCTGTGAAAAAGCAATTCCCCAGCGTGCGCGAGCCCAAGCAGCAAGACATTTGCTACGCCACCCAAAACCGCCAAGACGCCGTCAAGCTGATGAGCGGCCAGGTGGATGTGGTGATCGTGGTGGGCAGTCCCACCAGCTCCAACAGCAACCGATTGCGCGAGTTGGCCCAACGCCTGGGCGCGGAAAGTTACATGATCGACAGCGCCGAAGAGTTGCAAACCGCATGGTTTGAAGGCAAGTCGCGCGTCGGCCTGACCGCCGGTGCCTCCGCCCCTGAGTTGTTGGTGCAAGACGTCATCACCCGGCTGCGCGCCTTGGGCGCGGTCAGCGTGCGCAAGATGGACGGGATTGAAGAGACCATCAAGTTCCCCTTGCCCAAGGGTCTCAAAATCGAAGGCTGAGGCCCAGGCGCAAGCTTGAGGCCAGAAACTACAATCGCTCTATGTTAGACATTCTCCACCTCCGCAAAGACCTGGCCAGCGTGATCGCCCGCCTGGAAACCCGCAAAACCCCACAAGCCTTTTTGAACGTGGAGGCCTACAGCGCCTTGGAGGCCGAGCGCAAAACCCTGCAAACCCGCACCGAAGAACTGCAAAGCCAGCGCAACAGCTTGTCCAAGCAAATCGGCATGCGCAAGTCCAAAGGCGAGGGCGTGGATGACATCATGAGCGCCGTGGCCGATATCAAAGTCGAGCTGGACACTTCAGCCACCCGGCTGGATGCGCTGCAAGAAGAGCTCCAAGCCCTGCTGCTTGCCGTGCCCAACTTGCCGCACGACAGCGTGCCGGTGGGCGCGGATGAACACGGCAACGTCGAAGTGCGCCGCTGGGGTCAGCCCCGCAGCTTTGACTTTGAAGTCAAAGACCATGTGGACCTGGGCGAAAAGCTCGGCCTGGACTTTGACATCGGCATCAAGCTGTCGGGTTCGCGCTTTACTTTCATGCGCGGGCCAATCGCCCGTTTGCACCGCGCTTTGGCGCAGTTCATGCTCGACGTGCAAACCCAGGAGCACGGCTATACCGAGTGCTACACCCCCTATGTGGTGAACGCCGAAACCCTGCGCGGCACCGGCCAATTGCCCAAGTTCGAGGGTGACTTGTTTGCCGCTAAAAAGGGTGGCCAAGAGTCCGAAGCCGCGCCCGATACGCAAGCCCTGTACCTGATTCCCACCTCCGAAGTCACGCTCACCAACATCGTGCGCGACGAGATCGTGGCCGAAGCCGATCTGCCCATCAAACTCACCGCGCACACACCATGCTTTCGCTCCGAGGCTGGCAGCGCAGGGCGCGACACGCGGGGCCTGATTCGCCAGCACCAGTTTGACAAAGTCGAGATGGTGCAAATCGTGCACCCTGAGAAAAGCTACGAAGCCTTGGAGGCCATGACGGGCCATGCCGAAGCCGTTTTGCAAAAGCTGGGCTTGCCTTACCGCGTGATGTCTTTGTGCACCGGTGACATGGGCTTTGGTGCCAGCAAAACCTATGACCTGGAAGTCTGGGTGCCCGCGCAGCAAACCTACCGCGAGATCAGTTCCGTCTCCAATTGCGAAGCCTTTCAGGCGCGCCGCCTGCAAGCACGATTCAAAAACGCGCAAGGCAAAAACGAATTGGTGCACACCTTGAACGGATCGGGCCTGGCTGTGGGCCGCGCCCTGGTTGCCGTGCTGGAGAACGGTCAAAACGCCGATGGCTCCATCACCGTGCCCGAAGTGCTGCGACCCTATATGGGCGGGCTGGAACGTTTGAGCCCTCTTTGAACCCGGTCATTCAACCTGGTCACCCCATGAACACCTTGCGCCCTGTCTCTGGCCTGCTGTGGACCACTGCTTTCGTCTTGAGTTTGGCGGGCTGCAGCAGCACACCGCTGGGCCGGTCCTCATCGGCCGCTGAAGCGACAACAGCGGCCACCGCCTCGCAACTGCTCGGCCCCATGGCTTTGCCTGCAGGCACGGTGATCCGCGCTGATCAATCCCTCATCATCGGTTCGGGCGATAACTGGGTGGGCCGTGCGGTGCTCGATGTAGGGCGCGACCTGGACGCAGCCTATGCTTTTTTCTTAGACAGCTACCCGGCCCAGGGCTGGACGGTCGTCTCTGCTATTCGTGGCAAGACGAGCTTGATGGTACTGACCCGCGGTGACCGCACCGCCACCCTGGAAATGCACGACGGTGGCATGCTGGGCAGCACCGTGGTCATGACCGTGGCGCCCAAAAATGCCAATGTGGCTGCGCCCAAGAAGCTTTGAACCTGCCTCTTGAAGGCCAGCGCTCTGTTAGAATTGCCGCTTCGACAAGAACACAAACGCTGGAGGGGTGGCAGAGTGGTCGAATGTACCTGACTCGAAATCAGGCGTAGTGGCAACACTACCGAGGGTTCGAATCCCTCCTCCTCCGCCAAACAGAAGCCCCAAGTAATTGATTTACAAGGGGTTTTTATCTTTCGTGCTTTGCTGGTCCACCTTTGGGTCCACCACTTCTAGCCGATTTGATTGAAATACTTATCGTCCGTTCACCTTCTCTTTTTTGTAAGTACACGGTGTTCCGCAACAGGCCATGGATGTACAGTCTTGATTGGCTAACACTGTGCGCAGTGCCTTGCACTTGGCATGGTTTTCGTGCCAGTGCACGAACCATATTGGCTGATCAATTGTTTGTTGGTTATTAAGGCCAAAGCAGTGGAAGACTCCAATGAGCGCAGCTACAACCGCACTCAGCATCTCCCGCAGCGATTTGAAATTGTTCCAATATGGGCCGACTGCTTGGGTAAGGTAGTGACCGGTGGGGCCTTAATTCAATTTCGAGGAGCGCAATTTGCCCAAAACAGTTAACAGGCACAAGGCCCCGCAGCTTGATAGAGACATTGCCGCATATTGGTCCGGGTTATACAGGCAGGCGCAAGCAAGCCCGAATAAGAGAATACGCCTTTCAGATGGTTACGTTGTTCTTGCAGATGACACTGAATTCCTTATTACTTTACTTGAGACTTTTGGTAAGTTTGGAACGTTTCAGGCGCGACAAGATGGATTGACTGACATGGTTACGCTGCTTGCTGTTAGCCTGAAAACTCGATCGTTGGTTAACGCGGGCACACCTGAGCAGCAGGCTGAACAGTCAGCCGTAAAAATAGCCGGATCGGCATCGACTTTTCGACGCTTGAAAATTAGAGTACTCGGGCGTCACCCCGACTACATAAAAGAAAAATCGGAAAAAACAGAACGGATCAAGGCTAGGCGTCAAAGTCGCTTGACTCCGCTGGAGGATGTTTTTGGAATCCGTCACCCGAAAGGGTGAGAAGACTTGAAAAAAGTTTTCAACTTGTGCACACATTCTGAAATTAGATTTATTGGCGACGAAATGATTTGATGTCTTCAGTTGGCAATGCCGCCAACGCAATATAGGAGCTATCAATGACGTCAATTCTCAGGATGCCAATGGTCAAGGTTGCAACCGGACATCGAAGCCACGCCAGCATTTACAACGCCATAAATGCTGGCACATTTACCAAGCCGGTACGTATTGGCCAACGTTCAGTTGGTTGGCCTTCCGATGAAGTGCAAGCAATTAATGCTGCCAGAATTGCAGGCCAGTCCATTGATGAGTTGAAGGCGCTTGTTGATCGCTTGCACACTAAGCGGCTTGAAATCATGAAGCAGTCCTAGGTTACTGTCATGGCAAACGGACGCAATAGCCAAAGAAAAGGGCATGACATAAATCGCGACGATGGTGGTTTTATCGCTTTACCTTGGTCCGTGCTTGATTGTCCTGCCTATCGCCGCTTAAGCCATCCTGCAAAGGCTTTGCTTCTTGAGGTGGTCAGACAATTCGTACGAAATAACAATGGTCGTTTATTGTTATCAAGAGCATATTTGTTAAATAGGGGGTGGAAGTCATCTGACACTATCACCAGGGCCAAACGTGAACTTTTAAATGGTGGCTTCATTTATGAAACTGTCATGGGCCATCGTCCTAACAAGGCAAGCTGGTATGCCGTGACATGGCATGGCTTAGACAAATTGTCGGGCTATGACCATGGGGCAAGCGAGGGATTCATACGTAGTGCTTATCGTCAAAGTACTACCCAAAAAAACACAAGTCTTAGACCGCCAAGCGGTACAGCAATGACTGTGATTGCACCGCGAAAAGGTACAGAAACACTTGATGTTGAACCGCCTGGCGGAACTGTAAAGACTGTTTTAGGTAGTTCACCTACACCGCTAGCCGGACACCATCTAGATATGCCATCTACTGCATTGCAAAACAGCCAAGTAATGCATCCATGCCAACTTGGTTGTTCCACTAGTGAAACTTAAATTTCTTGATTTAAGGTCCGAGCAAGCGCGGGGACAATTTCCTACGAACTGGAATTTGGCGAAGGGGTAGTCCCGCTAAGGAAATCAACATGAACTCAAATATTCCAACTAATCTTCACATAGTCAAAAGCTCTACCAAGCAACTACGAGCAGTCAGCCCGGTGATCGAGTTGACTTGTGATTGGTTGAGTGACCCAGCGGCCTGGGACAAAGAAAAATTCACAAGTGACATCGTCACATTCATTGAACAGTCCCAAGGGGTCAACGCATACCCCAACATGGTGTTGATTGGGATGCTGGCGCATCAAATTGACTTGTATGTGCAGTGCACTCGTCATATGGCTAATGCGGGCCTTGTGGAGGCCTATAACAAAGGTGTGACATCTGGGCCAAGCCTGTACTTTTCGATGTCTGACAAGGCTTTAAATCGCGTCTTGCAGCTTATGAAAGAGTTGGGACTAACACCGAGTCACAGGATTGGCGTTGTCAAGTCAGATAGTCCTGAAGCCCTGGAATTTGAAGAATTCATGGCTGGGCCATGAAAGTTAAAAATCAGAACTTCATTTCAGTTATGCCAAGAATCTTTTGTTCAGGTGGGCTTGGAAACAAGCCAAATGAAGGAGGCAAATAAAATTCGTGGTAAATGTTGTAAAGCGTGTTTGGTTCTGCGTTTAGGTTGACAGTCACACAGCCACCTTTGCGGTCATCAACTTTCCACAAACCCAAGCAAGCTTCAATTAAATACTTTCCAGGGGGGACTTCTTGAGTGAAAGCAGGGTCTTCCCTTGTGGTAAAGCCCATTGGTGCTCCATCTATGTAAAAACGAACACCATTACCAGGCTTGGTAAATAGGAACGTGCGAATAGTACCTTGCACTGTTATTCGCGCATGACCTTCAACCGATTGCATTTCTTTCATCGGGTTGTACTCAGCAACTTGGGCAAATGCGCTTTGGAACGCAAGCAGCCAGAATGCATTTATTAGCTTTTTCATGTTATCGAGTTATGCGAGTCATACCGGTTGGTGAAGTCAAGATTCGTACTTGCTCCCCAACGGAAAATGCACCCTCTTTTTTATCTATTTCCTGGGCTACAGCAATCTCCGTACCATTAGGCAACTGAACAGTGATTTCTTGGCCTTCAACTGTGTTGATGGCGTTGTCTGCAAGATGACCAGCAATCCCACCTATCAATGCACCGGCTACCATTGATGCGGCTTGTTGGTTAGAACCCAGTCTGCCGCTATTTGCGCCAGCGATGCCGCCCAATGCCGCGCCACCTGCACCGCCAATTCCAGAAGCTCCCCCGCTTATTTGAATCGCTTTGACGCTAACGACTGTACCTTTTTTTACAACCTGAGCTTGTCTGGCTTGCGATGCCGTGTAGGCTCCCCCAGTCATAGTCTGTGTTGCACAGCCGCTTAAAACAATAGTGGTGACAAAAATAAAAATGAAGTTGGCTTTCATTGCCGGTCCTTATTGCTTCTTAAAAAAATAAAACAAACCATCGTACCGTATAAATGATTTCACCCCTCAAGTCAAAACATTCAAAGGAAGTAATCCGCGGATTTTGCCCCTGAATCATTACCGATTGGTGGTTGCTTTTTGGCGGGGTCAGTGGGGGTGTTCATGCTGAGGCTAGATAAGTGGACCAATCCTGCATAAGTTGCACACGTTTTACGAACAGAGTACTTCGCTGGTAAGCAGCTTCCACCTCATCAGGTAGCTTGTGCGAAAGGGCAAATTCAGCAACATCCCGCGGCAATCCGGATTCTTCGGCAGCCCAAATTCTGAAGCTTGAACGAAATCCGTGTGGACAGGCTTGTCGTCCATCTGGGTCGTAGTAGCCCATTCCTGCCGCGGCCTTTTTGTTCATTCGCTTGATCACCGCTGCCAGAGTCATGTCAGACATTGTTGGGTTCTTTCGCCCATTGCCTCGAAATACAAATTCATCTGGCGCGCCAATTTTTTGTGATTTGAGAAATTTGATAGCAGCCGTTGTCAAAGGAACTGTGTGAGTCACTCCTAGCTTCATGCGATGACCTGGCACAGTCCACGTTGCATTTGCAAAGTCGACCTCCTTCCAAGTCATTTCTCTTACTTCGCTACTTCTTGCGGCAGTCAATATCAAGAAGGCTAAAGCATCCTTTGCCTTGCCCCCTTGGGTTTGTAGTTCGGACCAGAACCTTTTCATTTCTCGCCAAGGTAGGGACGGTCGATGCAATACGGTTCTTTTCACTTTTGGAAGCAAATATTCCAATGAGCCTTTGAGAATGGCAGGATTAGCTTCGGTTCGATGCTTTGCTGCAATGGCGTAACCAATGATCTTCTCTATGCGGCCACGAAGTCTTGAAGCTGTTTCGTTCTTTGTAGTCCATATCGGATTCAAAATTGCAAGAACATCATCCTGGGTTATTTGATCTACTGGCTTTTTTAGTATCGGGCCGCAGTATTGACTAATTGTGTTGGCCCACTGTTGCTTATGTTTTGCGTTGCGCCAACCATCTCGCTGGTTTGTGATGTACTGATCAGCACAATCTTTAAAAGTGGGTTTTTGGCTAACAAGTGCCCGTGTCGCGCGTTCATTGATGGGGTCACGCCCGTGTCTAACTTCATTCAAGTGCAGTAGGGCTTGGTTCCTTGCATCTTTGAGGGGAACTTGTGGGTAAGTGCCCAACCCCATTTCACGTCGATGTCCAGAAATCGTATATCGCAACACCCACTTGGCAAGCTGGTTCTGGCCGACAACCAACCATAGGTTGTTGCCATCCCCGTACTTGCCGGGCGTTTTCAAGAGCGATTTGCACTTGAGATCATTAAGTCTAGTTTTCATTTGGTCCACCTATTGGTCCACCTTTTGATGTTAGATCATTGTGACTTGTCTGATCTCATTTTGGAAGGTTATTCACATAAAATTCAATTAAATCAACGATTTAACTTTATAAAATGGTTCAATGAGATACAAGTATGGAGGACTCCTCCTCCGCCAAGCACCCAGTAAAGACGCGCCTTTGGGCGCGTTTTTCATTTCTACCCACCCATCAGCATACCTATCGAACGGATCGTGGGTCTCAGATGGGACAGCACGCTTGTATGGCCTTTGGTGACTCAGCGCTTTCATTGCCTTCCTATTCTGAGCCGCTTTGTGTTTGACAAAATATGATGGCCGTCATATTATTCTTTCTATGTCCATGTCTCCGAGCCGAAAAGACCTCAGCCATGACCGCATCGTCGAGGCGGCATCCAAGGCGATCCGTCGCGCGGGCTATCGCGGGGTGGGCGTTGCCGACATCATGAAAGAGGCCGGTCTGACGCATGGTGGCTTTTACGCGCACTTTGACTCGCGTGACGCCCTGATCGTCGAAGCCATGGCCAGAGCGGGTCAAGACAATATTGCGTCTTTGACCCAAGTCATTGAGCGCCGACTATCCCGGGGCGGTTCGCGCTTTCAAGCATTGGTAGAAACCTATCTGCATGAGGCCCACATGGCACGCACCGAGGACGGTTGCATCATTGCTGCGCTGTCGTCTGAAATGACGCGCCAAGAAGAAGTGGTGCGTGATGAGGCACGCCGCCGCGTCGATGCCATGGTGGCCATGGTGCACGCAGCCCTGCCGGAGGGTGCCGATGCAGACGAAGCAGCCGTTGTCACCGCAACGATGGTGGGGGCTTTGCAATTGGCGCGCACGCTCGGCGGCAAAGCGGGGCGATCCCTCCTGGCGCACACACGTCAGACGTTGACAGAGCGCTACACGCACATCACACCTCACTGACGGACATCCGTCTTGCCCAACCCCAATTTGGATTCACCCCAAAATATGACGATCATCATAAAAGGAGCCTGTCTTGCAGATTGAAAATTCCACCGTTCTCATCACGGGTGCCCATCTTGGCAATTTCATGGCCGAAGCCGCGGAAGCCGCGCTGACATGACGAACGCCACAGTCACATTCCCAACGCCGAATGCGTCTGCAACGCCGCCGGTGAAATCCCCGTGGCCTGCATTTTGGATCGCGTGCAGTGCCACCTTCTTGGTGTCGCTGGACACCACCATGTTGTTTGCAGCCTTTGATGCGCTGCGCCAGAGCTTTGCGGGCACTTCCGCAGCCGAGTTGTCGTGGGTGCTCAATGGCTACACCGTCGTGTATGCGGCCATGTTGATCCCCGCTGGCGGTTTGGCCGACGCCTACGGACGTCGCCGCATCTTCCGTCTGGGCCTGACCCTGTTCCTGGCAGCATCTGTGGCTTGCGGCGCGGCGCCTTCAGTGGAGTGGCTGATTGCCGCGCGGGTCGTGCAAGCCTTGGGCGCAGCATTGCTGACGCCTGCTTCCATGTCCATTGTGTTGGCCGCTTTTCCAACTGAAAAGCGTGCCGTGGCGGTGAGTTTGTGGGGCGCTGTGGGTGGACTGGCCGCCGCAGTGGGACCGAGTTTGGGCAGTTGGGTGACTGCCAGTGCAGGCTGGCCCTGGGCTTTTTACATCAACCTGCCCGTGGGCCTTTGGGCACTTTGGCGCAGCGGCTCGCATATTGAAGAAGCTGTTAAACCTGCCCAGCGCCGCAGCGTGGACATCGTCGGCCTGGTGCTGCTGATGATTGCAGTGGGCGCCATCGCCTTGGCCATCGTTGAAAGCGGCGAGTCACGGTGGCCCGCTGAGCAGATTGTGTTTGTCGGCGTGGGGGGGCTGGTGGCGGGGGCCTGCTTTGTGTTGTGGGCGCAAACTCGCCCTCATGCCTTGATCGACTTGTCCCTGTTCGACCATCGCACTTACCGATACGTGAACGCGGCCACGCTGATGTTCGGCACAGCTTTCTCGATGATGTTTCTGGGCTTCTTTTTCTTCATGATCGGCGTCTGGCATTACACGCTGCCGCAGGCGGGCCTGGCCGTGACACCCGGTCCTTTGCTGGTCATGCCCACCGCCATTGTCACCGGACGGCTGGCCACGCGCTTCGGCCATCGCCCCTTTTTAGTGGGCGGCTCGCTGCTGTATGCCCTGAGCAGTCTGTGGTTCTTTGGGGTGCCCGGCAACGAGCCCAACTATCTGCTGCACTGGCTGCCCGGTCTGTTGATGAGCGGGATGGCGGTGGGCTTGGTGCTGCCGTCCTTGTCTGCTGCAGCTGTCAGTCGCTTGCCTGTCGAACACTACGCTGTAGGCAGTGCGGTCAACCAGGCGACGCGCCAAATTGGCTCGGTGCTCGGCGTGGCGCTCACAGTGGCGCTGCTGGGCCACGCCACACTTCACCGCAGCGACTTCAATGCCTTGTACCTGTTGCATGTTGCGCTGGCATTGCTCACAGGACTGCTTTGCCTGCCGGTCGACACCAAGCCCCGGGCTGCGCAGTCATGAGTCGAAATCACCTCTTTGAATCCATTCTCTTGGCCTCACTGGCTTACCAGTGAGCAGCACCATTTCCAAATCCTTATCCAGACACAACATGACTTCTGAAAAAACGGTCCAAGCCACTTTGAACGCCTGGCAAGCGCAATTAGACGATGTTCGACGCCGCCGAGTCGAACGCGGGGGTGGACACGCCGGCCTGGCAAAACCTCAACAGGTGCTCGGCAAATCGGGCCTTGAGGTGATGACAGCCTTGCTGGAGGGTGAACTGCCGCATCCCTACATGGCCGATACCTTCGACTGCGAGTTGATCGAAGTGGGGGAGGGTCGGGCTGTTTTTCAGGCGACGCCGCAGCTCAAGCACTACAACCCATTGGGTTCGGTGCATGGCGGTTGGTACGCGACCTTACTGGATTTCGCACTGGGGTGTGCTGTGCAGACCAAACTGCCCGCAGGGCTGGGTTACACGACCAGCCAGATCAATCTCAACATCGTGCGAGCCGCCAACGTCAAGACGGGTCCGCTGCGCTGTATCGGCAACGCCATTCACGTGGGTCGCCAGATTGGCACCTCCGAAGCGCGCATTGTGGGGCCCGACGGGAAACTGTACGCGCATGCCACCACAACTTGCGCCATTTTCGAGGCGCCCAAACTCAGCTGACTTCGTTGGATCCATCGTGAGAGTTTTATCAAGGGCACCCAGCGCTCAATTGACGTGCCGCCCTGAAACTCAAACAGTTGACAGGTGTGTGTCATTTCAGCGCCTGACACAGCGCTTGAATAGGCTCTGCTGGCACAACGCCTTGTTGATGCGGATGGGCGTTCGCGGCGGAGTCTGTAAATTTGAACCACGTTTCTAGCGGCGCTCGCTGCAACTCTTGACGCTGAACCGCTTGTTCAAAAGCTTGGCGTGCTTGTCGCAGCAGCATTGCGATTTGGGTTTGATCGTCTCGTCGCGGGTTCACATGCTCAGGCCCTGTGGCTTGCCAGCGTTGGGCCAAATGCGCCGCCGCGCAGGCGGCGTCCCGTGC
>CANFMK010000096.1 GCA_947448325.1 Comamonadaceae bacterium
AGAGTGATCGTCCAGCCAAACACAGCCATGACAACACCGTGCAGCAAACTCCAAAAAGGGTGGCGCGCGATGTCTTTCCAACCCATCACCAACCATTTCAGGGGTTGATCAAATTCAATGTGTTGGATGCAGGGTAAATTGGTTTCAGGGGCTGAAGTAGGTGGGTTCGGCATACGCCAAGCTTAATCTTTCGAATGGGCCATGTCTTGACGAATGTCAAGGTGCTCAATCCCTTGTGTTTGTCTTCGTAACCTTCAGGGCGTGAACAAGCCGTTGTTGAAATCTTCCACGGCTTGCATCAATTGAGCCCGGGTGTTCATGACAAAAGGTCCGTATTGTGCAATCGGTTCACGCAAGGGCTGGCCAGCAATCAACAACACCCGGGTACCGGTCTTTGCCTGCAACTGAACTTGCTCGCCTTCATTGCGCAAAATGCCCATGTGGTGCAAACCGACAGCCTGTGTTTGACCCTGTTTTGAGACAACCGCAACTTCACCCCGGTAGGTATAGACAAAGGCGTTGTAGGTGGACGGCATTGGCTGCACAAACAGCGCGTCACCTTCAAAGTGCAGGTCCAAATACAGTGCGTCGGTGGGGTAGGTTTGAACGGGGCGATTGACAGCACCTGCAACGCCCTCAAAGACGCCAGAAATCACACGCACCCGAACACCCTGGGCCGTCAGCACTTCGGGAATTTCCTGGCTTTGAATGTCGCGGTAAGCTGGCGCACACATTTTGTCTTTGCCGGGTAAATTCAGCCACAGCTGAAAACCCTCCATGCTGCCCGCTTCTTGCTCTGGCATTTCGCTGTGAATCACGCCTTGGCCTGCCGTCATCCATTGCACCCCACCGTTTTGCAACAGGCCTTCATGACCGGCGCTGTCTTTGTGGCGCATGCGGCCCGCGATCATATAGGTCACGGTTTCAAAGCCGCGGTGTGGATGGTCTGGAAAACCACCGCCGTAGTCATTGGGGTCGTCACTGCCAAATTGATCCAACATCAAAAAAGGATCCAGGCGTTGCTGCAAATCGGCGGTGAGCACGCGAGTCAATTTGACGCCATCGCCATCGCGGGTGGCGCGGCCCAGGACCAAGCGCTCGAGACTGCGGCTGGTAGATGTTGTGCTGTTCATGATTCAGGCGTGAACGCTGTAGCCTTCTTCTGCAATGGTTTGGCGCAGTGTTTCGCGCGTTTGATCAGATTCCACCGTGACCTTGTTGTGCGCTCGGTCAATAATTACTTTGGCTTGAGGGTCTAAAGTGACCACGGCCTTGGTGACTGCTTTTTCACAATGACCGCAGGTCATGCCTTCGACGGTGAAGAGGTGGTTCATGGCGATTTCCCGTTTCAAAATGAGCTCTGAGCATATCCTTTCCTAAAACCAATGGCATGACCTTGATCAATTCCGAAACCAGCCTCATAGACATTTCTGTCGGCGGTATGACCTGTGCCTCATGCGTTGGACGTGTTGAAAAAGCGCTGAACAAAGTGCCCGGTGTGGTGAATGCCTCGGTCAATCTGGCCACCGAATCGGCACGCATCCAGGTGCTGGGCGGTACGGCGCTTGAGCCCTTGTTGCGCCGGGCGGTGCGCGATGCGGGTTACGAGCCTCGCTCGCAGTTGCAAGCCGATGCCGCCATGAATGTCTCGCCCTGGGAGGGGTTTGCGCATGTTGCTTGGGGGGCGGCTTTGTCGTTGCCATTGGTCTTGCCCATGCTGGGTGACCTGGGGGGCCAACACTGGATGCTGCCCGCATGGCTGCAATTTGCGCTCGCAACACCCGTGCAATTTGTGTTGGGCGCGCGGTTTTACAAAGCCGGATGGCATGCCTTGAAGGCCCTGAGTGGCAATATGGATTTACTCGTGGCGTTGGGGACCACCGCCGGCTGGACGTTGTCGGTGTGGTTGTGGTGGCGCGCCGCACCGGGCAGCATGCCGCATTTGTATTTTGAAGGTTCGGCCGTCGTGGTGACTTTGGTTTTGCTGGGCAAATGGTTGGAAGCGCGCGCGAAACAACAAACCACCTCGGCCATACGGGCCTTGCACGCGCTGCGCCCTGAAACAGCCCATTGGATGGGTCCGGACGGTTATGTGGATGTGCCGTTGGCTGAAGTCTTGGTGGGTGACGCCTTGGTGGTTTTGCCAGGTGAGCGCATCCCGGTGGACGGCGTGGTGCTCGAAGGGGAGACCCAAGTCGACGAATCCATGTTGACCGGGGAGTCTCAAGCGGTGGTGAAAATCGCCGGACAGACGCTGACCGGGGCCGCCATCAACGGCGAGGGGCGCGTCACGATGCGCGTGACCGCCGTCGGCCAGGAGACGGTACTGGCGCAGATCATTCGCCTGGTTGAAGACGCGCAAGCGGTCAAAGCGCCGATTCAGCGATTGGTCGATCAGGTTTCGGCTGTTTTTGTGCCGGTCGTCATCGGCGTGGCTTTGATCACTTTTGCGGCCTGGCTGCTCCAGGGCGCGCTGTTTGAAACTGCGGTGATTCATGCGGTGGCGGTGCTGGTGATTGCCTGCCCTTGCGCCCTGGGTTTGGCAACGCCGGCGGCCATCATGGCCGGAACCGGCGTCGCGGCCCAGCACGGCATTCTGATCAAAGATGCGCAGGCCCTGGAATTGGCCCACCAGGTGGACACGGTGGCTTTCGATAAAACCGGCACATTGACCTTGGGCCAACCGCGGGTCACGGAGATGTGGGCGGTTTGCGCTGCCGAGCAGGCACACGGGTTGGCTGTCGCGGCCGGCCTTCAAAGTGGCAGCGAACATCCTTTGGCGCGCGCTGTGCTGTCCATGGCGCACAGACAAGGGGTGACGGCGTTGACCTGTACCCAAGCGCGCAGCCGCTCTGGCAGGGGCGTTGAAGCCGAGATTCAAGGCCGAAACTATGCCATGGGCAGCTTGGCCTGGATGCAGGCCGAAGGCCTGGACCTGGCGCCTTGGCAAGCACAGGTGGCGCGCATGTATGCCCAAGGCGCAACGGTGTCTGCGTTGAGTGAGCGCGCGCCACAGGGCTGGGTTTTGTTGGCTTTGTTTGCTTTTGGCGACGAGCCCAAGCCCGGTGCGGCGCAGGCCCTGGCCGCTTTGCGCCAACGCGGTCTGCGCTTGGTCATGATTTCAGGCGACAACGTGGCTGCGGCCAACGCCATGGCGGTGCGCTTGGGTTTGCGCCCAGAGGCGGGCGAAGTGCGCGCCGAAGTGTTGCCGGCAGACAAGGCGGCACTGATCCATCAACTCAAAGAGGGCGGTCACATCGTGGCCATGGTGGGCGACGGCGTGAACGACGCCCCCGCCTTGGCAGCGGCGCATGTGGGCATGGCCATGGGCACGGGGACCGATGTGGCCATGCATGCAGCCGGCATCACCTTGATGCGTGGCGATGTGGCTTTGGTGGCCGATGCCTTGGATATCTCTGCACGCACCGTGGCCAAGATCCGGCAAAACCTGTTTTGGGCTTTTGCCTACAACGTGGCGGGCATCCCTTTGGCGGCGCTGGGCTTTTTGAATCCGGTGCTCGCAGGCGGTGCAATGGCCCTGAGTTCGGTCAGTGTCATGGCCAATGCGTTGTTGCTCAAACGTTGGACGGCGCGGCCATCAACCCGTTGATGGTGCGGCGATGTTTACGCACAGTTCTTGATGTGCGTCATTTCCCGAGCCGCGCGCCCGGGGCAAACTCTGTTTTCATTGAGGAGAAAAACCGTGAAACACAGCAGTTTGCAGATCATTCGCGACGAGCACGCCTCCCTGGCGGCCATGCTGCAGTCGATGCGCTTGATGGTCCAACGCGGCACCGCCGGACAGGCGCAGAATTTTTTTGAAGTGATGCGCGCGATGTTGTTTTACATCGACGAGTTTCCGGAGCGCTTGCATCACCCGAAAGAGTCTAATTTGTTGTTCCCACGGGTGGTGCGCAAAGCACCCCAGGTGATGGGGGTGGTCGATCGGCTTGAACGCGACCATCTGCAAAGCGAAAAAGCGGTGCGTGATTTGCAGCATTTGCTGCTGGCGTGGGAGCTGCTTGGACAGTCGCGCCGCGACGTTTTTGTCACCACCCTCACGCAGTATGTCGACGCTTATTTAGAGCACATGCGGCTGGAAGAAATCGAGATTTTGCCGCAGGCTGAGAAAGTCTTGTCAGACGAAGACTGGCGCGCGTTGGATGCAGAGTTTGAGAAGAACGCCGACCCCTTGACTGGCCACCACCCTCCCGGCCCCGAGTTTGAAAAGCTCTTCAGTCGCATTGTGATGAAAGCGCCCGCGCCGATTGGTTTGGGCGAGTAGGCCTCAACGGCGGCGCAAAACGCCGCTGGCTGTCAAATCATGCGCCGAGGGCGGGGTAGTCGGTGTAGCCCGCATCGCCGCCGCCGTAGAAGGTGCTGCGATCGGGGGTGTTGAAGGGGCCGTTGGCGCGCAAGCGCGCGGTCAAGTCGGGGTTGGCAATGAAGGGTTTGCCAAACGCCACCAAGTCGGCGCCCGTCGCCAGGGCGTGGTCGGCCAGCGTCATGTCGTAGCCGTTGTTGACCATCCACGCCGCATGACCGCCCGCTTGGGTGTAGACACCTTGCAGCGCTGCGTAGTTAAAAGCGGCGTCACCTTGTTGGTGGTCGCGCGGCCCGCCTGTGGAGCCCTCGATCACATGCACATAGGCCAAATTCAAAGGCGCCAGCAAACCCACCACGTGTTCAAACAAGGCTTGGGGGTGGGCATCTTGCGCATCGTTGGCCGGCGTCACAGGTGAGATGCGGATGCCGGTGCGTGCGCCACCCACTTCATCGCAAATGGCTTGCATGACTTCTTGCAAAAAGCGCGCGCGGTTTTCAATCGAGCCGCCATAGGCGTCGCTGCGCTGGTTGGAGCCGGCACGTAAAAACTGATCGATCAAATAGCCATTGGCCGCGTGCACTTCCACGCCGTCAAAGCCCGCCGCGATCGCGTTCCGGGCGGCGACACGGTAGTCGTGCACGATGCCGGGCAATTCATCCAGATGCAAAGCTCTGGGCGTCGACGTGTCGACAAACGCGGCTTTGCCGTCCACCAGCAACACGGTTTTGGATTTTGCGGCGATGGCCGATGGTGCCACCGGGTCCTGTCCCTCAGGAAGCAGGCTGGTGTGCGAGATGCGGCCCACGTGCCACAGTTGCATGACGATCTTGCCGCCTTGCTGGTGCACGGCGTTGGTGACGGGTTTCCAGGCTTGAACTTGCGCGTCGCTCCAGATGCCCGGGACATCGGCATACCCGACGGCCTGCGGGCTGATGGCGGTGGCCTCGGTGATGATCAGGCCCGCGCCGGTGAGCGGGTGTGCGCGCTGGCCGTAGTACACCGCCATGCGGGCGTTGGCCAAGGCGCCGGGCGCGCGGTTGCGGGTCAGTGGTGCCATCACCACGCGATTGGCCAGGGCCAGGGCGCCGACTTGGCAAGGTTCAAACAGATTTTTCATGGGGAATTTTCAAGTGGCGAAGCCGCTGTTTTCGCGTTGCAGTTTGCGCAGCAGGGACGGCCAGACGAAAGCGCCACCCAAGCCGCCGGTTTGTACCCGCATTGAGGTGGCCACGCCGTCCAGAATTTGCGGATCGACCGATGTCAAACTGCTGGCGCCTTGCTGACCGGCCAAGGCATCCACTTGGATGCGGCAGGTGTTTTCAAAGGTGTACATCGACAAGAAGGCGTCCGCAATGGTTTTGCCCACGGTGAGCAGGCCGTGGTTGCGCAGCATCAGGTAGTTGGCGTGGCCCAGGTCGGCCTGCAGGCGGGCTTTCTCGTCGTCGCGGATCGCGACCCCTTCGTAGCCGTGATAAGCCAGAGAAGCCAAGACAAAGGTGCTTTGCTGACTGATGGGCAAAATGCCGTGCGCCTGCGCACTCACCGCCACGCCCGCACGGGTGTGGGTGTGCAGCACGCAACCGGCGTCTTCACGCACCTCGTGCACGGCGCTGTGGATGACAAAGCCTGCAGGGTTGACGGGGAAGGGGTTGTCGTCGAGCTTGTTGCACTGCATGTCCACCTTGACCAGGCTGGAGGCGGTGATTTCGTCAAACATCAAACCATAGGGGTTGATCAAAAACTGGTGGCTGTCGCCAGCCACGCTGTGCGGCAGCTTGGCGCTGATGTGGGTGAAGACCAAATCGCTCCAGCCGTACAGGGCCACCAGGCGGTAGCAAGCGGCCAGATCGCAGCGCAGTTGCCACTCGTCGGCATGGACCTTGTCCTTCACGCTGGGGATGTTCAAACTCATGGCAATGTCTCCTTCGAATGGGCCTTGAGCTTAATCGGGTGCGGTGAGCTTTTCCAGTCGCGCAAGGTACAGCCGCGCGTATTGGCCGCCGTCGTCATGCACGCCGCACATCTCGGGGTGGGGTTGCAATTGAGCGCACACCGCCGGGCGTTCGGCTTGGCCAAAAATCAGGCAACGCAAGTCGTCGCCCAATTGGACGCAGCGCACCCCGGCGGGTTTGCCCAGCGGCATGCCGGGGATGGCCGAGCTGATGGACGGGGCGGTGCAACAGGCACCGCAAGCGCTGCGGCAAGAAAAAGTCATGCAAGATGCTAACCCGAGAGCGGACAGTGACGCGGCTTCAGGCTCAAGGCTCAGACATTTTCGACAAACCGACGCCCGGGTTATGCAAAAAATGAATAACAAGAGCGTCGCCCTTGGGTGCATGTTGGGGAGGGGGTCGGCGCTTTTTCTCGGGGAGCTTGTAAAATCCAACCCATTGAGGCCGTGCTGACGCAGCGCGGCGTTCGGGCGCCACGCGCCTTGTCTCCTGGAACCTTCCATGCTTTACCCTCAAGAATTCGACGTGATCGTGGTCGGCGGTGGCCATGCGGGCACCGAGGCGGCCTTGGCCGCGGCGCGCATGGGTGCCAAAACCTTGCTGCTCTCGCACAACATCGAGACCTTGGGACAGATGAGTTGCAACCCATCGATCGGCGGCATTGGCAAGGGGCATTTGGTCAAAGAGGTGGATGCCTTGGGCGGCGCCATGGCGCTGGCCACCGACGAGAGCGGAATTCAGTTTCGCATTTTGAACAGCTCCAAAGGCCCGGCCGTGCGCGCCACGCGAGCCCAGGCCGATCGGATTTTGTACAAGGCGGCGATTCGCCAGCGCCTGGAAAACCAGCCCAATCTGTGGTTGTTCCAGCAGGCGGTGGACGACCTGATGGTCGAGGGCGATCGGGTGGTGGGTGCGGTCACGCAGGTGGGTATCCGTTTCCGATCGCGTACCGTGGTGCTGACCGCCGGCACTTTTTTGGACGGCAAGATCCATGTGGGTTTGCAAAACTACGCGGCTGGGCGTGCGGGCGATCCGCCGGCGGTGAGTTTGTCGGCGCGCTTGAAAGAGTTGCAACTGCCTCAAGGCCGCCTCAAGACGGGGACGCCACCTCGGTTGGACGGACGCACGATCGACTTCAGTCAGTGCACCGAGCAACCCGGAGACGGCGTGCCGGGTGGCTTGAACCCCGAGGCCGGCGTGCCGGTGTTCAGCTTCATGGGCAAGGCCAGTCTGCACCCGCAGCACATGCCGTGCTGGATCACCCACACCAATGAGCGCACACACGACATCATCCGCTCAGGCTTTGACCGCAGCCCGATGTTCACCGGCAAGATCGAAGGCGTCGGGCCACGTTATTGCCCGAGTGTGGAAGACAAAATCAACCGTTTTGCCGACAAAGACAGCCACCAGATTTTTCTCGAACCCGAGGGCTTGAGTACCCACGAGTACTACCCCAACGGCATCTCCACCAGTTTGCCGTTTGACATTCAGTACGACCTGGTCCGGTCCATGAAGGGATTGGAAAATGCCCATATTCTGCGACCCGGCTACGCCATCGAATACGACTATTTCGACCCCCGCTCGTTGAAAAGCAATTTCGAAACGCGGCAAATCCAAGGCCTGTTTTTCGCCGGCCAAATCAATGGCACCACCGGTTACGAAGAGGCCGCAGCCCAAGGCCTGTTTGCCGGACTGAATGCCGCCCTGCAATGCAGGGGCGATGCGCCGTGGTTGCCCGCGCGCGACCAAGCGTATTTGGGCGTGTTGGTGGACGACTTGATCAGCAAAGGCGTGACCGAGCCGTACCGCATGTTCACCAGCCGTGCCGAATTCCGTTTGCAGCTGCGTGAAGACAACGCCGATATGCGCCTGACCGAGGCGGGGCGCAAGATGGGCCTGGTGGACGAC
Source organism: Comamonadaceae bacterium (assembly GCA_947448325.1). Lineage (GTDB taxonomy): Bacteria > Pseudomonadota > Gammaproteobacteria > Burkholderiales > Burkholderiaceae_C > Limnohabitans_A. The sequence continues at coordinate 8,188 of CANFMK010000096.1, forward strand.
GCGCGCTGGGACGCCTTCTGCCGCAAGCGCGACGCTGTTTCACGTGAAACAGAACGCCTCAAATCCACCTGGGTGAACCCCCGCAGCCTGCCCGCCGAAGAGTCGGTTCGGGTGTTGGGCAAAGCCATTGAGCACGAATACAACCTCTTTGATTTGCTGCGCCGGCCGGGCGTGGGCCTGGCCGACTTGATGAGTCTGAGCGAGGGGCGCTACGCCAGCGCTGATGTTTCACGTGAAACCTTGGGCGATCACTACGAGGCAGTGACGGAGCAGGTGGAGATTGCCGCCAAGTATGCGGGCTACATTGGGCGGCAGATCGAAGAGGTCGAGCGCTCCAGCCATTACGAAAAACTCAAATTGCCTGCAGACTTGGATTACATGCAGGTCTCGGCCTTGTCGATAGAGGCTCGGCAAAAACTGGCCAAACACCGACCCGAAACCTTGGGGCTGGCGTCTCGTATTTCGGGCATCACGCCGGCGACGATTTCTTTGCTGTTGATCCATTTGAAAAAGGGTGGCGTCAAGGGTTTCAAATTGGCCCCTGCGGTGGCGGGCGTCGAGTCGGCTGAGGCGCCCGAGGCCGCCCATGAGTGAGGCCTTGGCCGAAGGCTTGCGAGACGGCGTGCGCGCCCTGGCGCTTGACTTGCCCGAAGAGACGCAGCGCCAGTTGTTGGCATACATGGCGCTGATCCAGAAGTGGACCCGTGTCTACAACCTGACAGCGGTCCGTGACCCGCAAGAAATGCTGACGCACCATCTGCTGGACAGCTTGTCTGCTTTGCCGCCTTTGTTGCGTCATACCGCTGGCCAACCCGTTCGGTTGTTGGACGTCGGCTCCGGTGGCGGGCTGCCGGGCGTGGTCTTGGCCATTTGCCGGCCCGAGATTCAGGTGACCTGTGTGGATACGGTGGGCAAAAAAGCCGCCTTCATTCAGCAAGTGGCGGCCACTTTGCGCTTGCCCAATTTGCGCGGGCTGCATGCCCGCGTGGAGACGGTGCAGACGCAGTTTGACGTGGTCTGCTCGCGCGCCTTTGCCTCGCTCACAGACTTCACCTCGTGGTCGTTTTCGGCCTTGGCAGAAGGCGGCGTCTGGATGGCCATGAAGGGCAAGATGCCGACCGATGAAATCGCACAATTGCCACCAGAAACCGAGTTGTTTCACGTGGAACCTTTGGCCGTACCGGGGCTGGATGCAGAGCGCTGCATGCTCTGGCTGCGACCGCGTCGCCAAAGCCTTTGACCGTGGTTCTGTAAACCAAAAGCATCACGTACACTTGGCGTCTTGCAGCAGAGAGAATTCCCATGTTTTTCGGCATTTCGGATTACGGCTCATTTGTGGCCGCGATCATCTTGTTTCTGGCGATTCCCGGCCCGGGCAACTTGGCGCTCATCACCTCCACCAGCAAAGGTGGCGTGCCCGGGGGCTTGGGCGCAACGCTGGGTGTGATTGCGGGCGATCAGGTGCTGATGTGGCTCGCGGTGGCGGGTGTGGCCACAGTCTTGTCCACTTACCCGGCGGCCTTTTCTGCCGTGCAGTGGTTGGGCGCCGCATATCTGGCTTGGTTGGGTTGGAAAATGTGGACCGCCCAGCCTGGTGATGCGCCCGTTTTGAATATCAGGCCGAGCCACTATTTTCAGCAAGCCCTGGCCATCACCTTGCTCAATCCCAAAGCCATCGTGTTTTACATGGCCTTCTTTCCTTTGTTTGTCGATCCTCAGCATCACTTGGGCTTGGTCAGTTTTGCGGTCATGGCCGCCACCATCGCGGCGCTGACGTTTGTGTATGGTTTGGGCATGACCTTGTTGACCCATTACCTGGCAGAGCGCATGCGGTCCAATCCTCGACTCGTGCGCTGGCTGGAAAAAACAGCGGGCATCTTTCTCATTGGCTTTGGCGTCAAGCTCGCCACTTCCAAATAAATCGGACGCGAACGCATGGCCAAAATATTCTGTGTGGCAAACCAAAAGGGCGGCGTGGGCAAGACCACGACCACGGTCAACTTGGCGGCGGGTTTGGCCAAGGTTGGGCAACGCGTCTTGTTGGTGGATTTGGACCCGCAGGGCAACGCCACCATGGGTTCCGGCATTGATAAACGCCAATTGGAGCTGACGGTGTATGACGTGTTGTTGGAGTCGGCCAGCATCACCGAAGCGGCGATTTTTTCGGACAAATGCGGTTACCACGTCGTCGGCGCGAACCGCGAGTTGGCCGGCGCCGAGGTCGAATTGGTGGACTTGGAACACCGCGATCAGCGCTTGAAGCTGGCCTTGGCCGCTGTGCAAAACGACTTTGATTTTGTACTCATCGACTGCCCCCCGTCCTTGTCCATGCTCACGCTCAACGGCTTGTGTTCGGCGCACGGTGTGATCGTGCCCATGCAGTGCGAATATTTTGCACTCGAGGGCCTGACCGATTTGGTCAACACCATCAAACAGGTGCATGCCAATTTGAACCGCGATCTGAAGATCATCGGTTTGTTGCGGGTGATGTTCGACCCGCGCATCACCTTGCAGCAGCAGGTCAGCGAGCAACTCAAGTCCCATTTTGGCGACAAGGTGTTCAACACCGTGATTCCGCGCAATGTGCGCTTGGCCGAGGCCCCCAGCTACGGCCTGCCCGGTGTGGTGTTCGACCCCTCGGCCAAAGGCAGCCATGCGTTTGTCGAGTTCGCCCGTGAGCTGGTCGAACGAATTCCCACAATGTGAAATGACAAGCCTGCGCGTCTTGGTGTTGCCCGACTGGGAACGAAGTGACTCCACGGATTGGCCTGGGCTGTGGGCGGCCGAGCGCGGCCATACCCTGGTGGAACAACACGACGTGAAACGTCCCTTGCGCGGTGACTGGTTGATCCAACTGGAAGAAGCCGTACTCGAGGCCCCCGGCCAAGTGGTGCTGGTGGCCCGAGGCTTGGCGTGTGCTTTGGTGGCGGCCTGGTCGCTCTTCACGCCTCAGCGCGGCAAAGTGCGTGCGGCTTTGTTGGTGGCGCCTTTGGATTTGAACTTGGCCACCTTGCGCGAGGTCTTGCCCAGTTGGCAGCCGCAGGTGCGCCAGCC
>CANFMK010000097.1 GCA_947448325.1 Comamonadaceae bacterium
GACCAAGTCGTCATGGTGCGCGGCGTTGAGCGGCACCAAATGGACATGCTGGCCCGCCAGGGTGACGGGTGGCGCAAAGGGGGTGGTCATGCGGCGTTGTCCTTGTCTTCAGGGTTTGCGCTGTGATTTGCCGCCCCAAGCTTTGGCCAATTGCAAGCCAATGCCGCCGCCCAAACTGACCAACACGATCGCTACCAAGGTGCCGGGGGCGTAGCCCGGTGCAAAAAGGTCCAGGCCCAGCCAGCGGCCGATCCAAAAGCCGGCCAGGCTGCCGCCCAGAAAGCCAATGGCATCGGCAAATCCTTCTTTCAACAAGGGCCGGCGTTGCATGGTGTCAGCGGTTGCGTTGGTTCATGAAGACCAGTTTTTCGAACAGCGTCACGTCTTGTTCGTTTTTCAGCAGAGCGCCCACCAAGGGTGGCACGCTGACTTTTTGGTCGGCGCTTTGCAGGGCTTCGAGCGGAATGTCTTCGGCCACCAGCAATTTGAGCCAATCGAGCAGTTCACTGGTCGAGGGTTTCTTTTTCAGGCCGGGCAGGTTGCGCACGTCGTAAAACGTCTTCAAAGCCACGGCCAACAGTTCTTGCTTGAGCTTGGGAAAGTGTACCGCCACGATTTGCTTCATCGTGTCCGCTTCGGGGAACTTGATGTAGTGGAAGAAGCAGCGGCGCAAGAAAGCGTCGGGCAGCTCTTTCTCGTTGTTGGAGGTGATGAACACCACCGGGCGGGTTTTGGCTTTGATCAGCTGGCGGGTTTCATAGCAATAAAACTCCATGCGGTCGATCTCGCGCAACAAGTCGTTGGGAAATTCAATGTCGGCTTTGTCGATCTCATCAATCAGGATGGCCACAGGCTCATCGGCAGTAAAGGCCTGCCAGAGCACGCCCTTGATGATGTAGTTTTCAATGTCCTTGACCTTCTCGTCACCCAACTGGCTGTCACGCAGGCGGCTCACCGCGTCGTATTCGTACAGGCCTTGCTGGGCTTTGGTGGTGGATTTGATGTGCCACTGTAGGAGCTTCAAGCCGAGCGCCTCGGCCACTTCTTCGGCCAGCATGGTTTTGCCTGTGCCCGGCTCGCCTTTGACCAAGAGTGGCCTTTTCAGGGTGATGGCCGCGTTCACGGCCAGGGTCAGGTCTTGGGTCGAGACGTAGTTGTCGGTGCCTTGAAATTTCATGTTGAAGTGGGTCAAAGAGGTTCAAAAAGGAAGTTCTCAGGATAAACCGGTTTCGGCCGATATAATCCAAATTGATTTTTTCCAAGCTACACATGATTGTGTTCTCAAAATGAACAAGCTGTTGACCTCTCTGTTTGCCTTGGCTGTCGCTTCTGTGACGGCTGTTTCCGCTCAAGCCCAAGAAGTGAAGGGTGACGCCAAAGCCGCTGAGCAAAAAATTGCCATGTGCATTGGCTGCCACGGCATCAAGGGCTACCAAGCCAGTTTCCCTGAAATCTACCGCGTGCCGATGATTTCGGGTCAAAACGCCAAGTACATTGCTTCGGCCTTGCATGCCTACCAAAAAGGCGAACGCAAGCACCCCACCATGCGCGGCATTGCGGCCAGCCTGAGTGACCAAGACATTGCCGACATTGCGGCTTACTACGAGCAGCATGGCAAAACCGATGCGCCTGCCCCAGTGGCCGCCGCACCCGATGCCAAAGTGGCCGAGTTGTTGAAGAAAGGCGCTTGCGTGTCTTGCCACGGCGACAATTTCTCCAAGCCTGTTGATCCGAGCTACCCCAAGATCGCCGGCCAGCACAAAGACTTTTTGTTTGTGGCCCTCAAGTCCTACAAAGTGGAGAACCTCTCTACCTGGGGCCGTGCCAATGGCGTGATGGGCGGTGTGGCCAAGCAATTCTCCAACAACGAGTTGAAGGCCTTGGCCGGTTATGTGGGCTCATTGGATGGTGAACTCAAGACTGTGCCCCAGTCCAAGTTCCGCTGATCCGCTGAACGCACATGAAAAAAGCCCGCTTTCAGCGGGCTTTTTTGTGGGCGCAAGACCCTCTCAGTCGCGTGTGGCGTGGCGCTGCACGCAGGCGATGTACGCCTCGCCATCGGGCATGCGACCCGCTTTTTGACTTTCAAAGACCATCTGGCCCAAGCATTCCATCGCCTGGTGATGCGCGTCGTGCAATGAGTTGAGTTTGTGGGTGAGCAACTCCACCGCTTGCCGAATGCCCCGGGGCTGGTCGATGCTGCACTGCTCACTGATCGACAGGTGCATGGACAAATGCAGAAAGGGGTTTTCTTGGTTCGGGTCCACTTTCAGCATGCTGGCCAGGGCGGTGTCGACATCGGCCAGCTGCGCGTGGTATTCGGGGTGCTCATCAATCCATTGGCTGACCAGCATTTCCATGGGTTCTAAAGGCGCAGCGGTTTGGGCCTTGGCGTACACGCCGCAGAAAAATCGCCGCACATCGGCTTGAGAAGGTTGGATCAGCATGGCCTGCATTGTCGCAGGCGCGAAATCTCTGTGCTGAAAGCGCCAGGGGGCCCTCGGAACTGGTCCTATACTTTGGCAACTTTTGACCGGAGATGAACCCTATGAACCAAGCTTTTATTTGCGATGCCATCCGCACCCCTTTCGGCCGTTACGGCGGTGCTTTGTCCAGCGTGCGCGCTGACGATTTGGGTGCAGTGCCCCTCAAAGCTTTGATGGCACGCAATCCGAATGTGGACTGGGGTGCGGTCAACGACTTGATCTACGGCTGCGTCAACCAAGCCGGTGAAGACAACCGCAACGTCGGTCACATGAGCAGTTTGCTGGCCGGCTTGCCCATGGAGTTGCCTGGCGCCACCATCAACCGCCTGTGCGGCTCGGGCATGGACGCGATTGGCACCGCAGCGCGCGCCATCAAGGCCGGTGAGGCCAGTTTGATGATCGCCGGCGGCGTGGAAAGCATGAGCCGTGCACCCTTTGTCATGCCCAAGGCCGAAAGCGCCTTCAGCCGCAACAACACGGTGTATGACACCACCATCGGGTGGCGCTTCATCAACAAATTGATGAAAGAAAAATACGGTGTGGACTCCATGCCCGAGACGGCCGAGAACGTGGCCACCGACTTCAAGATTGAGCGCGAAGCGCAAGATCTGATGGCCTACAACAGCCAAATGCGCGCTGTGGCCGCCATCCAGGCCGGGCACCTGGCGCGCGAAATTGTGGGTGTGACCATTGCGCAGAAAAAAGGCGATGCGGTGGTGGTGGATACCGATGAGCATCCGCGCGCCACCAGCCTGGAGGCTCTGGCCAAACTCAAAGGCGTGGTGCGCCCTGACGGTACTGTGACGGCCGGCAATGCCAGTGGCGTCAACGACGGCGCTTGCGCTGTGTTGATGGCCAACGAAGCCACCGCCGCCAAGCAGGGTTTGACCCCCAAAGCCCGTGTCGTGGGCATGGCGACTGCCGGTGTGGCGCCGCGCATCATGGGCATTGGACCGGCCCCAGCCACACAAAAAGTCCTGGCCTTGACCGGTTTGACGATGGACCAGATTGACGTGATCGAGCTGAACGAAGCCTTTGCCGCGCAAGGCCTGGCCGTGCTGCGCATGCTGGGTTTGAAAGACGACGACGCCCGTGTCAACGCCTGGGGCGGTGCGATTGCTTTGGGACACCCCTTGGGCGCTTCAGGTGCGCGTTTGGTCACCACCGCCATCAACCGTTTGCACCACACAGGCGGCCGTTATGCGCTGTGCACCATGTGCATCGGCGTAGGCCAAGGCATTGCCTTGATCATCGAGCGGGTTTAAGTCCTTTATCTCCAAACTCAAGCGGAGTCATCCTATGCGCGCAGCCTGGTACAGCCACAACGGAGAAGCCCAAGACGTGATCGTGGTGGGCGAGATGCCCATGCCCGAACCCGGCCCCGGCGAAGTGCGGGTGCGTCTGCACACCTCGGGCGTGAATCCTTCGGATGTGAAATCGCGCCGTGCCCGTCCCTTGACCGATCCGCGCATCGTGCCGCACAGCGACGGTGCGGGCGTGATCGACGCGGTGGGCGCCGGAGTGCAGGCCAGTCGTGTGGGTGAGTGCGTGTGGATTTGGAACGGTCAGTGGGCTCGGCCCTTGGGCACGGCCAGTGAATGGATGGTCTTGCCCTCGGCGCAAGCCGTGGTCTTGCCCCACAACACCGACTTTGCCGCAGGCGCTTGCCTGGGTATTCCGGCGCTGACCGCCATCCAGGCGGTGCATTTGGCGGGTGACTTGAAAGGCAAAACGGTGTTGGTCACCGGCGCCTCCTCTGCGGTGGGCCACTACATCACCCAATTGGTCACCTTGGCCGGCGGCCGGGTGATCGGCACCGTGGGCTCGCCTTTGAAGGCCGAGCATGCTCAAGCCGCCGGGATGCGCGAGGCGATTTTTTACAAGACCGAACCCGTGGCCGAACGCGTCAAAGCGCTGACACAGGGCCTGGGCGTGTCGGTCATCATCGACATGGATTTTGCGAGCACTGCGCAGCTGGTGGCTGCTGGGGCTTTGCAAGCCCACGGCACCGTGGTCTGTTATGGCTCTAACGCACCAGAAGTGCCGGTCAATTTCAGGGCGTTGCTGTTTGGTTCGATCACACTCAAGTTCTTCTTGGTGTACGACTTGACGCCACAAGACCGCGCCTGGGGTCTGCAGCGTTTGACCGAATTGTTGCAAGCTGGGCAGCTGCAGCACAGCATCGGTCCGCGCTTTGCGCTGGAGCAACTGGTGCAGGCCCATGAGACCGTGGAGGCCGGGCAGGCGCTGGGCAATGTCGTGGTGGATTTGATTTGATTCAGGCCACTTCAGGCCCCTTGTTCTGCCAGATTCGTTTCAGTGCGCACCGCCCGCATGGTCGGGCGCTGCCGGCGCAACCCACGGCGCGGGGCGCTGGGTCAGCCAAATCACGCTGATCAGCCCAATGAATATAAAGGCCGAGGCCAGAAAAATATCGTCAGCGGCGCGGGTGAAGGCTTGCTGGTCGATCAAGCGGTTGATGTAGGCCAGTGCCTGTTCGGTGCTCAAACCATTGGCTTTGAGCGACTCCAGCGTGATGCCAAACACCCCTTGGTCTTGCACCAGGGTTTCGGTCATGTGCGCATGGTGCATGGCCGCGCGACTCTCCCATACGGTCGTCGCAATCGAGGTGCCCATGGCGCCTGCCGTGATGCGGGTGAAGTTGCTCAGCCCGGCGGCCGACGGGATGCGCTCGGGTGGGATGCCTGCCAACGTCAAGGTGGTCAAAGGAATGAAGAACATGGCCATGGCCGCGCCTTGCATCAGCGTGGGCACTAAGATGTGCGCCAAATCGGTTTGCACGGTGAATTGCGCACGCATCCACAGCACCACGGCAAAACCCACAAAGGCCACCGTGGCGATACGGCGCGGGTCCCAAACGGTGACTTTTTTGCCGATCAGCGGCGTCAACAAAATGGCCAAAATGCCCACTGGCGCCAAAGCCAGTCCGGCATTGGTGGCGGTGTAGCCCATCCACTGCTGCAACCACAGGGGTAGCAGCACCACATTACCGAAAAACAAGGCGTAGGCCACCGACAAAGACAAAGCCCCAAAGCTGAAGTTGCGCCCTTTGAACAAACGCAAGTCCACCACCGGGTGTTCTTCGGTCAATTCCCACACCACAAACACAGCAAAGGCCACTGCGGCGACGATAGCCAGACCGACGATGGTGTTGGAGGCAAACCAGTCCAGCTCTTTGCCCTTGTCGAGCATGAGTTGCAAGGCGCCGACCCAGATCACCAGCAGGCTCAAGCCGATCGAGTCAATCGGCAGTTGACGTGTGGGCGTTTCGCGGCGGCGGTAAATGCCCCAGGTCAGACCGGCGGCCAACAAGCCCACCGGCACGTTGATGTAAAAAATCCAGGGCCAGGAAATGTTGTCGGTGATCCAGCCGCCCAAGAGCGGCCCGGCCACCGGCGCCACCAGCGTGGTCACGCCCCACAGGGCCAGCGCGGTGCCTGCTTTGGCGCGCGGGTAGCTGCTCAGCAGCAGGGTTTGCGACAGCGGGATCATGGGCCCCGCCACCAGGCCTTGCAGCACGCGAAATAACACCAGCATTTCCAGCGAGTGGGCCAAGCCGCACAGCCAGCTGGCCAAGACAAACAACAGCACGCTCATGCTGAACAAACGCACCGCCCCAAAGCGCTGCGTCAACCAGCCTGTCAGCGGCACCGAGATGGCATTGGCGATACCGAAGCTGGTGATGACCCAGGTGCCTTGGCCGGGGCTGACGCCCAAGTCGCCCGCGATGGCGGGAATCGAGACGTTGGCAATCGACGAGTCGAGCACGTTCATGAACGTGGCCAGCGACAAGGACAGCGTGCCCAGCAGCAGCGCGGTGCCTTGCAGCGGTGGCAGTGCAGCCGGTGTTGGCGTTGGAGGATGACTCACCGCGTTCAAGGCGTTTTGCGGCCTGAATGGGCGGCGATGATGCGTTGCACACGCTCATCGGCCGCATGTTGTTGGCTTTCAAACACCGCCGTCACAGCCGCAGCCTCGCTGCGCGGTGCGTCGGCCAAGGTCTTGCCGCTTTGATCCTGCGTGTCGACCGTCACATCCATGGACAAACCCACACGCAACGGGTGTTCGGCCAGGTCTTTGGCGTCGATGGCGATGCGCACCGGCACGCGTTGCACCACCTTGATCCAGTTGCCGGTGGCGTTTTGCGCTGGCAGCAAAGCGAAGGCGGCGCCCGTGCCTGCGCCCAAGCCCACCACTTTGCCGTGGTAGACCACTTTGGTGCCGTACACATCCGCTTCCATTTCTGCGCTCTGGCCCATGCGCAGGTTTTGCAGCTGGCTTTCTTTGAAATTGGCGTCCACCCACAATTGGTTCAGCGCCACCAGCGTCATCAAGGGCGCGCCAGCCTGCACCCGCTGGCCCAGCTGAACGCCGCGCTTGGCGATGTGACCATCGGTTGGCGCCAACAACTGCACCCGCTCCAGGGCCAAATAAGCTTCACGCACTTTGGCGGCGGCACGTTGCACGCTCGGGTGCTGGGCCACACTGGTGCCTTCGGTTTGGGTTTGGCTGGCGTTGAGCTGCTCTTTGGCGGCATTGACGGCCGATTGTGCCGCCATCACCGCACTCTTGGCGGCGCTGGCTTGGGCTTGGGCATGTTGGAATTCTTCTTTGCCCACGGCGCCGCTGGCCACCAAAGGCGCGCGGCGCTGGCTGTCTTCTTGGGCGCGGGCCAGCTCGGTTTGGCTGCGACTCAGATCGGCCTCGCGCCATTGCACTTGGGCTTGCAAGGTGCTGTTGTTGGCAAAAAGGGTGCGCACTTCGCGCACAGTTTGTGCCAACTGCGCTTCCGCTTGCGCGAGCGCGACGTTGGCGTCGGCCGCATCGAGTTTGACCAACACCTGGCCCGCTTTGACGAAGTCCGTGTCATCGGCCTGGATGGCCACCACGGTGCCACCGACTTGCGGCGTGATTTGCACCACATGGCCGGCCACATAGGCGTTGTCGGTGTTTTGTTGGTGTCGACCTTGCAGCCAGTGCCAGCCGCCCCAGGCCAATCCGCTGACGCCCAAGGCAAGGGCAATCACAGACAGGCCACGGCGTCGCGCGGTGGTTGATTCGGAGGTGGTCATGGCAGTCATGAGGGGCTTTCGTGTTGGGGGGCTTTTCAGGCGCGGTGTCTGTGGGGTTTATTGGGGCTGAGCGTTGAGCTGCGCATTGCGCTGTGGGGCGTCATCGCGCCAGCCACCCCCCAGGGCTTTCATCAGGACAATCTGGTTGTCCAATTGCCGGGCCCGCACATCGGCGTGCGCACGGCGTTGAGCCAAGACTGCGGATTCGGCCGACAACACCATCACGGCCTGGCCCAGTCCTGCGGCCATGCGCTGCTGCGCCAAGGTGTGGTTGTGCAGGACGCTGTTCAAGGCGGCGCTCTGGGCTTGTTCTTGCCGGCGCAGTGATTGCGCGGAGGCGATAGCGTCGGTGGCTTCTTTCACAGCTTCCAGTACCGTGGCGTTGTATTGCGCAATGGCCATGTCACGTTCTGCTCGTCGACTGTCCAGTTGGGCGTTCAATCTGCCGCCGTCAAACAAGGGCAGGCGCACCGCCGGGCTGACGCCGATTTGGCGGCTGCCCGCATCGAGCAAATGGCTCAGGCCCAGGGCGTTGTAGCCGGCAAAGGCGCTCAAATTCACATTCGGGTAAAACTGGGTCCGCGCCACCGCCACGTCCTGGCTGGCGGCTTCTACGCGCCAACGACTGGCCACCACATCGGGACGGCGACCGAGCAAGTCGGCGCCCAAGGTGGCCGGCAAGGTGTCCAGTTGGAGAGCCTCCAAGTGCGGTGACAGCGACGCCAGTGCCTGCGGCGCCTGGCCGCTCAGCACCGCCAGTTGATGCCGCGCCAAGGTGATTTGCTCATCCAGGGCTTCGAGCTGTACGCCCGCATCAGACAGGTTGCCCTCGGACAGACTTTGCTCGCCTTGGGGGTCCAAGCCGGCCGCGACGCGCGCGGCAATCAGCTGACGCATCTCTTGGCGTTGCTGCTGCGCACGCTCTGCGATGACGCGTTGGGTCACCAGCCGTGCCAAGCCCACATAGGTCTTGCAGATTTGACTGGTCAGGCCAGTGGCCGCTGCGGCTGCATCGGCCTGTGCCGCGCGGGTTTGGCCGATGGCCGAAGCCAACTCCGCCGCATGTTGGCCCCATACATCCGGTGACCAGGACACGCCCGCTTGCAAAGTGTCGTTGTCCCAGGTGTTGCCCGCGATCGGTTTGGGGTACAAGCCGTTGGCACTGAAGCGTTGGCGGGTGAAGTCGGCGCCCAAGTTGGCTTGGGGCAAGCCGTTGGCCTGGGCCACGCCGCTCAGGGCGTGCATGCGCTGGACACGCAACTGTGCGGTGCGCAGCGTCGGGTTGCCGGCCAAGGAGGTGGCGACCAAGGCATTCAAACGCGCGTCCCCCAAGGCTTGCCACCAGCTGGTTGAGAGTGCCGTGGTGGTGCTGGCATTGAATCGCAAGTCCGAGGCCTGGGTGACGGCGAGCGCTGCGACATCGGGGCCTGGCGTGCTGCATGCGACCAAGGTCGCGGTCAGGCCCAGCATCGACAAACGGGGCAGTGAGCAGGGGGCAAAAATCATGGTGCCTTCGGTGGAAGTCAAAGAGTGGAGACAGCGGGCTGGCGCAGCTTGAGTGCCTCGCCGTTGCGCAGCATGCGCTGCAGCAGTTGCAGCATCAGCGTCCATTCGGAGTGCGAGAAACCTTGCAAATGGCCATTGAGCACATCGGCCAACACACTGGGCACGTGTTGGGCCACGTCGCGGCCTGCTGCGGTCAGGCGCAGGTGCACCACGCGGCGGTCTTGCACCGAACGTTCGCGCTGGATCAAGCCTTTGATTTCCAAACGGTTCAGCGAGCGGTTCAAAGCCGCCGGGTCAATGGCGTTTTCACGTGCCAGTTGGGCGGCCGTTTGCCCCTCGTTCATCAACAGTTTGTACAAGGGCACCCACTGCACATAGGTCAGCTTGTAAGGCGCCAGTTGTGCATCGGCTTGGACCAAGATGGAGGACAACACCTTGTTCATCAGGTGGCCCACACTTTGATCGGGTTGGTACTGACCGGGAAGGTAAAACTGAGCGGGAGGGGCTTTGGGCATGGCGAGCATGATTATAGTTGACTGGTCAATGATTGACTGGTCAATGATAGGGGTGGCTGGAACCATACAGCCCTTTGCTCACCGCTTGTCGCAGGCTCGACACCACGTCAGACTGGCGAGCGATAGAGTGACTCCCATGAAAACCTTTGAAACCCTCCAAGATTTGGCCGCTTGCGCGGGCCAGCACGTCACGGTCACCCCCTGGCTGGACATCACGCAAGAACAGGTCAACCAGTTCGCCGATGCCACCGGCGACCACCAGTGGATCCACATCGATGTGGAGCGTGCCAAGGCCGGCCCCTTTGGCGCACCGATTGCGCATGGATTTTTGACCTTGTCTTTGATTCCGAAGTTCTTCCAGTCCGGCATCAGCGTCAAGGAAACCCGCATGGGCGTGAACTACGGCTTGAACAAAGTGCGCTTCACTTCGCCCGTGCCGGTGGGCAGCCGCTTGCGTGCGCAACTGAAGTTGTTGTCGGCCACGCCGATTGACAACAACGGCCTGCAATGCGCTTGGGAAGTGACGATTGAGCGTGAAGGCACCGACAAACCGGTGTGTATCGCCGAGTCTTTGTCGCGTTCATACCCTTGATGCAGGCTTGAGCGCCCAAAGCGCTCGAGCGGTCGGCATCGACCTGGCGGTCATGCGAAATGGTTTTGCCGCCAGGCTTCAAATACCGTGACCGCCACGGCGTTGGACAGATTCAGGCTGCGCTGGCCTTCGCGCATGGCCAGCTTGAGTCGGCACGCCGGGCTGAACGTCTCGCGCAATTCGGGCGCTAGGCCCCGGGTTTCAGCGCCGAAGACAAACCAATCGCCGGGCTGAAACGCCACCTCATGCACCAAGCGCGAGCCGCGTGTGGTCATAGCGAACAGCCTTAGTGGGTCGGGCTTTTCAGTCGCCAAAAATTGCCCCCAATCGGCGTGGCGTTTGAGTTCTGCGTACTCGTGGTAATCCAGTCCGGCACGGCGCATGTGTTTGTCGTCCATCGAAAAACCCAAGGGCTCCACCAAGTGCAGCGTACAACCGGTATTGGCCGCCAAGCGGATGACGTTGCCGGTGTTGGGCGGGATTTCGGGTTCAACCAAGACAATGTGAAACATAAGCCTCTATTGTGCGGGAAGCCATAGACCACTGGGGTTGGGTTGTGTCCTGGGGTCAGGGGCCGTCGTGCGCATGCGCTTCGGTCCGGGCGAAGACCACTGCCGTCACATGCGACACACCTGCGCCCAGCAAAGCTTCGGTCGCCATGTGCAAGGACGCGCCTGTGGTCATCACATCGTCGACCAGCATCACCCGTTGGCCTCGCAAGGCATCGGCTTGCAAGGGATACACGCTGAAAGCCCCGCGCAAATTGTGCAAGCGCTCAGCGCGTGGCAGCGTGCGCTGCGCTGGCGTGTCGCGAAGTCGTAGCAGCAGGTCATGCCGGGCTTTGCGCGGCGACAGTTGCTTGGCCAGCAATAAGGATTGGTTGAATCCTCTTTCGGCCAGGCGTTGGTTGGACAAGGGCATGGGCACCACCCAATGGGCCTGTGCCAAGGCGTCGTCCACGCCCGGCGCGCTGGCCATCAAACTCGCCAGGCTGCTCGCCCACCCCGGCTGTGATTGGTATTTGAAAGGCGCAACCAGA
>CANFMK010000098.1 GCA_947448325.1 Comamonadaceae bacterium
CGGATGTCACTGACCAAAAAAGGCTCCGCTGCCCAGGCCGAAAAAGACAGCCATGCCAAAGCAGTCATGGCAACCAAGCGGCGCAAACGAAAAAGATGGGTATGCGATGTCATGTTGAAATTTCAGTCCATTCAAAAGCTGAGAGGTGAAGCAAGAAGGCGGCCTATAGAACTCATCGCAAAAGTCGAATCCCGTCGTTGACCATGGCCGTTGTCATCAATGCGACCAACAGCAACAGTCCTACTTTTTGCAAAATATTCACCCAGTCAGACGACACAGGTTTTCCCGTCAGCAACTCCCAAAGATAATACATCAGGTGCCCACCATCGAGCATAGGCAGCGGCAACAAATTGAGCACCCCAAGACTGATGCTCAAGAACGCCAAAAATCCCAGGTAAGCCGTGATGCCCAAATGTGCAGAACGAGCAGCCTGGTCGGCAATGGCCAGTGGTCCTCCCAGCTGATCCAGTCCGCCTTGGCCAGCGAATAAACCCCTGACGGAGTCAAGCGTCAATGCGATCAGGTCGAAGGTTCGATGAGCACCTAAGAATACACTTTCAAGTGCGCCATGGGCCACCCATTGCAATGCCGGTGTAGCGCCCACCACAGCGCCGATACGGCCTATCTTTTGCCCACCTTGATCGACCACCGCGGGTTGTATCTTCACATCCAGAACCACGTGGTTTCGCGACACGGTCAAGGCCAAAGGGGCCGCACCCGATAACCCGTAGGACTGACGAATGGCGTCTCGCAAAAACTGCGCATCAGGCACCTGAAGCCCGTTGACGCTGAGCACGTAATCGCCCGCTTGCAAGCCGGCCAAGGCGGCTGGGCTGCCTGGTTCCAGTTGAACGATCATGGCCACAGATCTTGGTGAAGCGATTCCCCAAAGGGACAAAGCTGAACCTTGCTGCGCATTCACTGAAGGTGGCAGATGGGCAACATGCAAACGAACGCGCTTTGGTTCTGAACCCTGAGAATCTGGGTCTGCAATTTCCAAATCCCAATCATGTCCCGATGCCAAGGCTTGGGTCGCTTGGAGCGACAAGTCGCTGAAACTCGTGACTGGGCGCAATGGCGTTAAAACCAGGGTGTCTTCATTGACCTGCCCGGCGGCCACAACGTGCTCTCCCCCTCGCAGACCCGCCTTGTCGGCAGCAGAATGAGGCACTGGCGTCGATAAGATGGCCATCGGCTCCGATTGCCCCCACCACGCGGCCGCAGACAGTAGCATCACAGCCAGAACAAAATTGGCCAATGGGCCTGCCACCACAATCAAAGACCTCGCCCACAGCGGTTGACGATTGAACGCTTGATGGACGCTCTTGGCATCCACAGGGCCCATAGACTCGTCCAGCATGGTGACAAAGCCACCCAAAGGCAGCCAACCTATCGAAAACTCCGTACTGTGCCCCTGCTTTTGATCTGGTTGACGCCAGCGCCAGACGGGTCGGCCCAGGCCCACAGAAAACCGCAAGACCCTGACCCCTAATGCCACAGCAACCCGGTAATGACCCCATTCATGAACTGACACCAAAAGCGTCAAAGCAAAAAGGAAGGCCAAAAAATTGAGCATCAAACAGAAAGTTGGCCAACATGGCGCCGTGCGGCCGATCTACTTTCTTGATCCAAGGCCAGCAATTCGCCCAGTGACTTGGGTGAATTGAAAACCACACGATTCAAAGCACCCTGGTTGACCACATGAATCTGGTCAAAGCGAATACGCCCCTCTAAAAAGGACGCCACCGCCACTTCGTTGGCCGCGTTCAAAACCGCACATGTTCCAAAAGGCGCATCCAAAGACTCCCAAGCTAATTTCAAACCAGGAAAGCGCTGAGCGTGACCGTGCTCATCCAAGGATTCAAATGTCATGGGCGCCAATTGGCGAAAATCCAATGCCGCCGCACCCGAAACCACACGATCAGGCCAACTCAATCCATAGGCAATGGGTCCACGCATGTCAGGCGTGCCTAATTGCGCAACGACGGAGGCATCTTTGTATTGCACCATGGAATGCACCACGCTTTGGGGGTGAATGACCACATCAATTTGGGCCGGTTGAACGCCAAACAAATAGCGCGCTTCAATCACCTCCAGCGCCTTGTTCATCATGGTCGCGGAATCGACAGAGATCTTGCGGCCCATGACCCAATTGGGATGCGCGCAGGCCTCTTGCGGCGTGACATCGCGCAGGGACTGCACATCGCGCGAGCGAAATGGCCCACCCGATGCGGTCAAAATGATCTTCTCGATCCGATGACCCCAGGTCTTGGGGTCTTCCGGCAGAGACTGAAATATCGCTGAATGCTCACTGTCAATGGGTAAAAGGCGCGCACCTCCTTGCGCAACAGCCGCAAGAAAAACATCCCCTCCTACTACCAAGGCTTCCTTGTTGGCCAACAGCAAGCGCTTGCCTGCGCTGGCAGCGGCCAAACAAGGCGCCAAGCCCGCAGCGCCCACAATGGCGGCCATCACGGCATCCACTTGGGGGTGCGCTGCGATATCGACCAAGGCCTCGCTTCCCCACTGCACTTCGACTGACAAACCTTCGGCTTTCACCTTTTCTGCCAACAAACGCCCCGCTTCTTCGTTGGCCATGACGGCATAGCGAGGTGAAAATTGGGCGCATTGCTTGAGCATCAGGTCGACTTGCGTTGCGGCGCTGAGTGCAAAAACTTTGAATCGATCCGGGTGCCGTGCAATCACGTCCAAGGTATTGGTGCCAATGGATCCGGTGGAGCCTAGGACGGTAATCTGTTGCATAGGAATTCCTGACAAAGAGTAGCTGTTCACGATGTCCACGACATCAACATCATGGCCAGAGGCAAAGTAGGCAACAGAGCATCTACCCGGTCTAAAACGCCGCCGTGACCGGGCAACAAGCCTGAACTGTCCTTGACCCCGGCACTGCGTTTGATCAAAGACTCTACCAAATCACCCACCACACTCATGGCCGTCATGAACACCAAAGCAGCCAGCCACAACCACCAACCTTGATGCCACAGGCGACTGTGAAAACTGGTGACGGTGAATTCAAAATACCGGTCTGCTTGCATCCATGCCAAGGACAGCAGCATGACCCCCACCATGCCACCCACGACGCCCTCCCAAGTTTTACCTGGGCTGATGAACGGTGCCAATTTGACCTTGAAGAACCGCCCACCCCAAGCACGGCCCGCGAAATAGGCAAAGACGTCCGCCGCCCAGACCAGGGCCAGCACAGACAGCAAAAAATTAGCGCCTTGCCAACGCGCCTGAGCGATCGCCAGCCAGGCCAAACACAAGGCAACCAGTCCCAACGACCATCGCCAAGCCACGGACCATTGTGACCAACCCGCCACGCCACGCTGAAGCATCCAGGCACCCAGCAGCACCCAAGCGTTTCCTGCCACCAACCACATCACCGGCCAAGGCAGCAACACCACGCCCCAAAACCACAACGCGGAACAAACCAACAAAGACAAGGCACCGCTGGCGATCGAGGCCCAACGGCTTAAGCCATTCAGACGACCCCATTCCCAGGCCCCGGCGGCAATCAGAATCAGCGAAAGAAATACAAAGGGTTCGGGCTTTTCAGCAAAGAGCGCCGGCAACAAAATAACCAACAACAACAAGGCCGTGATGATTCGCTGTTTGAGCATCAGAATTCTCCAGGTTGGGAATAAACGCACAGCGCAAGGGTGCGCATCCCCCTGAACGGCCAACTCACGGACGCACGGTCAATGTCAAGACCGTGCAGATCAGCCCTCATCAGACCGCCATGATCTCTTGTTCTTTACCGGACACCAATTGGTCTATTTCGGCAATGTGCTTGTCGGTGACTTTTTGCACATCGGCTTCTGCGCGCTTTTGGTCGTCTTCAGAAGCCAGTTTGTCTTTAACCAATTTCTTCACCGACTCATTGGCGTCACGACGCAAATTACGGACGGCAATCTTGGCGCTCTCACCTTCGTTGCGAACCAATTTGGTCATTTCTTTGCGGCGTTCTTCGCTCATAGCGGGCATGGGCACGCGAATCAAATCCCCCATGGAGGAAGGATTCAAGCCCAAGTCGCTCTCACGTATGGCTTTTTCAATTTTGGCGCCCATGCCCTTTTCCCAAGGCTGCACGCTGATGGTGCGCGAGTCGATCAGGGCCACATTGGCGACTTGAGACAGGGGAACATGGGAGCCGTAATACTCGACCATCACCGAGTCCAAAAGTGCTGGATTGGCGCGCCCAGTGCGGATCTTGGTGAGGTTGTTTTTGAAGGCGGCGATGGATTGGTCCATCTTGCTTTGCGTGGTGTTTTTGATGTCAGCAATGGTCATGAAATTCTCCTGCGCAGGTCTTGTCTCAAGCGTACACCAAAGTGCCTTCGTCTTCGCCCATCACGACGCGTTTGAGAGCGCCGTTCTTGAAGATCGAAAAGACCTTGATCGGCAGTTTTTGATCGCGGCACAGCGCGAAAGCCGTTGCATCCATGATGCCCAGATTTTGCGAAATGGCGTCATCGAAAGTGATCTTGTCGTAACGCGTCGCAGAAGGGTCTTTTTTCGGATCTGCAGTGTAAACACCGTCCACCTTGGTGGCCTTCAAGACCAACTCGGCGCCGATTTCCGCGCCACGCAAAGCTGCAGCCGTGTCGGTCGTGAAGAAAGGATTACCAGTGCCCGCGGCAAAAACGACCACCTTACCCTCTTCAAGGTACTGCAATGCCTTGGGGCGGACATACGGCTCTACCACCTGATCAATACCAATGGCCGACATCACGCGTGCAGTCAATCCGGCTTTGTTCATGGCATCGGCCAAAGCCAGCGCATTCATGACCGTGGCCAACATGCCCATGTAATCGGCAGTGGCGCGGTCCATGCCCACGGAACCACCCGCCACACCGCGAAAGATATTGCCACCACCAATGACGATGGCCACCTCCACACCCAAGCGGGTCACTTCCGCAATTTCATCCACCATCCGCACAATGGTTGCACGGTTGATACCGAACTGATCATCGCCCATCAAGGCCTCACCGGACAGCTTGAGCAAAATACGCTTGTGGGCTGGTTTGGCAAGGGTCATGAAAAGCTCCTGGACGGTGAAGAATAAGAAAGTTCAGTGAATCGGTTCTGCCCCAGCACAGCAGTCAAGCTGCTGTGCTGGGACAGACATCAAGCGGCAGCGCTTTGGGCGGCAGCGACTTGAGCGGCCACTTCGGCTGCGAAGTCGTCGACACGCTTTTCAATGCCCTCACCCACCACATACAGCGTAAAGCCTTTGAGCGAAGTGTTGGCAGCCTTGAGCATTTGCTCCACGGTTTGTTTGTCGTTCTTCACAAAGGCTTGGTTGTACAAAGACACCTCTTTGAGGTACTTTTGCACAGAACCTTCGATCATTTTGGCAGCGATGTCGGCAGGCTTGCCCGACTCAGCGGCTTTGGCGGTGGCCACCGAACGCTCTTTTTCAATCAAGTCAGCAGGCACATCGGCGCTGGTCAAAGCCACGGGCTTCATGGCCGCAACGTGCATGGCCACATCTTTGGCGGCGATTTCCTCACCGTCATACTCGACCAAAACACCAATGCGGGTACCGTGCAAATAGGTCGCCACTTTGGATGCACCAGAAATGCGCTTAAAGCGGCGAAAGCTCATGTTCTCACCGATCTTGCCGATCAAACCTTTGCGCACATCTTCCAAGGTCGGACCAAAGCTGTCTTGGCTGTAAGCCAATTCGCCCAAGGCTGCGACATCAGCGGGATTGTGTTCTGCCACCAAACGGGCTGCTGCTTGCGCCAAGGCCAAGAAGCTGTCGTTTTTGGTCACAAAGTCGGTTTCGCAGTTGACTTCAATCATGGCACCGGTGTGGCCATTGACAAAGCTGGTGACCACGCCTTCGGCGGTCACGCGCGAAGCGGCTTTGCCCGCTTTGGTGCCCAATTTGACGCGCAGCAACTCTTCAGCTTTGGCCATATCGCCTTCAGCTTCGGTCAATGCTTTTTTGCACTCCATCATGGGTGCGTCGGTTTTGGCGCGCAGTTCTGCGACCATGCTTGCGGTGATTGTTGCCATGTTCTTCTCCGTATTCAATTCAAAGTTAGATTAAAAAAAAGGGGCAACAAAGCCCCTTTCATCTTGTCACAAGAGGCTTCAAGCAGAAGCTTCTTGGACTTCCACGAATTCATCTTCGCCTTCTGCAGCCGCAACGGCCTTGAGCACATCGTTGACGGCGTTGGAACGGCCGTCAATGATGGCATCCGCAATGCCACGGGCGTACAAAGCCACGGCTTTGGCCGAGTCGTCGTTGCCAGGGATCACGTAATCAATGCCTTCAGGCGAGTGGTTGGTATCAACCACGCCGATCAATGGGATGCCCAGTTTTTTGGCTTCCGAGATCGCAATCTTGTGGTAGCCCACGTCGATCACAAAGATGGCATCAGGCAAGGTGGTCATGTCTTGAATGCCACCGATGTCTTTTTCCAGCTTTTCCATCTCGCGTTTGAACATCAGTTGTTCTTTTTTGCTCAAGCTGTCCAAACCGACTTCTTGCTGCGCCTTCATGTCTTTCAGACGCTTGATCGAAGTTTTCACAGTCTTGAAGTTGGTCAGCATGCCGCCCAGCCAACGCTGATCAACGAAAGGCACGCCTGCACGAGCAGCTTCGGCGGCCACGGTTTCACGTGCTTGGCGCTTGGTGCCAACCATCAAAATAGTGCCACGGTTCGCAGCCAATTGCTTGACGAACTTGGTTGCGTCCTGGAACATCGGCAAAGACTTTTCCAGGTTGATGATGTGAATTTTGTTGCGATGACCGAAGATGAAAGGGGCCATCTTGGGGTTCCAGAAGCGTGTTTGGTGACCAAAGTGGACACCGGCTTCCAGCATTTCGCGCATAGTAACGGACATAATAAGCTCCAAAGGTTAAGTCTTAAACACTGCCCTTGATCGCCGCCATGTGCATGACGGACAACACCTTGAAGGGGCAGGTTTGCGTTTTTTCGCTTTACAAGACCTGAACCAGGTCAGTTCCCGCAAAGCCGCTCGATTATAGCATCCCATTCGCCATTCACCTCTTACCCCCTATGCCCCACCTGAATGACTTGACCTCAACCCTGCAGGCGATACGCACAGGCACAACCACACTGCGCGAAGTCTTGGACAATTGCTTGGCCCAAGCCCAAAGTCCCGCCTGCGCCCACGTGTTCATGACCTTGAATACCGCAGAAATGCAACAAGCGTCGGCCGCTAAGGCGCCAAACGGCCCCTTGGCGGGCGTCCCTTTTTCCGCCAAGGACCTTTTTGATGTCCAGGGCGAAACCACAACCGCAGGTTCTTTGGTCTTGAAAAACCAAGCTCCTGCGGTGGCAGACTCCCCCGCCGTGGCCAGCATGCGCGCCGCTGGAGGCACCTTGATCGGCCGAACCAATATGGTCGAATTTGCTTTCTCTGGCGTTGGCGTGAACCCGCATTACGGTACACCGGCAGCATGGGATGCGGTCTCAGGCCGCATTGCGGGGCAAAAGTCGCCAGAGGATCAATCCGACTTTCAACCTTTGGTTCCAGGCGGCTCATCCTCTGGTGCAGCGGTTTCCGTGGCCACAGGTGCAGCGTTCATAGGACTGGGCTCTGACACGGGTGGATCAATCCGCATTCCTGCAGCTTTGAACGGGATTGTCGGATTCAAAAACACGGCCCGCAGGGTCTCCACACAGGGCGCCACGCCCCTGTCCACCACCATGGACACCATTTGCGCCATGACCCGCAGCGTGCAGGACGCCATCTTGGCGCACGAAATTTTGGCCTCTCGCAAGGTGCCCATCTATCAACAAAGCCTTTCCAGCTACCGCTTGGCCATCCCGACCAGTCTCATGTTGGACCACCTGTCGCCGCACGTCCAAAGGGTTTGGCAACGCAGCCTTGGAATGCTGGCAAGCGCTGGTGCCCAGTTGACTGAAATCCGTTTGCCAGAACTGAATGAGCTCGCGGGCTTGCTCTCCACCGGCGGCTTCAGCGCCGCGGAAAGTTTCGCCTGGCATCGGCAACTGCTGGCGCAGGACGCTGCGCACTACGACCCCCGCGTCGCTCAACGCATTCAACGTGGCGCCCAAATGACGGCGTTTGAATACTTGGATTTGCAGCAAAAGCGGCTGCAATGGATTGCCCGAATGCAACAGGCCATGACTGGCTTTGACGCCCTGCTCTCCCCCACCTTGCCCATCACGGCACCCAGCATAGCCAGTGTGGCGCCTGGCGCAGAACGTGATGACGCTTTCTTCGCCGCCAACACCCTGTTGCTGCGCAATACCAGTGTGGTCAATATGCTCGATGGCTGCGCCTTGTCGCTGCCGTGCCACCAACCCGATGAACTCCCTGTGGGCATGATGGTCTGGCAAGGGCCGATGAAAGACGATGCAGTGTTGAACGTATCCCTGGCGGTCGAACATCACCTGAAAATGCGCGCATGAGCTTGCAACGTTTGAACGGACGGGAACCCACGCTGTTGTATGACATTCGCAGTACGCGCCTGATCGAATCTTCGCTGATGGCAAGAGTGCCCGCACACAGTCTGATGCAACGTGCGGGCCAGTCTCTGAGCCAATTGGCTTTGGCCTTGGCGCCCCATGCGCAAACCATCTGGATCGCTTGCGGACCGGGCAACAACGGCGGCGATGGCCTGGAAGCCGCCATCGTTCTACATCGCGCTGGCATGTCCGTCAAAGTCTCGCTGTTTCCAGCGTCCCAGCCCAGACCTGTGGATGCTCAAACCGCCCTGCAACGCGCTCAAGCGGCTGGCGTTGAATTTGGACCTGCACCTGAGCGGCTGCTGCCAGGCGATTTGATCATTGACTGTTTGCTCGGCATGGGGAGTCGACGCGCCGTCAGTGGCGAGATGGCCGAATGGATCGCAATCATGAACCAAAGCCAAGCCACGGTCTTGTCAGCAGATCAGCCCAGCGGCTTGGAGGCTGAGTCCGGTCAAACCTTGGGACAAGACAAAGGCACGCCAGGACCGGTGGTTCATGCGGCACACACCTTGATGCTCTTGACAGCCAAACCCGGTCTCTTCATGGGCGCGGGTCGCGATGCGGCGGGTCAACTCTGGCTGGACGACTTGATACGTCAGGACACTGAACTTGCGGCGTTCATGGATGTTGCGGCTTGCAGTCAGGTCAATTCACACAGCAACGCAGTACCGCGAAAGCACCAAAGCCATAAGGGCAGTTACGGGGACGTGGCCATCGTAGGCGGAGAAGGCGTGTCTGAGCGTGGCATGGGCATGACCGGTGCGGCGTTGTTGGCGGCCTCTGCCGCGCTGCACGGCGGCGCAGGCCGTGTGATGGTCAGCTTTTTAAGTGCCAGCACCGCGCCGCAAGTCTTGTCAGAACAACCCGAACTGATGCTGCGCCGCTTTGAGGCCTTGGATCTGCATCAACTCACAGTGGTCTGCGGTTGCGGTGGAGGCATCGCGATCCAAAGGGTTTTGGCCGAGGTACTCCAGCGCAGTCGGCAATTGGTGCTCGACGCAGATGCTTTGAACGCCATCGCCCAAAACACAATCTGGACAAAGTTGTTGAAAAACCGCAGCGCCAGAGGACGGCCCACAGTCCTCACCCCCCATCCATTGGAAGCTGCGCGCTTACTCGGCTCCACGACGGCCGAAGTACAAGCACACCGCTTGCGCAGTGCCGAAACTCTGGCCCAACAGTGGGGTTGTACCGTCGTACTCAAAGGCTCGGGGACCGTCATCGCCAGCCCCGAACAGATCAGCCGGATCAACCCCAGCGGTAATGGCCGCTTGGCCACTGCGGGCACAGGTGACGTGTTGGCAGGCTGGATTGGCGCCCAAATGGCGCAGAGCGCAGGGACCGCTTTGGCGGCTTTTGAAGCCGCCTCATACGCTGTGTACCAGCACGGCCAAGCGGCAGACACTTGGCCTGCAGACACGGGTTTGACCGCCAGTGCGCTGGCTCAATGCGCACACTGAGCCAGCTACACAAAGATCAGCCGCGTCCCGCAAAAGGCATTTTGGTGGCCATCACGGTGTGGAACATCACATTGGCTTCCAAGGGCAGATTGGCCATATAAACCACCGACTGGCCGACAATGTTGACGTCCATCAAAGGCTCTATGGCCACCTCGCCATTGGCCTGCAAAACCCCTTTGGCCATGCGCATGGCCATGTCGGTGGCTGCGTTGCCAATGTCAATTTGCCCCACTGCAATGTCGTATTTCCGGCCATCGAGAGACGCTGTTTTGGTCAAACCCGAAACCCCATGCTTGGTCGATGTGTAGGCAATCGAGTTGGGCCGTGGGGTTGTGGCTGAGATCGAACCGTTGTTGATGATGCGTCCACCGCGTGGGGATTGGTCCTTCATCACGCGAAAAGCGGCTTGGATGCACAAGAACATGCCCGTCAAATTGATGTCCACCACATTCTTCCACTGGGCCAATGTCAACTCCTCCAAGGGTATGCCGGGGGCATTGACGCCCGCATTGTTGAATAACAAATCCACTCGACCAAATTTTTGGACGGTCGCGTCAAACAATGCTTTGACCGAAGCTTCGTCGGAAACATCGGTTGACACGGCCATGGCCTGCGCTGCAGCCCCAGACTCGGCAACGACTTCGTCCAAAGGGCCCACACGGCGACCGGCCAAAACCACTTGCCAGCCGTCTTTGAGCAAGGCCAAGGCAGCAGCTTTGCCAACTCCCGAACCTGCGCCGGTCACGATGGCCACTTTGGAAGATGAACGCATTTTGTGTCTCCTGGTTTCAAGCGATGCAAAAGCAACGCCTGATGAATTGAAAATTAACGACGCGATTTGCGCGCCTTGGATGATTTCTTTTTGTCCAACGCTTGCTTCACAGATGCTTTGATCGATGGCCTTGCGCTGGCCGTGCGTTCACGCGGCATATCTTTGCGACGATCGGGGGCTCGGCCTTCCGTGCGCATAGCACCACGCGGCGAAGCCCCATCCAACGGCGCTGCCAAGCGATCACGCACAGATCGGCCCACACCCTCTTCGGTGACCAACCTGAAATCGATTTTGCGACCATCCAAATCGACGCGTGAGACTTGAATTTGCA
>CANFMK010000099.1 GCA_947448325.1 Comamonadaceae bacterium
AGCCACCTGCTTGACACTGGTGTAGATGGAGCGCACCACCGGGATGCGGTCGATCAATTTACCCCATTGACGCACCGCCCATTGACCGAACATATTGGCGACAAAAACACCGGTGGCCAAAATGACGAGGGCCACCAGCATGACCCCCAGACCGGGCACATTGCGCAAGGATTCAGCTGCGGCATGCATGCCGGGGATGATGGCGTCCAGCGCACCGAGTACGGTCAAGAAAATACTGTCGAGCATACCGACCAACCAGGTCAGCACCCAGACCGTGATCCCCATGGGCAGCCACACCAGCAAGCCGGTGACAAAGTAGTGGCGCAAGCGCAGGTTCATGAGGTGCAATCAGAAGTTGAAAAGGCCATGCTGGCGTGTGTCAGTGACACGCACATGAAGGGGCGCAGGCTGAAGCGGCTGAAGCGCTGGGGGTGCTGTCTGTTGAGGGCGCAGCAGCAGGTGCAGCGGGGGCCGCAGGTGTGGCTGCAGCGCCATCGGCCGAGGTAGGCACTGCCGGTGCGGCCGTGCCACCCGAACCCCCTTTGAAATCGGTGGCATACCAGCCGTTGCCTTTGAGCTGAAAACCGGCGGCCGTGAGTTGCTTTTTGAAGCTGGGTTTGCCGCAGACGGGGCAATCGGACAATGGCTCATCGGCCATTTTTTGCAAAACGTCCTTGGCATGGCCACAGGACTCACATTTGTAAGCGTAGATTGGCATGAATGAAAGGCGTCAGGTTGGAGGGGAAACAACCCTCCATTATAGGCGGCGCGGGGCCTCAGCCGATGTGAGGCTGCGCGTGATGGGGCGCCTTTTGGTTGCGAATGCCCTGAGGCAGGTGTGAGCCGATCAGCATGCCCGCCAAACTGGCCAGCACGCCCGCCAATTGCGCCGGAAACTCAAGTCCTGCCGGGGTAAGCAGCAAGAGCAGCCAAACCCCTAGGCCAGCCGCAATCGAGAACAGCGCACCTTGGGTGGTGGCGCGCGGCCAGTACAAGCCAAAGACCAAGGGGATGAAAGCGCCCACCAACGTGACTTGGTAAGCCCCAGAAACCATTTCGTAAATGCTGCTGCCTTGCATGGCGATCGCGTACAGCAGCACCAAGGCGCTGAACACCAACACCGTCACCCGCATGGCCTTGAGTTCTTGCTGGTCGCTGCTGTGCGGGTAAAACTGACGCCAAATGTTCTCGGTGAAAGTCACACTGGGCGCGAGCAAGGTGGCCGAAGCACAGGATTTGATGGCCGACAACAAGGCGCCAAAAAACAAGACTTGCATGGCAAAGGGCATGTGTTCCATCACCAAGGTGGGCAAGACTTTTTGCGGATCATCCTGCATCAGTTGCATCGCCTTGTCCGGCATGATGATCATGGCGCTGACCACCAAAAACATGGGCACAAAGGCGAAGATGATGTAGAAAACACCGCCCAGAATCGGCCCCTTGCTGGCGGCGTACTCGCTGTTGGCCGACATGACGCGCTGAAACACGTCTTGCTGGGGAATGGAGCCCAGCATCATGGTGATGGCGGCGGCAAAAAAGAAGATCACGTCTTTGAAATGGGGCTCTGGCCAGAACTTGAACAGGTCTTGGCTGATCGCCAAATCGAGCACCTTGTCGGCGCCACCGGCCTGCTGGCCGGCAAAAACGGCGATGGTGGCCAAGCCCACCACCAAAATGATCATCTGCATGAAATCGGTCACCGCCACTGACCACATGCCGCCAAACAAGGTGTAAGCCAAGATCGACACCACGCCAATCACCATGCCCAAAGGCAAACTGATGCTGCCGCCCGACAAGAGGTTGAACACCAAACCCAGCGCCGTGACTTGGGCCGACACCCAGCCCAAATAACTGACCATGATGATGACCGAGCAAATGACCTCGATCGTGCGTCCATACCGCTCGCGGTAATAGTCGCTGATCGTCATCAAGTTCATGCGGTACAGCTTGGCCGCAAAAAAGACACCCACCAAAATCAGGCAACTGCCGGCCCCAAAGGGGTCTTCGACCACGCCATTCAAACCGCTGTTGACGAACTTGGCGGGAATACCCAACACGGTTTCAGAGCCGAACCAAGTGGCAAAGGTGGTGGTGACGATCATGGCCAGCGGCAGGTGCCTTCCGGCCACCGCAAAGTCAGCGGAGTTTTTGACCCGCTTGGCAGCCAGCAAGCCAATGGCGATGGTGATCAACAAATAGGCAATGACCAAGGTCAGCAGCACGTTCAACTCCCACAGCGCCAGCGCGCTCGACGTTACAACAGTTCCCAATGCATCAGCAGTTGCAGGGCAAATGAAGCCACCACAAAACCGATGCCCATGTACACAATCGTTTGCAGCATGCGGTTGGTACGACGCTGCTCGGCAATCAAATTATCCAAATGTTTGCGCTCTTGCAAATGGCTTTGCGGCTGCTGCAAATAGGCGTGCAAAAGACGTGGCAGTTGCGGCAACAGTTTGGCGTACTGCGGCGCTTGGTCGCGCAACTCCATCAGCAGCTTTTTAGGCCCCAATTGATCGATCATCCATTTTTCAAGGAAGGGCTTGGCGGTGTTCCACAGGTCCAATTCAGGGTCGAGTTGCCGACCCAAACCTTCGATGTTGAGCAAGGTTTTTTGCAGCAAAACCAGCTGCGGCTGAATCTCGACATGGAAGCGGCGCGAGGTTTGGAACAAGCGCATCAAGACCATGCCCAAGGATATTTCTTTCAACGGCCGGTCAAAGTAGGGCTCGCACACCGCGCGAATGGCGGCCTCCAGCTCGTCCACCCGGGTCTCGGGCGGCACCCAGCCGGATTCGATGTGCAGCTGCGCCACGCGCTTGTAATCGCGCCGAAAAAAAGCAGTGAAGTTTTGCGCCAAATACTCTTTGTCGTACTCGGTCAGTGTGCCCACAATGCCAAAGTCCAGCGAAATGTAGCGGCCAAAACTGGCGGGGTCCAAACTGACCTGGATGTTGCCGGGATGCATGTCGGCATGGAAAAAACCATCGCGAAAGACCTGGGTGAAAAACAAAGTCACACCATCACGCGCCAATTGAGGAATGTCCACCCCTGCTTCGCGCAAGCGCTCCACCTGGCTGATGGGCACGCCGATCATGCGCTCCATGACAATCACTTCGGTATGGCAAAAATCCCAGATCATCTCGGGGATCAACACCAAATTCAAGCCTTCCATATTGCGGCGCAATTGAGCCGCATTGGAAGCTTCGCGCACCAAGTCCAATTCGTCGTGCAGGTACTTGTCAAACTCAGCCACCACCTCTTTGGGCTTGAGGCGTTTGCCGTCGGCGCTGAGGCCTTCCACCCAACCGGCCATCATGCGCATCAAAGACAGGTCTTTTTCAATCACCGGCAGCATGCCGGGGCGCAAGACCTTGACCGCCACATCCCGCTCTTGACCGTGTTTGTCTTTCAAGACCGCAAAAT
The DNA here is from genome assembly GCA_947448325.1 of Comamonadaceae bacterium. Lineage (GTDB taxonomy): Bacteria > Pseudomonadota > Gammaproteobacteria > Burkholderiales > Burkholderiaceae_C > Limnohabitans_A. The sequence goes on from CANFMK010000099.1 coordinate 3,427, forward strand.
GCACCTGCGCGATCGAGGCGCTGGCCACGGGCTGGCGGTCGAACTGCACAAAAATATCGTCCACTTTGCGGCCAAAGGCGCGCTCGATGGTGGCCACCGCCACCGCTGAAGGGAAAGCCGGCACGTTGTCTTGCAACTGGGCCAATTCGTCCGCAATGTCGGTGGGCAGCAAGTCGCGGCGTGTGGACAGCACCTGTCCGAACTTCACAAAGATCGGCCCTAAGCGTTCCAATGCTTCGCGAATGCGTTGTCCACGCGGGGCTTGCAAGTCACGCCCCACTGACAAGATGCGCGCCAGGACGCGCAACCAAGGCTTTTGAAAGCTGGTCAGTACCAACTCGTCCAGACCATAACGCAGGACGATGAAGACAATGAAGCTGCCGCGCACCAGCCGGCTCATGACGCGGCCTTTTCTGAAGGCGCTGCATCGCGTCGCTGGGCACTGAATTTCTTCAGTGCGGCGATGGCACTGCGCGCCCACTGCGCCAGCGTATGGGCCGGGGCATCGCCGATCAGCCGGGCCAGATCTTCTTCAGCGTCCCAACGCACGTGGTCGATCAGCCAATTGACTTCGGCGGCCAACTGCACATCGCCTTCGATGCGCACGCTGGGTTTGTCGCCGCGCAGCAAGGCGGTCGCCACATCCAGTGGATTCTCATCGGTCACCGTCAAGCGCAAATCAAAGCCTTCAACCTGAACCCGCTCCAACAAGCCCGCCGGCGTGGGCGAGAGCTGCAGCGCGAACTGTTGCCACTGCAACTCGATACGCTGACCTTTTTGACGCGCCAAACGGCGCATGGCTTCGGGCTCTTGCATCAGCACATGGTTCACAAACAAAACCAGGCGGTTCAAGGTTTCGTCCTTGACCCAAACAGGCGGAGTGAAGGTGGTGCCGAAGCGCTGCAAAGCCTGAGCGGCCAAAGAAAAAGGGGACTGTGTTGCCATAGTCCCCGATTATTCCCGAAAGCGCGGTGTTTACCGCGCTGTGGGGTGCAAAACCTCAAGTCCTTATTGCAAGGCTTGGACGCCCGCCACCAACCAGCCGCTGCCGCCTTGACGCGGTTTGGTCATGTTCCACACTTCGCGGAAGGGGCTGGGGCTGGCGTGGGCTTCTTCACGGATCATGCCATTGAACTCCACGCTGGCCATGTAGACATCGGGCAATTCTTCAATCCCCAACAACTGGGCTTCCAGCATGAGGACTTCGGTTTTATTGGGCAAGCCTGAAGCGGTGGCTTCGCGCTCGGCCAATTGGGCCTGGATTTCGGCCAGCATTGCATCGGTCATCATCGAGCGCAACATGCTGATGTCGGAGCGATCCCAGGCGTCTTGCAAGGTATTGAAGTTGCGCTTGGCCGCTGTCAAAAAGCCTTCGGTATCAAATCCAGCGGGCACGCCCCAGTTCTGAGGGCCGTTCAAAGCTGAACCGATCATGGAACCGGTGGCTGCTGGCGCTGCGCTGTCGAAGGTGGTGGCAGGCGCCTCCCATGGGCGCGCCGATGCATCGTTGCCCACTTTTTCAGGGTTGTATTGACGCAAAACCTCAGGCGAAGTAGCGGTATTGCCGGCGCCTTGGTAAGCCAAACCACCTTGGCTGCCTGCTTGGCGTGAACGTATGAACCAGCCGATCAAGGCCATGGCTGCGAACGCCAGCAAGCCGAACATCAAAATATTGCCCATGGCTTCACCCATGCCCAGGCTGTGCGCCAACCAGGCCAGGCCCAAGCCCGCAGCCAAACCACCCAGCATGGCGCCCCATGGGCGTTTGGCCGGTGCAGCAGGCGGCGGAGTGGCCGGTTTGTTCACGCCCACAGGAGCCACTTGCTGCGTCGGTGCAGCAGGCTTGACGGCCTCGCGCTGGGTCACATTGCCTGACTGTTGGCCCATGGAGCGGCCACCGCCCAAACGTTTGGCCTCTGCGTTCAAGCCGCCCAAGGACAGAACCAAAACCAAGAACAAATTTAAAAACGTTTTCACAATGTCTCCAAGAGATGTGGCCGATATGGCCTCTCAACACGCCATCAGCATTTGATGCCGACGTGCAAGGCTACCACCCCTGCGCTCAGGTTGTGAAAATCCACATGGCCAAAACCGCTACTTTTCATAAGGGTTTTCAATGTCTCTTGGTCAGGGTGCATGCGGATCGATTCCGCCAAGTAACGGTAACTGCTGTCATCACCAGCCACCAGCTTGCCCATAGGCGGCAAGACATTGAAGCTGTACCAGTCGTAGAGTTTTTGCAGCGGCTTGGCGACTTTAGAAAACTCCAACACCAGCAACTTGCCTCCGGGCTTGAGCACGCGGCACATTTCTTTCAAAGCCAGGTCCTTGTGGGTCATGTTGCGCAGGCCAAAGGCCACGCTGACCACATCAAAGTGCCCGTCCGCAAAAGGCAGCTTCTCGGCATCACACACCAGAGTGGGCAAGACCACGCCGAGGTTGAGTAAGCGGTCGCGCCCAGTCGACAGCATGGCTTCGTTGATGTCGGTGTGCACCACCCGACCGGTGGCGCCGACTTTTTTGGAAAATGCCAAAGCCAAATCACCTGTGCCACCCGCGATGTCCAGCACCTGATCGCCAGGCTTCAAGTTGGCCACTTGCACGGTGTAGGCCTTCCAGACGCGGTGCAGCCCGGCCGACATGAGGTCGTTCATCACGTCGTACTTGGAAGCGACCGAATCAAACACCCCACGCACATGCTGGGCTTTGGCGGATTCATCCACCGTTTTGAATCCGAAATGGGTCGAGCTCATGCGAGGGCTTTCAATGCAAACTTCAATGGGAGTGGCCGCAGCTGGCGCCACCGGCAGAGGTCATGGGGGCGTCGCGATCGACCCCAGCAGCACTCAGGCGCTCGTTGTACTGCGTCCACAGCGCGTCTTGCTCAGAGCCCAAAAAGTGCAGGTACTCCCAGGTGAACAAGCCCGAATCGTGACCGTCTGAAAACGTCGGCTTGACCGCGTAGTTGCCCACCGGCTCCAAGCTGTCAATGCCCACCAGCCGCTTGCCGGTTTGCAATACTTCTTGGCCGGGGCCGTGGCCCTGCACCTCGGCCGAAGGGGAATACACCCGCATCAGCTCAAACGGAATGCGAAACAGCGCGCCGTCCGAAAAGCCAACCTCCAGCACACGCGATTGGCTGTGCACAGTGAGCGACTCGGGCGTCGGGGTGTCTTTGGTCAAACCGGCCATGGGGCTCTTTCAGATTAAACGAGCACGCGCTCAATGCCACCGGCATTGGCGGCGCTCACATACTCGGGCATCCAGTTCTCGCCCAAGATGTGCTTGGCCATTTCGACCACGATGTAGTCGGCTTCGAGCAAGCCGTTTTTCATGTCGTCACCATAGCGTGACAAGCCTTGCAAACAGCTGGGGCAGCTGGTCAAGATCTTGACGTTGGCTTGCGGCGCCAGCGCACCGCTGGCGCGCAAAGCGGCTTCGCCCTTGAGCAGTTCTTCTTCCTTGCGAAAGCGCACTTGGGTGGCAATGTCAGGACGCGTCACGCCCAATGTGCCCGACTCGCCACAGCAGCGATCAGACTGGAGGACCTGGTCGCCTAACAAGGCCTTGACGGTCTTCATCGGCTCTTGCAGTTTCATGGGGCTGTGGCAGGGATCGTGGTACAGGTAAGCGCCCTGCGATTCCAGCTTGATGCCTTTTTCCAGCAAGTACTCGTGAATGTCCACAATGCGGCAGCCAGGGAAAATTTTGTCGAATTGGTAACCCTGCAACTGGTCATAACAGGTGCCGCAACTGACCACCACAGTTTTGATGTCCAGGTAGTTCAAGGTGTTGGCCACGCGGTGGAACAGCACCCGGTTGTCGGTGATGATCTGATCGGCCTTGTCAAACTGACCCGAACCTTTTTGCGGATAGCCGCAGCACAGATAGCCCGGTGGCAAAACAGTTTGCACACCCGCGTGCCACAGCATGGCTTGTGTGGCCAAACCGACCTGGCTGAACAAGCGCTCCGAGCCGCAACCAGGGAAGTAAAACACCGCCTCGGTCTCTGAGGTGGTGGCTTGCGGATTGCGGATGATGGGCACGTAGTTGTTGTCTTCGATGTCCAGCAAAGCACGCGCGGTTTTCTTGGGCAGGTTGCCCGGCATCTTTTTGTTGATGAAGTGGATCACCTGCTCTTTGATCGGCGCGGTGCCCACCGAAGCGGGCGGCGCGCTGGTCTGCTTGCGCGCCAAGCCTTTGAGCAGGCCGGCCACAAACCGCTGTGCGCGCATGCCCACGCCCACCATGGCGGCACGCGCCAGCTTGATGGTTTCGGGGTTGGTCGCATTGAGCATGAACATGGCCGCAGCATTGCCCGGGCGGAAACTCTTTTGCCCCATCTTGCGCAGCAAGTTGCGCATGTTCATCGACACGTCACCAAAGTCGATCTTCACCGGGCATGGCGAGAGACATTTGTGGCACACGGTGCAGTGGTCGGCTACGTCTTCAAACTCTTGCCAGTGTTTGATCGACACGCCACGGCGGGTCTGCTCTTCGTACAAAAACGCTTCGACCAGCAACGAGGTGGCCAAGATTTTGTTGCGTGGGCTGTACAGCAAATTGGCGCGCGGCACATGGGTGGCGCACACCGGTTTGCACTTGCCGCAGCGCAGGCAGTCTTTGACGCTGGCGGCAATGTCGCCAATGTCGGACTGCTGCATGATCAGCGACTCATGGCCCATGAGGCCAAAACTGGGGGTGTAGGCGTTGGTCAAATCGGCTTGCAAGGTTTCGCCTTGCGGGCCTTTGACGTGGCGCATCAGCTTGCCTTTGTTGAAGCGCCCGTGCGGATCGATGCGCTGCTTGTAATCGGCAAAAGGCTGCAGTTCGGCATCGCTCAAAAACTCCAACTTGGTGATGCCAATGCCGTGCTCGCCCGAGATCACACCGTCCAGGCTGCGCGCCAACGCCATGATGCGGGTGACCGCCTCGTGCGCAGTTTGCAGCATGTCGTAGTTGTCGCTGTTGACCGGAATGTTGGTGTGCACATTGCCGTCACCGGCGTGCATGTGCAGCGCCACCCACACGCGCCCTTTGAGCACCCGCTTGTGGATGGCGGTGCATTCGGTGAGAATGGGCTCGAAAGCGGCGCCCGAGAAAATCGCACGCAAGGGTTGGCGGATCTGGGTTTTCCAGCTGGCGCGCAGGCTGTGGTCTTGCAATTGGGGGAACAAACCGTCCAGGTCATTGAGCCAACCCTGCCACAAGGCGCGCGTCTCGCGCACCACCGTCAAAGCTTGGGCCACGCGCTCTTCCAGCAACTCGGCTGCGGGGATGTCGTTGGCATCTTCTTGCTGGCCCAAAGGCAGATTGCCACGGGCCAAGAACTTTTCGAGTTCGTTACACAGCGCCAACTTGTTGCGCAAGCTCAAATCGATGTTGATGTACTCGATGCCATCGGTGTACTCGGCCATGCGCGGCAACGGAATCACCACGTCTTCGTTGACCTTGAAGGCGTTGGTGTGGCGCGAAATCGCCGCTGTGCGCTTGCGGTCAGCCCAGAATTTTTTGCGCGCTTCAGGGCTGATGGCCACAAAACCTTCGCCGCTGCGCGAGTTGGCCAGGCGCACCACCTCAGACGTGACGCGGGCCACGTCATCGGGGTTGTCGCCAGCAATATCGGCCAAGAGCAGCATTTTTGGGAAATGGCCGCGCTTGGACTTGGTGGTGTAACCCACGGCGCGCATATAGCGCTCGTCCAAATGCTCCATACCCGCCAGCAGCACGCCCGAGCGTTTTTGCTCGGCAAACATATAGTCTTTGATCTCGACAATGCTGGGCACCGCGTCTTTGGCATTGCCAAAAAACTCCATGCACACGGTGCGGGTGTGCCCAGGCATGCGGTGCAACACCCAGCGCGCGCTGGTGATCAGGCCGTCACAGCCTTCTTTTTGCACGCCCGGCAAGCCGGCCAAAAACTTGTCGGTCACGTCTTTGCCCAGGCCTTCTTTGCGGAAGGTTTTGCCCGGAATCACCAAGGTTTCGGTGCGCAGCGGGGTTTTGCCGTCGGCTTTGAAATAGCGCAACTCAAAGGTGGCGACTTCGGCGTCGTGGATCTTGCCCATGTTGTGGTCCATGCGCACCACGTCCAGCCATTCGGCGTCGGGGGTGACCATGCGCCAGCTGGCCAGGTTGTCCAGCGCCGTGCCCCACAGCACGGCTTTTTTGCCGCCTGCGTTCATGGCGACGTTGCCGCCAATGCAGCTGGCCTCGGCCGAGGTCGGGTCCACCGCAAAGACAAAACCGGCGCGCTCAGCGGCATCGGCCACGCGCTGCGTGACCACGCCCGCCTCGGTCCACAGCGTGGGCACAGGGTGGTCCACGCCGGGCAGGTCCATCATCTCGACGGGGCTCATGCCTTCGAGCTTTTCGGTGTTGATCACCACGCTTTGCCAGGTCAGCGGGATGGCGCCGCCGGTGTAACCGGTGCCGCCGCCGCGCGGAATGATGGTCAATTCCAGCTCGATACAGCCTTTGACGAGTTGCGCCATTTCGGCTTCGCTGTCGGGCGTGAGCACCACAAACGGGTATTCCACCCGCCAGTCGGTGGCATCGGTCACGTGGCTGACGCGAGACAGCGCGTCAAACTTGATGTTGTCTTTGGCGGTCAGGCGGCCCAAGGCTTTTTGGGTCTGGCGGCGCAAAGTGGCCATGGCCGCGATGGCTTGGTCAAAGGCTTGGAGAGCTTGTTGGGCCAGGGTGAGCAACTCGCCGACCAGCGCATCGCGCGGCGCGTCTGTTTCGGGGGTGCGGCGTTTTTGCACCTCGCCCAAGCGGTGATTCAGGGCGTCGACCAGCATTTGGCGGCGACCGGGGTTGTCCAGCAAGTCGTCTTGCAAATAAGGGTTGCGCTGCACCACCCAAATATCACCCAGCACCTCGTACAGCATGCGGGCCGAACGGCCGGTGCGACGCTCCTGGCGCAACTGGTTGAGCAAGTCCCAGGCACGGGCACCCAACAAACGGATCACGATTTCCCTGTCCGAGAAACTGGTGTAGTTGTAGGGAATCTCGCGCAAGCGCGGCGCCGACTCGTCGGCTTGCATCAGGTGTTGGAGCGTGGTGGGTGCGTTCATGGTCTGACCAGTTGCAGCCGAAACCAGGCACAAAAGCGTGCCGTGGGCTGAGGGCGGATTTTATCGCAGTGCAACATAACCCTTTGACAATCAGGCAGGCTTGCAGAAACACGGCCCCAGGCCATGGCCAAGCTGCTGACGCAGCTGCACTCACCTATGGAAAGCACGGATGGTCATTTTCGTTTCATCCAGCTGTAATCACTTTGACACAAAAGCCGTTTAGGCTCGCCTGGACTCTTCGCTCTTTCATACTTTGCAGCACACCATTCCATGAACTTCAAATTGTCTTTGGCCGCCGCTGCGCTGGCTGCCATCAGCCTGTCTGCGCAAGCCCAAACCGAAATCCAATGGTGGCACTCCATGGTGGCGGTGAATGGCGAATGGGTCAACGATCTGGCCAAGAACTTCAATGCGAGTCAAAAGGATTACAAAATCAACCCGGTTTACAAGGGTACTTATGACGAGTCGATGACCGCCGCCGTGGCGGCCTTTCGCGCTGGCAATGCACCGCACATCTTGCAAGTGTTC
>CANFMK010000100.1 GCA_947448325.1 Comamonadaceae bacterium
CTCTTGCAATGCGCGCAACAACTTGGCCTGCAGCACCCAGGGCATGTCGCCAATCTCGTCCAAGAACAAGGTGCCCCCGTCGGCGAGTTTGAACTTGCCCTCACGCCCCTTGCGGTCCGCGCCGGTGTAAGCGCCAGGAGCCACGCCAAAAAACTCAGCCTCCAGCAGACTGTCTGGAATGGCGGCAATGTTCACGCTGACCAAAGGGCAACTGGCCCGGGGCGAGGCGGCGTGTATGGCATGAGCCAACAACTCTTTGCCGGTGCCGGTCTCGCCGAGCAGCAATACCGGGCTGCTGGACTGCGCGGCGCGACGGGCGTGGCGTTTGACCTCGACCGCCGCAGGGCTAGAGCCCATGAAACTGGCGAAGGTGTGCTTGGCTTGCCGGACTCCCAAAGGTGCCTGTTGGCGCTGCACCGCCAGAGCTTGGCGGGCTTCGTCCAAATCGCGCTGCAACAAGGCGAACTTGGCCATCAAGGGCTGCAAATTGGCCGTGGGTTCGTCGAACAGCACAATGCCCAATGCGCCGATCACCTCGCCTGCAGCGTCTTTCAATGGAAAGCGGCTGACCACAAACGTGCCCGCCTTGTTGGTCAGCAGGTCCACAAAAATCGGCTTACCCGATTCAATCACCTTGTCCATCTGCGTGTTTTGTACGACGGATGAGACGGTGCGCCCCACAAATTCATCTTCGCTTTGAAAACCCAGCGCGGGCAAATAGCGCCGGTATTGGTCGTTGATCCACACCACCCGACCCGACTTGTCGACCAACAACATGCCTTCGCTGGCACTGGCAAAGGCATCGAACAGCGACTGCGCCGCAAGCAGCAAAATGCTCTCGACGTCGGTCGGTAAGACCGATGACAAGGCCTTTGAATTTGCAGACATGAGCGCTCCTGTGATGTGACCTGCCCATTCTCCACAATTCAAGTGCGCCATCGCTCCCCGCGAGCTTAAATTGAATGAAAGACTTGCGCAGAGGGCACCCGCATGGCTTGTTGTGCAGGACTGCACAATCCGCAGCAAAGTGCCACAATCACCGCAGCATGCCCACCCCTTTACTTTCCTTAGCACCCGCCACGCGCCATTGGCTTTTGTCATTGGGGCTGATGTTGACCAGCCTAGGCTGGTGTGGTTTGTGTGCTGCGACAGACACCCTGCCCCCACAAGGCTGGCGGATCATGACCGAGCGCAGTCTGGGCAATTGCATCGCCTGTCATGCATTGCCCGGTCAAACCGGCGTGCTCAGCACCATGGGGCCCTCGCTGCAAGGCGTGGGCGCACGTTACAGCGAAGGGCAATTGTTGCAATGGGTGGTCGATGCCCGGCAAATTCACCCGAACACCTTGATGCCGCCTTTTGGCAGCGCCAGCGGACTGAACCGGGTGGCCAGCGCAGAGCCCTTGCTCAATCCGGAGCAAATCAGGCTCGTGGTCGCTACGCTGGCCCAATGGCGATGAACATGAAAAGCCCACCGTCCTTTTCACCTCGCACAGCCGCATGGGACCGGCGCGATTGTTTGCGGCTGGCTGCGACCTCACTGGTGGCGTCGTCTGCCTGGGCCCAAGACGGCGCAGCGCCCGAAAGCGCCCTGGCGCAAACCTTGCGGCAAACAAACTGGCCCAGCGACGGCATCAGCCTGGTGGTCCCGGCCTTGGCCGACACCGGCAATGCGGTTCCTTTGGATACCCAAGTCCAGGCGCCTGCAGGGCTTAAGCTGTCCAAGCTCGAAATCATCCTGCCGGAAAACCCCAACCCTACGGCGTTGACCTTGGAATGGCCGCAGCCCCCCGAGCGATTTAACTTCAGCACCCGGCTGCGGCTGGCCGGCTCTCAATCGGTCTGGGTGGTGGTGACCTACAGCGACGGCAGCCAGCGCGCACGCAGCGCAGCCACGGTGATCACCTCCACCGCTTGCTTGGACGGGACCTGAGGCATGGCCACGCAGGTTTTATCGCGTTTGAGTTTCAATGGTGATGTGCGCCCTGGCCGCACCATCGAGGCGCGTTGGCTGTGCAACCACCCGATGGAAACTGGCTTTAGGGTGGATGACGCGGGCCAGCGCATCCCGCGTCACATCATCACCCAAGTGCAATGCCGCTTGAACGGCACCTTGATTTTGCAAGCCACCCCCGGCACCGGTTGGTCGTCCCCCGCGTACTTGGCTTTCTCACTGGTCGTGCCCGCGCAAGGCGGCTCCGTCGAGGTCAGCTGGCTGGACGACCATGGCGTTCAAGGCCAGGTGACACAAAATTTGGTGCTGGCACCGTGAATCACCGGCGCATCGGGTGGATCTTGTGCCTGTGGGCACTGATGCTTGCAACACAGCCATGGGGCCAAACACCGACGACCTCCATCACCCAACACAGCCCACAATGGCCGACCACGGCCAATCTGAGTGGTCAGGCCTTTTTACCGCCCGGGCTGCTGGCCCTGCACAACGACCCGGGCAGCAACCCCATCAGCCTGTGGTTGGACCGGGGCACGCTCGCCTGGACCGATACCGCCAACGGACCCAGCTGCGCCAGTTGCCACGAAAAAGTTGAGTCTTTGCGCCAGGCCGTGGTCACCTACCCCCGCTGGGTGCAGGCCAGGTTGATCAACCTGGAAGACCAAATCCAAAACTGCCGCCAGCGCAGCGGCAAGGCCGGACCTGCCGATGGCGCAGACAACGAAGAAGTTTTGGCCTTGAGCGCCCTGCTGCATCAAACCGCCAAAGGCTTGGCCTGGAATGTGACAGCGCCAACCATAAAACCCGCTGAACAAGCCGCGTGGCAAAGCCACCTGAACCAAGGCGCAGCCTTATTCACCCAGCGCATGGGGCGGATGAATTTGTCATGCCAGCATTGCCACGACCAGAACATTGGCAAACAACTGCGCGCCGATGTGATCAGCCCCGGTCACCCCACCGGCTTTCCGGTGTACCGCATGAGCTGGCAAGGCCTGGGCACTGTCGAGCGGCGGCTGCGCGCGTGCTTTTCAGGGGTTCAAGCGCAGATGCCGCCGCCGGGAGACCCTGTGCTGCGCGACCTGGAGCTGTACCTGAAAGTGCGCGCCAGCGGCATGCCACTGGAGGGGCCTTCGATCAGGCGTTAAAAACCAGAATCACTGAGGGCGACAAAGGCGCTATTGATCCGGCCTGGTGATGTTTGCATCAACGCTTTTTGTAGGAGCGACGCCCTCGTCGCGAAAAGTCTCGCAGTCCTCCACCCATCGCCCCGAGGGCGGGGCTCCCACAAAAGTCAGGCCTTTCACTTCAAACTTCAAAGGTCCTTATCAATAAGAGCGCTAAGAGCATTAAGGGCCCTCCAGAATTGAAGGGCTCTGGCGCAGCAACTGGCCAGCCCCTTTCACTTCCTTATACAAAAGTGAAGCCGTGGTTCTTCAGCGGCAAGCTCCGAACCGGTTGACCCGTGGCGGCAAAAATGGCGTTCATCACCGCTGGCGCAACCACGCTGATGGTCGGCTCGCCAACCCCACCCCAGAAGTCGTAGGTCGGCACCACCACCGACTCGACCTTGGGCATTTGCGGTAAGCGCACGAGCTGGTAGGTGTCGAAGTTCTTTTGCATGATGCGGCCGTTTTCCACGGTGCACTCACCGTAAAACACCGCGCTCAAACCAAAGGCGACTGAGCCCTCAATTTGCGCCGCAATTTGACCTGGGTTGACCGCATGACCGCAATTGGTCACCAACACCATGCGGTGCACTTTGAGCTCTTTGTTCTTGCCCACAGACACCTCGGCCACAGCCGCCGAATAACCGGCATAGCCCATGAAGTGGGCGATGCCTCGGTGCCGACCAGGTGGCAACGGTTTGCCCCATTGGCCTTTTTCGGCGGCCGTGTTCAAGACCTCCAAGTGCTTGGGGTGGTTTTGCATCAAAGCGCGGCGAAACGCCAGCGAATCCTGACCCGCCGCGCGCGCCACTTCTTCCATGAAGCACTCGAGGTAGATCGCGTTTTGGTTGGTGTTGACACCGCGCCAAGGCCCGACCGGCACATGCGAGTTGCGAATCGCATATTCGGTCAACAAGTTGGGAATGGTGTAACCCATTTGGGCATCGCCCGGCTCTTTCCAAAAGCCCTGCAACTGCCGCTCGTCCTTGCCATTTTTGATGGCCGAGGGGTTGACCCAGGCGTTGATCGACTGACCGGACACGCGAATGTGCAAGCCGGTGAGCTGACCTTTGTCGTCCAAACCGGCGCTCATTTGGCACTGCGAGAGCGGCCGGTAAAAGTCGTGCGTCTGGTCTTCTTCACGGCTCCAGATCAGCTTGACGGGCGTGCCCGGAAACTGCTTGGCGATCGCCACCGCTTGCGACACATAGTCTTGCTGGCCACCGCGTCGGCCAAAAGCACCACCCAGATCGCTGATGTAAACCTCGCACTTTTCGAGTGGCAAGCCCGACGACTCGGACAAGACCGCCAGCGAGGCTTCGGCGTTTTGGCTGGGCACCCAGACTTCAGCCTTGTCGGCGCTGATCAGCGCGGTGCAATTGTTCGGCTCCAGCGGCGAATGCGCCAGAAACGGCGTGCTGTACAGCGCTTCGACCTTTTTGGCCGATGCGGCAATGGCTTTCAAAGCATCGCCTTCATTGCGACCGGCGTAGTCGCCGGGTGCGGTCAGCCCCTCTTTCAAATGCGCGGCGATCGTGGCGCTGCTGGCCTTGGCGTGCGGGCCTTCGTCCCAAACGATGGGCAGTTGCGACAAAGCGTTTTTGGCGCGCCACCAGGTGTCAGCCACCACGGCCACGGTGGAGGCATCGACGCGCACCACGCGTTTGACGCCGCGCAGACCTTTGACCTTGCTGTCGTCAAAACTCACCAGCTTGCCGCCGAACACCGGGCAATCCATGATGGCCGCGCAAAGCATGCCGGGCAGCTTCACATCCACGCCATAGACTTTGGAGCCGTTGAGTTTGGGGGCGGTGTCCAATCGCTTGAGCGGTTTGCCCGCCACTTTCCAGCTGCGCGGGTCTTTGAGTTGAATGCTCTTGGCATCCGGCACCGGCAGCTTGGCGGCGGCAGCGGCCACCTTGCCGTAACTGGTTTTGCGGCCCGTTGCGGCGTGGGTGATGATGCTGTCGGACACAGACAACTCGGCCACGGGCACCGACCACTCGTTGGCCGCAGCTTGCATCAGCATCATGCGCGCCACTGCGCCACCCCGGCGCACATAGTCGTGTGAAGTGCGAATGCCGCGGCTGCCGCCCGTGCCCATCTCACCCCAGGCGCGCTTGCGCTTGAGGTTTTGGCCCGCCGTGGGCGACTCGGTGGTGACCTTGTTCCAGTCGCATTCCAACTCTTCGGCCACCAGTTGGGCCAAGCCGGTGCGCGTGCCCTGCCCCATCTCGGAGCGCACGACACGAATCACGCAGGTGTCGTCGGGTTGGATGACCACCCACACGCCCACCTCTTCGCCTGTGGAAACGGTCTGAGCCTCAGAAGTAGATGGCGAAAGCATATTGATGCCCAGGGCCAAGCCGCCACCGGCCAAGGCCGAGGTGCCGACGATGAAGCTGCGGCGAGACAAAGCCTGCACAGAGGTGTCCATGGTTTTGATATGGTTCATGGATGTCCCCTCAAGCGGTGATGTGTTGAACCAAGGCGCTCACATCGCCCGCGTCAGCCACCTGCGTGCCCGCCGCCACATGGATGGCGATGCGAATGCGCTGGTAGGTGCCGCAGCGGCAGATGTTGGACATCGCCTCGTCAATGTCTTTGTCGGTCGGCTTGGGTTTGCGTTTGAGCAAGGCCGACGCTGCCATGATTTGGCCCGACTGGCAGTAACCACATTGCGGCACGTCCACATCGGCCCAGGCTTTTTGAATCGGGTGCGAACTGTTGGCCGACAGGCCCTCGATGGTGGTGATTTTTTGCCCCGCCACGGCCGAGCCAGGCACCGAGCATGAACGCACGGCCGAGCCGTTCAAGTGCACCGTGCAAGCCCCACACTGGGCAATGCCGCAACCGTATTTGGTGCCGGTCATGCCCAGCACTTCGCGCAAAACCCACAGCAAGGGCATCTCGGGTTCGGCATCCACGGCATGGACCTTGCCGTTCACATTCAGTTTGTACATGGAAACTCCGGTTTAAAGGGGCAATCTCAAACGCCCTATTGAACCGGAAGTCAAGCGCCTAGCACAGAGGCTTTTCCCTTGATTGGCCTGAAAAATCAGGCAAACACCTCGGTATCCACCTCGCTGTTGGCCTGCGCGTTGTAGCGGCTGCCGCTGACTGTGCGCTCGTTGATCAGGTCTTCCAGCGCGGCCAAGGTCTCGGGGCTCAGTTGGATGTGCTCGGCGGCCACGTCGTCCTTCAAATGGGCCACACTGGTGGTGCCTGGGATCGGGATGATGTGCGGCGCTTTGTGCAGCAGCCAGGCAATCGCCAGTTGCGCGGGGGTGCAGCCGACTTGATCGGCCAGCGCTTGGTAAGGCGCCAACAACTTGTGGTTGCGCTGGGCATGTTCGGGGGCGAAGCGCGGCATGCTGCGGCGAATGTCTTTGGCGTCCAGCTGCGTCACATCAATCGGCGAGCCGCACAAAAAGCCGCGTGCCACCGGGCTGAAGGCCACAAAGGCGGCGCCGATGTCTTGGCAGGCTTGCAGCACCGCAATTTCAGGGTTGCGGGTCCACAGCGAGTATTCGGTTTGCACCGCCGCGATCGGGTGCTCGGCATGGGCTTTGCGCAAGGTGGTGGCCGACACTTCAGACAAACCGATGCTGCGGATCTTGCCTTGGCGCACCAGATCACCCATGGCACCCACGCTTTCTTCGATTGGCACTTGCTTGTCCCAGCGGTGCAGGTAGTACAGGTCAATCACATCGGTTTGCAAACGGCGCAAAGCGTCTTCACAGGTTTTTTGGATGGTTGCGGGGCGGCCATCAATCACGCGCATCAATTTGCCGTCGCCGTTCACGTCCACGCCTTGCATGCCGCATTTACTGGCCAGGGTGAATTCATGGCGGCGGGACTTGAGCACCCGGCCCACCAGGGTTTCGTTGGCACCAAAACCGTACAGCGCCGCAGTGTCAAACAGGGTCACGCCTGCATCGAGTGCGGCGAGCAGCACTTTTTCGCCCTGCTCGGCCGAGACTGGGGCGCCATAGGCATGGCTCAGGTTCATGCAGCCCAGGCCAATGGCGGAGACGGTGAAGGGGCCAAGTTGTCTTTGTTTCATGGCGGTATTTTGCGCGAAAACGCGTTAGGCTTTAAACGCCGCGCCGCGTCCAGGCCGGTAGTGGTGCCGATTTGTGCAGCACGTCTTGGTGCAACCACGTTGCGCTTTTGCGCGCGCGCTCGGCCACGGTCTCCAGGGGCAGCTGCTGATAGTCTTCGTTGAACACTTCAAAGCTGTAGTCCCCCCGGTAACCGATGCGGTCCAGACGCAGCACCAAATCGGCCAACTGCTCGCTGTGCACGCCCTCGCCCGGGAACACTCGGAAGGTGCGGGCTGTGGTCATGCGCTCTTCAAAAGTGGCTGTTTCTTGCCACATGAAGTCCGACAGTTGCACCAAAAATATTTTGGCCGGGTCCAGCTCTTCGATGGCGTCCAGCCCGGTCTTGGCGGCAAAGATGTGGAACGAGTCCAGGCCGATGCCCAGGTTCGGGCAGTCGGCGCGGCACACCACGTCCCAACTGGTGGTGAACTCGTTGACTGTGCGGCCCCACGACAGACCTTCGTAGGCAATTTGGATGCCCAGTGGAATCGCCAGCATGGCCAGTTTTTTCAAGTCGGCGGCCAGCGCGTCCAAGTCGTCGGTGGCGTGGCGCGAGGTGGACGAACACACCAACAGCACCTTGCTGCCGGTGGCGGCGCACATTTCCAGCATAGACTTGGCGATGTCGATTTTGTAATCATGCAAATGGCCTGACAGGCCTTCAAAATCGCGTAGCACCTGAAAGCCGGTGGGCCGCAGGCCACTGGCTTTGACCGCCGCCACGGCCCCCGCCACACCGCCGGGGTGCGTGACCAAATCGCGCGCCATCAGCATGACTTGCGAGAAACCGGCGCCCTTCATGGCCGCCAGCTTGGCTTCCAAAGAGCCGGCCATGGTGATGGTGTCCATGCCGTAACCGGCAATCAGTGGGGAGTTCATGTGCACCTCTTTCAGGCCGGTGCTTTGTGCACCAACTCGAACGCCACCGAACCCAGCGTGCTGCGTGTGAGTGCGCCACGGTCTTCGGGATGCAAGGCGCTGGACTCGACAAACTCCACGCCTTGGCCTTTCAATGTGGCCACCGTGCTGGCCACGTCGGAGACGCCAAAGCCCACACGTTGCAGACTCTCAGGGGTTTCATCGGCGTCGTCCATCCAAGGATCGGGCTCGATCAGTTGCCACAAGAATTGGCCGCAAGGGCTTTTCATCAACTTGCCTTTGGGCAAGATGCCAAAGCGCTCTTCGTCGGCAATGGTGGCAAAGTCGAACATGTGTTCGTAATAGGCCAGCCAGTCGGCACTGCGCCCCGCGCCGATGTACTGCACCACACCAAAGTACGACATGTCACTCAGCGCCGGGGGATGCGGGTCCACCGTGGGAATGGGTTTGAAGTCGATGTCGTAAATCGAAAATTCGTCCCAACGGTCCACAAAATAAAAGCGACTGCCGCCCGGTCCGTGGATGGCCGGAATGTGCAGCTCCATGGCCTGGGCATGGCTGGCCACCGACCAGGCGCCCAATTCGATGCAACGGGTATGGGCCTTGAGCGCATCACGCACCCGAAACGCCACCGCTGAAATCACCGGCTGCCCGTCCACGGTCGCG
The DNA here is from genome assembly GCA_947448325.1 of Comamonadaceae bacterium. Classification (GTDB taxonomy): domain Bacteria; phylum Pseudomonadota; class Gammaproteobacteria; order Burkholderiales; family Burkholderiaceae_C; genus Limnohabitans_A. Next base: position 8,769 of record CANFMK010000100.1, read on the forward strand.
CTCACGCGCGCATCGTCGGGGTTGGCGTTGACCACCAGGTTCATCGCGCCTTGACGGTACAACGTGACTTCGCGCGAGCGGTGCCGCGCCACGGGCCGAAAGCCCATGGATTCGAACACCTGGCCCAGCGCTTGCGGGCGGCTGGTCGCGTACTCGATGAATTCAATGCCGGCAATGCCCAAGCGGTTGGGCATTTCCGGGACCGCTTCGCGGTGGGCGGGTTGCAAGGTCATGGGGAACTCCTGTCCGGTCTAAGCCTGAAAATTCAATTCAATAACTCAATTGGGCGACGCGCCGCAATACTTCAGGGGTGGTGGTGGGCAAACCAAAATATTCCAGGTATGCCGGGATCTGCTCAAACAGCATGTCGGAGCCCACCTGCACGCGGCAGCCACGGTCTTTGGCCGCTTGCAAAAAGGCCGTCATCTCGGTCTTCATGACCACTTCACCGACAAAGGCGTCTGGAGAAATACGGCGGACGTCCATGGGCAGCGGGTCGCCCTCGTTCATGCCCATGGGCGTGGCATTGACCACCAGGTCATGCCCGGCCGGATCGTTGGAGCCGGTGCGCACGTCGATACCAGGGTAGTTGTCTTTCAATCGCTGAGCCAACGCCTCGGCAGAGGCCGTGTTCACATCGAACAGACTGATGGCCGCGATGTGCGCGCCCGCCAGAGAGGCAGCTATCGCGCAGCCGACGCCCCCGCTGCCCACCACCAGCACACGTTTCGCGGTGAGGTCAAACCCCTTGCGCTGCAGGCCGCGCACAAAACCAGCGCCGTCAAACATATCGCCCACCAAGCGGCCGTCGGGCAAACGCTTGACCGCGTTGCATGCGCCGGCCACACGCACGGTGGCGGTGACTTCGTCGAGCAAGCCCACGGTGGTGACTTTGTGCGGCATGGTGATCAAGGCACCGCGGATGTTGGTCAGGTCAAACACCGACTTCAAAAACGCGGGGTAATGCGCTGCTTGGCAACCCATGGGCACCACCACCGCATTGATACCCGCCTCCGCAAAGTAAGGGTTGTAGATCATGGGGGACTTGAAAGTGTGCGTCGGGTAACCGATGTGCGCGATGAGCTCTGTGTTGCCGTTGATCATGAAAAACTAAAAACCCGTGGTGCTGTCGTGTGGAATGGCTGGATTCAAGCGGCTTGAGCCGCAGCAACACCCGCACGCAATGCCAGCAAATAACTGTCCGCACCAAAGCCGCAGATTTGGCCTTTGACGATTTCGGCAAACACCGATTTGTGGCGAAACTCTTCGCGTGCATGGATGTTGGACATGTGCAACTCCACGATCGGGCAGGTCAACACGGCCAGCGCATCGCGGATCGCGTAGCTGTAGTGCGTCCAGGCGCCGGCGTTGATCAGCACGGCGTCGACCTTGTCGAAATAGCCTTGGTGAATGCGCTCGCACATATCGCCTTCGTGGTTGGTCTGGTAGCACTCGACCTCGGCGCCGAGTTCTTTGCCCAAAACTTGCAAGCTGGCATTGATTTCATCGAGGGTGATGGTGCCGTATTGCTTGGGGTCGCGTTTGCCAAACATATTGTGGTTCACGCCGTGGAGCATCAAGACTTTCATAGGATTTCCTTCCGTTCAAACAGGGGGATCATGCCAAATTCACCGTGCGCCCGGTCTGGGCCGCTTGGACAATGGCTTGAGTGATTTTCAGATTCTGCAAGCCGTCGCGCACACTGACCAAGGGCTCGGCTTGGCCACGCACCACCTCGACAAAATGGGCCATTTGCAAGCGCAAGGGGTCTTCTCGGCGCAAAGGCACCGTGGCCTCGAGCAGAGGCTTCCACCAAGAACGGTCTTCGCCGTCGGGGTAAGTTTTCAGCCGCAGGGTGGGTACCGACAAGCTGCCGTGGGTGCCGGTGATCACATAGCAATCTTCGTTCTCGTCCGTCGGGTAGGCTTTGTTTTCTTGGCTGGTGTGTTCCCAACTGCGCGAACTGGCCGCGGTATCGCTGAGCATGAAGGTGCCCAGCGTGCCGTTGGCGAATCGCAAATTGATCGCTGCGGTGTCTTCCACCGCAAAGCCGCGCACCGCGTGAGAGACCATGGCTTGAACGGACTCGATTTCGCCACACAGCATGCGCAGGTTGTGCACCTCGTGGATCAAGTTCAACAAAATGGGGCCACCACCGACTTGCGCGCGCCAGGGGCCGTCGGTAAAGTAAATGTCAGGCTTGTAAAAAGTGGCACTGCCAG
>CANFMK010000101.1 GCA_947448325.1 Comamonadaceae bacterium
AAAAGCACTGAAGACATAGCCTCTTCGTCCCTTCCAAGCGCCACCTTCTTCAGGTGTGTAGCGAGCGCCTAGGGACCAGACGCGCAGGACGTATTCGACCGTGAAAAACATCACGCTCCAAAATTCCAGCTCGTGAAAGAACTCTTTGTGTTCGGCGTGAATTTCAGGCACCGAATCCAGGATCACCGCTGAGCAGTTGACCAAGACGACCACGGTGATCAGCCATTCAACGTACCGACTCAGGGGTTGGTGAGGAGCACCGGCGAGGATCTCCATCACCGTTTTTTGTAATTTGCCGAGCATGAATTGAGCGCGAATAAAGTTGAACTGCTAAATTGATAAAAATATCAATTTAGCAGTAATGATAACTTGAAAATTCTACGATTTACCCTGTATTTGTTGCCACAAAGCCATTTCGCTGGCCGTGAGGCGATCCGAGGCTTTGGCGGTTTCTTCAAACTTTCCAGGGGTCATCTGCATACCCAACTGACGCAATTCACTGATCGATGTTTTGAAGTATTCGATGGCGTGCTCAGGTCGCTGCGCAATCGTGTGGATGGGCAGGGCCTTGAGGTTGTCTTCCAGTTCTTTGTCTTTCACGACCGTATCAATCAGCGCATTCACTTCAGCCACTGTCAAATGCAAACGGGCTGCTTCTTCACGGATGAATTGCGCCTCTTTTTCTTCGATTTTGCCGTCTTTCAAAATGGCAAATAAGTTGGCTTTCAAGTTCTCGCGGTCTTTGATCAATTCGTCGCTGAAGGCCGAAGCCAGCAAGGCCGCAGGGATGGCGAAGATACCAATACCCAACAGCGCCAGCACCGAGGTCATGGCCCGGCCAATCGGCGTGACGGGTGAAATGTCACCATAGCCCACAGAGGCCAAGGTGATCACGGCCCAGTAAATGGACTGTGGAATGTTCTCAAATTTCTCAGGTTGCGCATCATGCTCCAGCAAATAACCCAGGCTGGCCGTCAACACCAAGAGCAACCCCATGATGAAGGCCGCAGCCCCCATCACGGGCCATTCACGTGCAATCACCCGGAACAATACCTCCGTGGCATCGCTGTTGCGAGTCAGTTTCAGCAATCGCGACAAACGGAAGACCCGCAAGAACCGCAAATCGAGCAAGTGATTCAAAAACACTTCCAAGAAGAAGGGCAGGATGGCAATGAAGTCGATGAACGTGGCAGGCGACTTGGCTTGTTTGAAGCGGCCCATGAAGGAGCCTTTGTGTCCAGGTTCTTCCACACAGGCATACAAGCGCATGAAGTATTCGAGGGAGAAAATGGCCACGGCCACGCCGTCCAGAATCACAAACTGCAAGTTCAAGATGTAGTGGATGCTGTGCACCGATTCCAAAATCACCGCCAGCACCGACAGCATCACCCAGACGCCGATAAAGACATCAAAGATTTTTTGCAGTTCACCGCCGAATTTGCTGGGGAAAACCAGGGCGTGCACTTTTTGGCGGAAGGTGCGACCCGCGTTCAAGACTTGGAAGTCTTTGTAAGCCGGCACGACGATACGGAACAGCTTCAAAATTCGCAGCAGTCGCAAAGCCCGCAGCACGCGCAAATCCACGGGCAAGAAAGCCTGTAAATAAAACGGCGCCACCGCTAAAAAGTCGATGATGGCAAAGGGGCTGCTGACAAAGCCCAGACGTGCATGCTTTTTGGTGTTGAACTCGGGATCTTCTGGTGCCAAGTACAAGCGCATCAGGTATTCCACCGTGAACACGGCGACCGAGAAAATATCGAACCAGTGAAACCATGCTTTGTTGGGCTCAAACACCGCGGGCACATGCTCGAACATCAAAGTGAACAAGTTGGCCACAATCAAAATGCCCAGCCACTTGTCGACCGATTTCTGCATGTTGCCGGGGATGGTGGGGTCCAGCAGCCAGGAGAACAGCCACTTGCGCATGGGCAAATCGCTGGAAATGTGGGCTTCCTCTTCTTTGCCGAGCAAAGAGGCGACGTTCAAGTCTTTGAGATAAATGGTTTTATTGTTGTCCATGGTGCGCCTCAGAACTCAAACTCGGAAACTTTGATCGGGTAACCGCCTTTGTCACAGACCGTGATGCGCAGTTGCAGTTTGCTGGTGATCAGATCTTCATCCACCAAAGGTTTGACGATGACAGGAACGGCCGAACCGGGTGGAGTGGCCACCAGGTTTTCAATTACCACAGACCCTATGGTGGAGCGGTCTTCTTTGTTGCAAGCGGCGATCAATTCAGGGGGTTTGTCAAAGAAGGTGTTGACCAAGCCTTTCAAGCTGGTTTGCGTTTTGATGTAAGCCGCACATTCGCCCCAAGTGCCGGGATCGGCTTTGCCGGCGCAAGCTGCGTGGGCGAAGCCGTCATCGAATCGCGTGGTGCCCGCAGTGGTCAACCACTCCACCCAGGCCTCGCCATTGCGCTTGGCCATTTCGGTTTTCATGCCTTCTTGGTAATTGACCGTGGTCAGCCAAAAAACAAAGACCATCAAAACGGCCATCAGGCCCACAAAGCCCATGTCATAGGCGCTCATGCCCGTTTTCACGGGCGTATTTGCAGAGTCGGTTGTCGTCATCAATCCACCTTATTGGTTTTGCTCATTCGGAAAACAAAAAATGAACAATATTCAATTCGACATTAAATCGAAAAAATTGATATTTATCAATCAAAAATGTCAAAAAAAACGTGCCAAAGGCACGTTTTTCAAATTTAGCAGATTGATGTGCCTTATTCGCCTTGCGAGCCTCGGTGCGCCCAAGCGGTGGTGTGCTTTTCGATGTAGCTGAACAACTCGTACATCACCATGGCCATCGCGCCCACCACCACCAAGCCTGAAAAGGCCAAGCCCATTTGCATGGCCGAACCGGCAGAGATCAGCAAGTAGCCGATGCCTTCGTTGGCGGCGGTCATCTCCGACACGGTGGTGCCGACAAAAGCCAATGTGATCGCCACTTTGAGCGAACCGTAAAAATACGGCATGGAGCGGGGCAGGCCTACTTTGACCAGCACGTCCCAACGCTTGGCACCCAAGACGCGCAGCACGTCTTCCAACTCCGGCTCCAAAGTCGCCAGGCCGGTGGCGATGTTCACCATGATCGGGAAAAAGCTGATCAAAAAAGCGGTCAGGATGGCCGGGCCAATGCCGATGCCAAACCACACCACCAAAATCGGCACAAAAGCCGCTTTGGGCAAGGCGTTGAATGCCGTCATCAAAGGGTAAACCGCGGCATAGGCCAAGCGGGAGCTGCCAATCACAAAACCCAGCAGCACGCCCACCACGATCGCAATACCAAAGCCGGCCATGGTGACCCAGTAGGTGCGCCAAGCGTGGCCTGCGATCACATCACGGTATTCCACCGTTTGCTGGGCAATGCGCCAGGGGCTGGGGAAAATGAATTCAGAGACTTGCAAGGCCGAGCACAAGCCTTGCCAAATCAATATGGTCAACACCAGCAAGACCCAGGGTGACCAGCGTTCGAGCGTTTTGGGTTTCATGAGGGCTTTATTGGTTGATGGTGGCACCGTTTTGGCGCATGGCGCCAATGTGCCCGCGCAATTCGTGCACGATGTTGGTGAATTCGGGGGTGTAGGTGATTTCCAGGTCGCGCGGGCGGGGCAAATCGATCTCGCGCTTGACCACGAAGCGGCCCGGGCTCTTGCTCATCACATACACCGTGTCGGCCAAGAACACCGACTCGCGCAAATCATGGGTGACCAAAATCACGTTGAACTTTTGCTCGGTCCACAGGTCGCGCAAGATGCACCACAGCTCTTCTCGGGTAAAGGCATCGAGTGCGCCAAAGGGCTCGTCGAGCAGCAGCATCTTGGGCTCATGAATCAAGGCGCGGCAAATGCTGGCGCGTTGCTGCATACCGCCCGAGAGTTGCCAGGGGAACTTTTTCTCGTACCCCCCCAAACCCACTGTTTTCAACAGCTTGATGGCCCGCTCTTCGTACTCGGCCCGCTTTTGTTTGAAGTTGGACCGGTAAGGCTCCACGATTTCCAAGGGCAACAGCACGTTGTCCAGTGTGGTGCGCCAAGGCAGCAATGAAGAGGCTTGGAAGGCCATGCCACTGATCTTCAAAGGCCCGGTGACGGGCGCGCCATCCACCAGGATGCGCCCCTTGCTGGGCATGCGCAAACCGGTGGTCAGCTTCATGAAGGTGGATTTACCGCAACCCGAAGGTCCCACAATGGCAATGAACTCACCCTGTTTGACCTGCAGATTGATGTCTTCGACCGCGTAGTGGTTTTGCGCCAACAACTCTTCGTTGTAGGCCAGCCAAACGTTTTGAAAATCAACAAAGTTGGGTGATGTCATAGAAACAGCCTTGAAGGCCTGAATTACTTCTTCGGCTTAGGCAAGATGTCCAGCTCTTTGGCGGTGGGCAGGAAACTGCCGTTCCAAATGGCTTCGGGGTTGACGCGGGTCTTGGTGTTGAAAGCGTCCGACACTTGCGACGCCATCAGTGACAAACGCGGGCCTTTGACTTGACCGAAGCCTTCAGCGCGTGCATCAGGGCTGTTGATCACGGTGTCGATGGCCAGTTTCAGGCGGCGAATTTCCAGCTCGGTGTTGATGATGCCGTCACGCGCTTTCACGTCGTTGATGGCAGCAGCTGGATCCGCGATCACGTCTTTGGCACCTTTGGTGAAGGCCAACAAGAAGGCTTTCAAAGCCGCAGGGTTTTCTTTGATCAATTTGGGCGAGGCGATGATGGCATTGCCATACAGCTTCACACCGTAGTCAGGGTACTGCAGCACCGTCACATCTTCGGCTTTGACGCCGCGCGCTTCGATGTTCAACAAAGACGTGAAAGTGAAGCCGGTGATGGCGTCCACATCGCCACGCACCAACATGGTTTCGCGCAGTGGTGGATCCATGGCGGTCCAGGCCACGTTGCCGATGCCGTTGGCCTTGGCAAAAATGGGGAAGGCGCGGCGGCCCGCGTCGAACACCGGGGCGCCCAATTTTTTGCCAGCCAAGTCAGCAGGCGTTTTGATGCCGGTCTTTTTCAAGGCCATCACCGATGCGGGGGTGTTGTTGTACACCATCATCACCGCCACGGGCTTGTTGGGCACCTCCGGGTTGTTGGCGTGGAATTCCATCAATGCGGCCAAGTCGGCAAAGCCGATGTCATAGGTGCCCGATGCCACACGGGTCACAGCGCCGCCTGAGCCGTTGCCCGCGTCTACCGTCACGTCCAATTTGGCGTCTTTGAAATAACCCTTGGCCACCGGTGTGAGGAAAAACGCCGCAGGGCCCTCAAAGCGCCAATCGAGCTGAAATTTGAGGGGTGTGGTCTGGGCGTGGGCTGTGCCGATGGCGGCAATGGCGGCCAAGGCGGCTGTGGCTTTGAGGAAAAAACGTTTGCTCATTGAAAAACTCCTGAAGCCATGAAGGCCAATTGACGATGAAATACTTCAAGCAATATCGGTGCCATTATCCGGCAAAGTCCAAGCTTGGAATCTCAGGTGAATCCCCAAAACAGTGCACAGGGCGTTCAGGCGCTGACCTGCGCTTTGCATGCATGCTTTGGTTTGCCACTGGAGGTCTTGGAAGGATCAGGCGCGGGTTTGCGCTGCCGCCAGCGCGGTCATGTTGAGCACCCGGCGCACGGTGGCGGCGGGGGTGAGGATGTGCGCCGTGCGGGCAGCGCCCATCAAGATGGGGCCCACGGTCACGCCGCCACTGGTGGTGGTTTTGAGCACGTTGTACAAAATATTGGCCGCGTCCAAATTGGGGCAGACCAGCACATTGGCCGAACCGCTCAAAGTGCTGTCTTCGATGTAGGCACTGCGGATCTCGGGTTGCAAGGCCGCGTCGCCATGCAACTCGCCATCGCACTCAATGTCAGGGTTTTGCGCCACAAACAAATCGCGCGCCAAATGCATCTTGCGTGCCGAGGCGCGCTTGGACGAACCGTAGCTCGAATGTGACAAGAACGCCACCTTGGGCACGATGCCAAAGCGTTGCACCTCTTGCGCCGCCAAGGCTGCGATTTCGGCCAACTCCTCGGCATGGGGGTCTTCTTGCACATAGGTGTCGGTGATGAACAGCGGGCCTTGGTTGGTCATCAGAGCGTTCACTGCCGCGTAGTTGGCCACGCCGGTGCGCTTGCCCAAGATGCTGTCAATGCGTTCCAGGTGCGTCATGTAGGTGCCGGCCAAGCCGCAGATCAGCGCATCGGCATCCCCTAAAGAGACCATTAGCGAGCCGATGATGGTGTTGGAGCGGCGCACCGCCGCCTTGGCCACGGCGGGTGTGGCGCCGTTGCGCTTCATCAGCTGGTGGTAATGCTCCCAGTATTGGCGAAAGCGCGGATCGTCTTCGGGGTTGACGTTGCTCACATCCACACCCAAACGCATGCGCAGGCCGGCTTTTTCAATGCGCGCGGCGATCACCGAGGGGCGACCGATCAAGATCGGTTGGGCCACATTCTCGTCGATGGCCATCTGCGCGGCGCGCAGGGCGCGCTCGTCTTCGCCGTCGGCATAGGCCACGCGTTTGAGGTCTTTGGGCACGGCTTTGGCGGCGTTGAAAATCGGCCGCATCAAGATGCCGGTTTGCGTGACAAAGCTTTGCAGCTGCTGGCGGTAGGCGTCCATGTCCGTGATCGGACGGGTGGCCACGCCGGAGTCGGCTGCGGCTTGGGCCACGGCCGGGGCGATGCGCAAGATCAGGCGCGAGTCAAAAGGCGTCGGGATGATGTAGTCGCGACCAAACGACAGCTCTTTGCCTTCGTAGGCGCTGGCCACTTCTTCGCTGATGTCGGCCTTGGCCAAATCGGCGATTTGGCGCACACAGGCCAGCTTCATGGCCTCGGTGATCTTGGTTGCACCACAGTCCAGCGCGCCACGGAAGATGTAGGGGAAGCACAAGACGTTGTTCACCTGGTTCGGGTAGTCCGAACGTCCGGTGGCGATGATGCAGTCGGGGCGAGCGGCTTTGGCCAGTTCGGGGCGAATCTCTGGTTCCGGGTTGGCCAGCGCCAAGATGATCGGATCGCGGGCCATGGTCTTGACCATCTCGACCGTCATCACGCCCGGCGCGGAGCAGCCCAAGAACACATCGGCACCATGGACCGCATCGGCCAAAGTGCGCAGGTCGGTCTTTTGCGCGTAACGGGCTTTGGACTCGTCATAACCGCCCGGGCGGCCTTCGTAGATCACGCCTTTGGAGTCACACACAAAGATGTTGGCGACTTGGATGCCCAGGCCCACAAACACGTCCAGACAGGCGATGGCCGCAGCGCCGGCGCCCGACACCGCCACCTTGACGCTGGCAATGTCTTTGCCTACCAACTCCAGGCCGTTGAGCATGGCCGCCGCCGAGATGATGGCGGTGCCGTGCTGGTCGTCATGGAACACCGGGATGTTCATGCGCTCGCGCAGTTTTTTCTCGATGTAAAAGCACTCGGGCGCTTTGATGTCTTCCAGGTTGATGCCGCCTAAAGTCGGCTCCATCGATGCAATGATGTCGACCAGTTTGTCCGGGTCGCGTTCGGCCAGCTCGATGTCGAACACATCGATGCCAGCGAATTTTTTGAACAAACAACCCTTGCCTTCCATCACCGGTTTGGCCGCCAGCGGGCCAATGTCACCCAGGCCCAAAACGGCGGTGCCGTTGGTGATCACCGCCACCAGGTTGCCGCGAGAGGTGTATTCGTGCGCTTTGCTCGGGTCGGCCTCAATGTCCAGGCAGGGATAGGCCACGCCGGGCGAATAGGCCAGCGACAGATCACGCTGGTTGGACAAGGGCTTGGTGGGGGTGACCGAAATTTTGCCGCGTGTGGGAAAGCGGTGGTAGTCACGTGCGGCTTCGCGCAAGGCGTGTTCGGCGGGGGAGAGGGTTTTGGTCATGAAGGGCGATCGTTGTAGTGATGTCTCAAATGAGAGGGTAACCGATTCGGCACCTGATTTTGAAAGCAAAATCCCCCAAGGCGGTGACCGCGATGGGGGATGCAAGCCATGACCAAAGAGCGCTGATCAGATCAGTGCGCCTCGGCTTGCTTGGCCGCCGCGATGGCGGCGCTGTCGTCATGGCTGGCGCCGTTGAAGAACAGGTTCAACACCACCGCGCTGATGGAGGACAGCAAAATGCCCGACTCGATCAGGGGGTGCAGATTGTGCGGCATCCATTGTTTGAAGTTGGGGGCAATCAGCGGGATCATGCCCATGCCGATCGAGATGGCCACGATCAAACCATTGAAGCGATTGGACTTGAAGTCCACACCGCCCAAAATGCGAATACCGGTGGAGGCCACCATGCCGAACATCACCAGCCCTGCGCCGCCAAGCACCACCGTGGGCAAGGACTCGACCAAGGCCGCCATTTTGGGCAACAGACCCAGGGCGATCAAAATCAAACCACCGGCCACGCAGACAAAGCGGCTCTTCACGCCGGTGACCGCCACCAAGCCCACGTTTTGCGAGAAGCTGGTGTAGGGGAAGGTGTTGAAAATACCGCCAATCAATGTGCCCAAACCATCGGTGCGCAGACCGCGTGTCAACGCAGCGCGGTCCACGGTGCGCTCGGTCATCTCGCCCAGCGCCAAGAACATGCCAGTGGACTCGATCATCACCACGATCATCACCAAGGTCATGGTCAAGATCAGCACCGGATCGAACACCGGCATGCCAAAGTTGAAGGGCAGCACCAGGCCAAACCAGTCGGCTTTGCCCACTTTGTCAAAGGTCATCAGACCGGTGGCGGTGGCCACGATGCCGCCGATCACGATGCCCAAGAGCACCGAAATGTTCGCCACAAAGCCTTTGGCATAGCGGGCGATCAACAAGATCGACACCAAGACCAAAGCGGCAATGCCAATGCCGCCGAGGTCGGCGTATTTGGGGTTGGGCATTTTGCCCAGCAAGGCCAGGTCTTTGGGCGGCATGGGCAAGGCTGCGCCAGGGGCGCTGGCGGCGGCAGTGGCCGCATCCAGCCATTGCTTGTGCTCAGGCGCCACGATGCTGGGCGCAGTGGGGCCAAAGGGGTTGCCAAAAATCCAGTTGATGCCAATGCGCATCAAGCTGATGCCGATCACCGCAATGATGGTGCCAGTGACCACGGGCGGAAAGAAGCGCAGCATGCGCGAGACCAGCGGCGCGATCAAGATCGAGATGACCCCCGCGCCGATGATGGCGCCAAAAATCAGCTGCGCGCCTGCAGCGCCTGGGTTGGCGTTGGCCATGGCCACCATCGGCGCCACTGACGCGAAAGTCACGCCCATCATCACCGGCAGGCGAATGCCAAACCACTGCGTCGCGCCCAGCGACTGGATCAAGGTGACCAAACCACAGCAAAACAAATCGGCCGAGATCAGATAAGCCACTTCTTGCGGGCTGAGTTTGAGCGCACGGCCGACGATGAGCGGCACGGCAATAGCGCCGGCGTACATGACCAGCACATGCTGCAGGCCCAAAGCCGCCAGCTGCCCGGTGGGCAGACGTTCGTCTACAGGGTGAGGGGTGGAATTCATGAGGTCGTCTCCCGAGAAATGAAGTTGTCGTCTGGCGCCACAGGATAAATGCATTCTTTCCTGTGTTTTTAACTGTATACAAAATTGAAAACATGTGGATACGTGAAAACCCTCGGTGACAGATCGGTCCCAACGGGGGCTGCTGGTTGTGGCGACCGTAGCCGCCATCCCAAAGTGCGGATGGCGGCATCGCGTACCATCCCCCATCACGCCTTGCGTGACCCACCTGCCTTCGAGGCATCGGAGCCCGCACCACCGGACTCCTGTATGCGCCGACAGGTTTCCCATCATTTAACGGAGTCTTTTCATGACCACCGCACGTCGCACCCTCCTTCAGGGCGCGGCAGCATGGGGCGCGCTGTCTGCTGCGTCCTCTTCTGCCATCGCTCAGCCTTTTTTGTTTTCCCCCACCACGCAGTTGATGCCCAAGGGCCCCAAGCGCCGCGTCGTCATCCTGGGCGGTGGCTGGGGAGGTCTGGCTACGGCGCGCCATCTGCGCGAAGACGCGCCCGATCTGGAAGTGGTGCTTTTGGAAAAGAACCCGCTGTTTTGGTCATGCCCCTTGAGCAACAAGTGGCTGGTGGACGTGGTGGACACCTCGTTCTTGGTGCATTCGTACACGGCCGCCGCCGAGCGTTTGGGTTACACCTATGTGCAGACCGAAATCACCGACATTGACCGCGACAAAAAACGGGTGCACACCGCGCAGGGTTTTGTGGACTACGACTGGTTGGTGGTCTCTGCCGGCATTCGCGTGACCTATGAGCCCTGGTTTGGCAACGACCGCGCGGCCGCAGCGTATACGCAAAAGCATTTTTCAAGTGCCTACGTGCCCAGCTCCGAGCACCTGGCGCTGAAGCAAAAAATCAAAGGCTTCAAGGGCGGCACATTCGTCATGACGCTGCCTCCACCGCCGCACCGCTGCCCACCGTCGCCGTATGAGCGGGCGTGCTTGATGGCCAACTACTTTCAGAAAAACAAAATCCCCGCCAAGATTTTGATCCTCGACCCCAAGCCGCGCATCATGCCCATTGGCGGCGGCTACCGCATGGCGTTTGACGAGCTCTACCACGACACCATCACCTACGTGCCCAACGCCGGCGTGAAAGAGCTGGACCCCTACAACAAAGTCGTCAAGACCATGGCCGGCGACTTCAAGTTTGACGATGCGATTTTCATGGGCCACCACCAAGCAGCCGACTTGGTGTGGAAGATGGGTGCGATCGGTCAAACGGCTGAAGGCCAACCCACCACCTGGGCGGCCGTGCACCCCGAGTTCTACAACATGAAGAACGACCCGAGTGTGTTTGTGATCGGCGACAGCGTGGGCGCGGTGTCACCGCAGTTTGGCCACTACCCCAAGAGCGGGCATATTGCCAACCGCATGGGACGCAGCGTGTCGACCTACATCGCGCAGCAGG
>CANFMK010000102.1 GCA_947448325.1 Comamonadaceae bacterium
CTTGGGCAGGTAATAGTCTTTTTGCGCCTGCGTGCCGTCCATCAAAATGCCTTGCGAACCAATGCCCACGGTGGTGCCGATCACCGAGCGAAAAGCCGGCGAGGTTTTGCACAACTCAAACAACAAGCGCGACTCTTCCTCCATGGTCACCTCCAAGCCGCCATACGACTCGGGAATAGTAAGCCCGAACAAGCCCATCTCGCGCATTTCTTGCACGATCGCTGCTGGGATTTCATCGGTTTCCGCGACCTCGTTTTCGGCCGGCACCAAGCGCTCACGCACAAAGCGGCGCACCGAATCGAGCAAGGCTTCAAAGGTTTCAGGATCTCGGATCATCGCAACTCACAAAGTAGCCGCCGTGCCCAGCACAGCGGTGGATTGACTCGACAAAGTGCCGCCATTGCCATGGGCAATCGCAGTTTGGGCACCGGCCACTTGACGAGCGCCACATTCGCCGCGCAATTGGCGCACGGCTTCGATCAGCGCAAAAATGCCGTACATACCAGGGTGCACGCAAGACAGGCCGCCACCGTTGGTATTCACCGGCAAACGTCCACCCGGGGCGATCGCACCATCGCGCACAAAAGCCCCCGCCTCGCCTTTTTTGCAAAAGCCCAGGTCTTCCAAGAACAACAAGGTGTTGATGGTGAACGCGTCATACAGCTGCACCACGTCCATGTCTTGGGCGCTCAAGCCAGCCATGGCATAGGCTTCGCGGCCTGACTGGGTGGCTGCGGTCACGGTCAGATCGTGCATCGCCGAAATCTGCCGGTTCCACACCGCCGTGCCATTGCCCAGCACATACACAGGGGGCCGCGGCAAGTCTTTGGCGCGATCGGCACGCACCATCACATACGCACCGCCACCGTCGGTGACCAAGCAGCAATCGCGCACCGACAAGGGGTCGCTCACCATGCGGGCGGCCAGCACATCGTCGATGCTCAAAGGCTCGCGCATGAAGGCTTCGGGGTTGAGCTGCGCCCAGCGACGCGCCGCCACTGCCACCTCGGCCAGATCACGGCGGGTGGTGCCGTACTGGTGCATGTGGCGCGAAGTCGCCAGGGCATAAGCGCTGGGCGGGTTGAAGGGCTCGTAAGGAGTTTCATAAGGCTGTGGGTCCATCCAACGCCGTGCTTGGGCGATCTCGCGTCGGCCAAAGGTGGCCGTGCGTTGGGTGCTGCCGTAACAGACCAAAACCGCATTGCATTGACCCGAGTTGAGCGCATGCACGGCGGGCAGAAGATGGGCAATGAAACTGGAGCCACCGACCATGGTGCCGTCAATGAAGGTCGGGCGCAGGCCCAAATACTCGACAACGGGCATCGGCCACATGGTGGAACCCACGCTGGCGGTGCACAAGCCGTCGATGTCGCTCATTTTCAGACCCGCATCGGCCACAGCGGCATGCGCTGAACGGGCCAGTACTTCCATCTCGGAAAAGCCCTTGGCCTCGCCACAACCGAAAGTGGACACACCCACAATCGCGGTCTTGCCGCGCAAAGAAGACAAGCTCATGGGGCGACTCCATCCAATGCATTGAACAACACGACACCTTGGCCGTCGGTGACCACCACATGGGCTTGCACGCGCAGGCCAATGTGAACCGCCTCGGGCGCGCAATTGCTCACCCGACTCATCAACCGCGGACCCTCGTCCAGGTCGACCAAGCTGACGTTGTAGTCGCCTCCTTCTGCGGCTTTGCGCCGCACCGTGGTCACGGCGTAGACCGTGCCCTGGCCGCTGGGCGTGACAAACGCCACGTCATCGCTGCCGCAATGCGGACACAGTTCGCGCGGAAAGTAAATGTGCTGGTGGCAGGACTGACACTTTTGAATCTGAAACTGACCTTGAGCCAGCTGCGCTTGGTGCTGTGCCAAGACGCCCGTCTCAGCGGGTGATAAAGAAGAAGTTGTCATGGTGTTGTTTCCAATACGGGGGTCAAATCGGGTCCCAGCTGAACACATCGCCTGAACGCTCCAAGTCAAAAAAGCTCGACTTCAAAGCAGGCATGGCTTGGTCAAGCACCGACTGAGGTGTCCAGCCTTCACTGCGGTGCACCGAGCGGATGGGCCGGGGCTGGCTCATCAAAAAGATTTCATTGTTGCGCACCGCAAACACCTGACCGTTGACATGGGCCGAAGCCTCACTGGCCAGGGCCACGGCCAAAGGCGCGATCTTGGCCGGGGTCATTTGTTTGATGCGGTCGACCCGGGCTTGCTCTTCGGGGGTATCGGTCGGGATGGAACCGATCATGCGGCTCCAAGCAAAAGGCGCAATGCAGTTGGAGCGCACATTGAATTTCTGCATGTCGAGCGCAATCGATTTGGACAAGGCGGTGATGCCCAACTTGGCGGCCGAGTAATTGGCTTGGCCAAAGTTACCCACCAAACCCGACGTCGAGGTCATGTGGATGAAGTTGCCGCTTTCTTGCTCTTTGAAATGCGGCGCGGCGGCGCGGCTGACATAAAAGCCGCCATACAAATGCACTTTCATCACCGCGTCCCATTCGTCCAAGCTCATTTTATGGAAGAAACGGTCGCGCAAAATGCCGGCGTTGTTCACCACCACATCGATGCGGCCAAAGTGATCCACCGCGGTTTGAACAATGCGCGCCGCACTCACAGGGTCTGACACGCTGTCGGTATTGGCCACGGCCTGACCACCCAAGGCGCGGATTTCGTCCACCACTTTTTGCGCGGGGCCTGCATCATGGCCTTCGCCGGACACCGATGCGCCAATGTCATTGACCACCACCTTGGCACCCTCGCGCGCCATGGCCAGCGCAATGTCCCGTCCGATGCCGCCACCGGCGCCGGTCACCACCACCACTTTAGGGTGGACCAATCCTGTTGAATTCATGCGAAATCACTCCTGTCAAATGTGGTTCTCATACTGTCCCTGTCTGAGCTTGCGTGCCCCTTGAGGCGTGTTCATCTTCTTGCAACTGGCGCCACATGATTTTGCCGGTGCCCGACTTGGGCAGGCTGTCCATGAAGCGCACCAATCTTGGCGCTTTGTAAACCGCCATCTGTTGGCGACTCCAGTCGATGATGTCTTGTTCGCTCAACTGCCCCTTGAACGCTGGCTTGAGCACCAACAGCGCCATCACGGTTTCTCCGCGCTTGGCATCGGGCACGGCAATGACGCAGGCCTCGTGCACTGCCGGGTGGCTGTACAAGGTGTTTTCCACCTCGGCCGGCCAGACCTTCAGGCCAGACGCATTGATCATGCGTTTGAGGCGGTCGCGCATGAAAAAGTAACCTTCTTCATCGACCAGGGCCAAATCGCCGGTGCGGAAAAACCGATGGCCATCCAGTTCAACAAACGACGAGCGATCAGCCTCAGGGTTTTGCCAATAGCCCTGCATCACTTGCGCACCGCGCGTGATCAACTCACCGACTTCGCCTTGAGGCAACTCTTGCAAGGTCTCGGGATCGATGATGCGCGAATCCACGCCTTGTGTCGGCACGCCCAGGCACTGTCGCTTACCGCGTGCCACAGGGTTGGCATGTAAAAACGCGGCGGTTTCAGACAAGCCATAAGCTTCGTTGTAGGACAGCCCAAATTTGTCAAACAGCATGGTGGCCACGGCTTCGGGCATGGCCGCACCGCCACCCGACAGCAGCGCCAAACTGGACAAGTCGCTGGTTTGGGCGCTGGGTTGGGCAAAGAAATCGATCACCATGGCCGGCGGTGCAGTCCAGACCGTGACGCGGTAACGCGCCACCGACGCGACGGCTTGGGCCGCATCCCAGCGAGGCAGCATGACCACCGTGGCCCCCAGGGTGATGGGCATGTTCATGCCGTTTTGCATGCCCAGCATGTGGAACAAGGGCGCGACACACAAGAACACCGCATCGGCATGCAAACCACGCCACACTTGCGAACCAATGTTGGAGGCCAACACCGTGCTGTGCGTATGGCAGCAGCCTTTGGGGTGACCAGTCGTACCCGAGGTGTAGGGCAAAACGGCCAAGTCATTCGGTTGCACCGCGTTGTCGTGCACAGCACTGGTCCATTCCAGTGCCGCCGTAAATGCCGTCAGGCCTTCGGCCTTGAGAGGTGCAAAGGGGTCACGCATCGCAGGCGGCAAGGTCTGCACACCAGCCTCACTCAAGCCGTCGGTATAGGCATGCACCAAGACCGCACGCAAAGCGCCTGCCTCGTCCGCCGCGCCCACCAGAGGCTGCAATTGCGGCAACAACTCTTGCGCCACACAGGCCACTTGCGCGCCACTGTTGGCAGCGTAATAGCGCACTTCAGACAGCATGCTCATCGGGTTGACGGGCACGACCACTGCGCCCAAACGCAGCACGGCGTAAAACGCAATGACAAACTGCGGGCAGTTTTGGCTCATCAGCAAGACACGATCGCCATGGGCCACGCCCAAGCGCTGCTGCAAAAACGCCGCGACCGCTTCAATCTGCTGGTGCAGTTCACGGTAAGAGATCACCCGCTCGGCAAAAATCAGTGCGGCTTTGTCGGGGTAGCGCAGCGCGGCCGTCTCGACAAAATGGTTCAGCGTGACCTGTGGTACCCGCAAGTCATGGGGCACGCCGGGGGGCCAGAATTTTTTGTGCAAGTTGGACATGCTCAGAGTTTGCGAGAGATCAACTCTTTCATGACCTCGCTGGTGCCGCCGTAAATGCGGTAGACCCGCGTGTCCACATAGGCGCGGGTGATCGGGTACTCCATCATGTAGCCATAACCGCCATACAGTTGCAGCAATTCGTCCAGCGCTTTACTCAGTTCTTCAGTGCAAAACAACTTGGCCATGGCGCCCTCTTCCACTGTCAACCTGCGGCGCAAATGCTCGGCCAGGTACTGGTCCACCATCATGCGCACAGCGGTGGTGCGCACCTTGATCTCGGCCAGCTTGAAGCGGGTGTTTTGAAATTCAAACAGCGGTTTGCCAAACACCACACGCTCTTTGGTGTAGCGAATGGTTTCGTCCAGCATCGCTTCCATCTTGGCGGCCGCACCCAGGGCGATGACGAAACGCTCTTGCGCCAACTCCTGCATCAAATACATGAAGCCCTTGTTTTCTTCGCCCAAGAGGTTGCTCACCGGAACCCGCACATCGTCAAAAAACAACTCGGCCGTGTCGGCCGCTTGCTGGCCCATTTTGTCCAGCTTGCGTCCTTTGCGAAAACCCAGGCGATCGGCCTCGACCAAGATCAGCGACACGCCTTTGGCCCCTAATTCAGGCTCGGTTTTGGCCACGACCACCACCAGATCGCAGTTGAGACCATTGGAGATGAAGGTCTTGGCGCCGCTGATGACGTACTCGTCACCTTCGCGGCGAGCCGTGGTGCGGATGGCTTTGAGGTCGCTGCCCGCACCGGGCTCGCTCATGGCGATCGCCAACATCACCTCACCCGTGGCGCAGCGTGGCAACCACTGCTGCTTTTGCGCGGGCGTGCCCAAGCGCGAGATGTAGGGCGCCACCACGTCCGAGTGCAAACCAAAACCCAAACCGGCCACACCGGAACGGGCGATTTCTTCGACGATCACCGCCGCATGGCCAAAGTCGCCACCCGCCCCGCCCCACTCAGGGTCCAAGGTGGTGCACAGCAGGCCTTCGCGTCCGGCTTTCAGCCAGGTCTCGCGGTCGACCTTGCCATCCAGATCCCACTGCGCTTGGCGCGGTTTGCATTCACGCTCTAAAAATCGGCGAATCGTCTCACGCAGCATCTCGTGGTCTTCACGAAAGACGGTGCGCGGGTAGGTCAGCACGCTGTCCGCGCTCATGGCCGGCCACCGCCGCACACCAGCACCTGGCCGCTGACGTAATTGGATTCAGGGATGCAGAACATGTAAACCGCACCCGCCGCTTCTTCGGGTGTGCCGCCGCGTCCGAGCGGAATGGTGGCTTCTGCGGCCTTGAGGCGGTCAGGCTGTACACCCACTGCGATGGTGCGCCCGCCGATGTCCACGCTGGCGTCGCCAGAGGTCAAAGGCTGGGTCAAGCGCGTCATGATCAGGCCAAAAGCCACGCTGTTGACGTTGACCTTGTAACGGCCCCACTCCTTGGCCATGGCTTTGGTCAGCCCGTTGATACCGGCCTTGGCGGTGGCGTAATTGGCTTGACCGGCGTTGCCGTAGACCCCCGAGGTGGACGAAATATTCACCACCTTGCGAAACACCGGCGTGTCCGCATCGGCCTCGCGCCTGGCTGCTTCGCGGATGAAAGGCGCTGCCGCGCGCAAGATGCGAAACGGTGCCGTCAGGTGCACCGCCAAGATGTCCTCCCACTGGTCGTCGCTCATCTTTTGGATCACGTTGTCCCAGGTGTAGCCGGCGTTGTTGACGATGATGTCGATGCCACCAAAAGAGTCGAGCGCGGTTTTGACAAAGCGGTCACCGAAATCGGCCTCGGTCACGCTGCCGATGCATGACACGGCCTGACCGCCAGCGGCCACGATTTCGTTCACGGTGAGTTGTGCCGGTTCGGCATCCAGGTCGTTGACGACCACGCGTGCCCCTTCACTGGCCAGCTTGCGGGCGATTTCACGGCCAATGCCACGGCCTGAGCCGGAGACCAGGGCCACTTTACCTTCGATTTTGCGAGTCATGTGCAATCCTTTTTGAAATGTTTCAGGGCCAAGCCACCACGGCATCGCCGGTCAGCTTGACTTGGCCTTCGGCGTTGGCGGTGGTGAGTTGCAGGCGCACGCGGCGCTCGCCATTGACTTCGAATTTTTCAGTCACCGTGCCTGCGCAGGTGATGACTTCGGCCACTTGGGTGATGGCGGCAAAGCGCACACTGTAGTCACGAATCGCGCTTTGCGGCACCCATTGGGTCAGCACCCGCGCCAGCCAGGCCATGGACAGCATGCCGTGCGCAAACACATCGGGCATGCCTGCGCTGCGCGCGAAATCCGAGTCCACATGAATAGGGTTGTGGTCACCCGAAGCGCCACAGTACAGCGCCAGGGTCAGGCGCGACAAGGGGGGCAAAGTGAGGGAGGGAATGGCGTCGCCCACGGTCAGCGCGTCATAGCTTGCAAGTGAATGGGTCATGGTCAATGCCTCAGGCGTTTCGCAACACGGTGACGGCTCGCAAATCAGCCACAGGCTCACCGCGTTGGTTGCTCACACGGGTGATGCGCTCGACAAACTCCAGCGCCCCCCCTTTTTTGTCGTAAATGTCGGCAATGCGCTGCTCAAAGCGCAGCACATCACCCGCATAGGCCAAGCGGTGGTAGGTGAAGCCCTGCTCGCCATGCAGCAAGCGGCGGTAGTCCATGCCCAGCAAATTGCGGATGGCGGCCGGATCAGGCGACTCCATCTCCAGACAGAACAAGAAGGTGAGCGGCACGGGCAAGGCCGGATAACCGGCGGCGCGGGCGGCGGCCTCGTCGGTGTAGACCGCGTCGGTCTGGCCCGTGGCCTTGGCAAAAAAACGCAAACGCCCGGCCTCCACCACCACCTCGAAAGCGGGCATGGTGTGACCGATGTATTGGCGGTCGATCATAATTTTTTATAGAGCGTGACCACGCAGGCGCCGCCCAATCCCAGGTTGTGTTGCAGCGCCAGCCGCGCGCCGTCCACTTGGCGCTGGTCGGCGCGGCCACGCAGTTGCGAGACCAGCTCATAGCATTGGGCCAAGCCGGTTGCGCCCAGCGGGTGGCCCTTGGACAGCAGGCCGCCTGAAGGATTGGTCACAATGCGCCCACCATAGGTGTTGTCACCGTCCAGAATGAACTTTTCGGCGGTGCCTTCGGGGGTCAGGCCCAGGCCTTCGTAGGTGATGAGTTCGTTGGCGGTGAAGCAGTCGTGCAACTCGACCACGTCCAGGTCTTCTGGACCAATGCCAGCGGCTTCGTACACCTGCTTGGCGGCGTTGGCCGTCATGTCGTAACCCACCACGCGGCGCATGTCGTTGCTCTCAAAAGTGCTGGGCATGTCGGTCGTCATGGCCTGCGCGGCGATCACCACTTGCATGTCGAGCTTGTGCTTTTTGGCGAACTCGGCGGAGCACACAATCGCGGCGGCCGCACCGCAGGTGGGCGGGCAGCACTGGTAACGGGTCAAGGGGCCAAACACCGTGGGCGATGCCATGACTTCTTCCAGCGTCAAGGTTTGGCGAAACACCGCCAGCGGGTTGCGCGCCGCGTGCTGACGTGCCTTGACCGAAATGCGGCCAAACGTGTCAGGGCGAATGCCGTGCTCTTTGATGTAGTCCAAACCCGCACCGCCAAAAAACTGCGCAGCGCGCGGTGCGTTGGGCTCCACGCCTTGGTGGTCGGCCATGGCCTGGGCAAAGCGGGTCATGGGCGAAGGCCGGTCGTCGTAAGCGCCTTTCAAGGCGCCGGGCACCATTTGCTCAAAGCCCAAGGCGATGGCGCATTCGACCATGCCGCTGGCCACTGCCTGGCGCGCCAAAAAGAGCGCACTCGAGCCCGTGGAGCAGTTGTTATTGACGTTGAAAATCGGGATGCCGCTCAAGCCCACGCCGTAAATGGCGGCTTGCCCGGCGGTGGAGTCGCCGTACACATAGCCCACATAGGCTTGCTGCACCGCGTCGTAAGGCACGCCAGCATCGTCCAGCGCCAGCTGGGCTGCGCGCGCCCCCATGGTGTTGTAGGACTCGCTGGCCCCGGGCTTGGTGAAAGGGATCATGCCCACGCCGACGACGTGGACGGGGCGTTGTTGAACGGCCATGCCTGCTCCTTGAAAGTGTTCGATACGAGCACAGTATCGAACCCCAGCAGGTCTTTACCAATCGCCAATCACCTCAAGATGATTGGCAGGAAATGACATTTTCAGACTGAGTGGCTAACCAAGGCTGTGTCTTCCACCGGCTCGTTGTGGGCCTGCCGGTAAGCCCCTGGGGTCAATCCCGTCCAGCCTTTGAAGGCGCGGTGAAAGGTGCTGGCCTCTGAAAACCCGACCTTGGCCGCCACCTCGAGCAAGGGCAAATCGGTTTGAGTCAGGAACTCGACCGCCACGTCTCGGCGCAGCGCGTCTTTGATGAGCTGGTAGCCCTGCCCTTCACGCTGCAGGCGGCGGCGCAAGGTTTGAGGGGTGGTGGCCAGCATCTGGCTGATGTCTTCCAGCGAGGGCATTTCTTCGGTCAAGTAACGGCGCAACATGCGGCGGATGCGCTCGGTCAGGCTGGCTTGGTCGCGGTATTTGACCAGCAGGCAGGCAGGCGCTTGATGCAAAAATTCCTCCACACTCTCCTGGTTTTGCACCACCGGCAGGTCCAGCCATTTGGCGTCGAAGCGAAAGCCCCACTCCCCATCGGACAGGTGGATGCTGGCCTGGAACAGGCGCGAGGCATCGCTGCGGTGCAGCGTCTCGTGGTCGGGGTAGACCACTTCGTTGACCGGGATGCGGCGCGCGGCCAACCAGCACATCACGCCATAGCTGAGAAACATGAACACCCGCACCGCATACACCTGGCGCACATTCATGGCCCGCTTGGGGCTGACCCGCAGATAGGCCACACCCGACTGCACCACCAAGCGCGGCACAAAATCGGGCAACAGCGCATGGTAGTAGCGCAGACCGGCGCGCAATGCCTCGCCCAGTTTGCGCTGGCCCACCAGCATGCGACAGCACGAAGCAAAGGTGCCCAGCGGCAGAGGCTGCGAGCCCAGGCCCCAAAACTCGTCGCGGTGGTGGCGCAGCAGCGCCGCCATCAGTCGGGCGAACTGGGCTTGGGTGACGCGAGACAGGTCGGACTCCAGCAGGGCTTGTGAAATCCCGACTTTGGACAGCATGGCTGCGCGGTGATCCTCGTCTTTAACGCCCAGCAGCATTTGCACCACCTGGTGCACGGCAATGGTGTGGGGGCTGGTCGCAGTGGACGCCATCGAGGGCGCTCGGGAGATGGAGGGGCGGGTCAAGGCTGAGTGGCGAAAAGTGACAAACAGCCTCTATGCTACGACTTTCTGAGCGCGCCACTGCGCAATCGCTGTCGCATCCCAACCGGCCTCCTGCAAGACCTCTTCGGTGTGCTCACCTTGGGTAGGTGCGCTGCGCTGAACTTGGAACACGTAATCCGTCATTTGCACCGGCATGGCCATTTGCGTGACCCGCTCGCCCTGCGAGGTCTGCACCTGCACCCACATGCCGCGCGCCACAAAGTGCGGCAAGGACTGCGCCTCTTGCACATTGAGCACTGGCGTGACGCAGCAGTCCGCATCGGCCAGCACCTTAGACCAATGCGCGAGCGGGTGCGCGCCGATCAGGTGTGTGACTTCTTGCCGCACCCACTGGTTCAGTTCGGGAGTGGCGGGAATGTGGTGGGCGGCCAAATCGGGGCGCTCCAGCAGCGTGCAAAACTGCTGCCAAAACTTGTGCTCGAATGCGCCCACGGCCAAATACCGATCGTCTTGCGTGCGGTACAAACCATAGCAAGGCAGCGCCCCGGTCAATTTATCGCCGCCCGGCTTGGGCGTGGGGCCTTGCTGGTTGACGGCGGCCAGCGGGATCACCGCGTTGGCCAGCACCCCGTCGGCAATCGCCACGTCCACATGACGCCCCTGCCCTGTGCGCTGGGCGTCAAACAGCGCCGCCAAGATGCCCATGACGGCCGGCATGGTGCCGCCGAGCAAGTCGCCCACCGGTACGTTCGACAGGGCCAATTCGCCGCTGGGCGTACCGATCTGCTCGGCCACACCGGCAAAGCCGCAGTAATTCAAGTCGTGTCCGGCCTTTTGGCTGAAGGGACCGGTCTGCCCATAGCCGCTGATGCTGCAGTACACCAAGCGCGGGTTGCGTGCGTGCACCACCTCGTAGCCCAAACCCAAACGCGCCATCACCCCAGGTCGAAAGCCTTCGACCAGCACATCGGCTTGCGCGCACAGATCCAGCAAAATGCGCACGCCCTCGGAATGCTTGA
The DNA here is from genome assembly GCA_947448325.1 of Comamonadaceae bacterium. GTDB lineage: Bacteria > Pseudomonadota > Gammaproteobacteria > Burkholderiales > Burkholderiaceae_C > Limnohabitans_A. The sequence continues at coordinate 10,856 of CANFMK010000102.1, forward strand.
GGTCGATGCGCATGCCGCGCTTGTTGCGGTTGATCA
>CANFMK010000103.1 GCA_947448325.1 Comamonadaceae bacterium
GCGGACGCCAAAGCCCTGCGCCAATACGGCATGGGCATGGTGCGCCCCGGCGGCAAGGGCTTGGCGCCGTTTTTGGCCGATGGCTATTTGACCGAGGGCGCCACCCTGGCCGAGTTGGCTCAAAAATTGGGCATTGCAGCAGAAGGGTTGGCGCAGTCGGTGGCGCAAAACAACGTGTTTGCGCAGACCGGTGTGGACACCGAGTTTCAGCGCGGTGTCACGGCGTATCAACACAACATCGGTGACGCGGGCGCTGGCGGGCCCAATCCGAATTTGGGCGCCATCAGGGAAGCTCCTTTTTATGCCGTCAAACTCTACCCCGGCGACATTGGCGCTGCGCAAGGTCTGCAAACGAATGCGCATGCCCAAGTCCTGAACGCGCAAGGTGGGGTGATTGAGGGGCTGTATGCCTTGGGCAATGACATGAACTCGATCATGGGCGGCGTGTATCCGGCGCCTGGCATCACCATCGGACCTGGCCTGGTGTTCGCCTATTTGTCCACGCAACATGCTTTGAAGTCAGGCGAAAGTCGGCCCAGTGCTAACCCCTAAAACGTTCGATCATTGATCATAAATGCGCGATTAACGATCATTATGAATTCAATCACCTGTCCCTGTTTCGGTCATCGGCACTACATTGGCACCTGCTTGTGCTGTACGACAACCCTTTCCCAACCCTTGGCCGTGCATGCTGGCCTGAATCCACCCTCGAGGAGACCTCTGTGAAAGCTACCCTGAAAACCCTGGCTGTCTGCGCTGCTTTGGCGGTGTCGGGCATGACCCAAGCCCAAGACATCAAGATCGCCAACATTGTTGAGCTGTCAGGCCCCGGCACGACCGCCGGTACCGTGTTCAAAAACGGTGTCGAGCTGGCCATCAAAGAGATCAACGCCACGGGCGGTATTTTGGGCAAGAAAATCAGCTACACCATCGAAGACACCCAAACCAACCCCGGCGTGGCCAAGGGCTTGACGCAAAAAGCGGTGGACAATGACGCATTCGCCATTTTTGGACCTGTGTACTCTGGCTCCATCATGGTCTCTATGGCCGAATCCAAGCGCGGTGAAACACCCAACTTCACCGGTGGTGAAGCGGCTGCCATCACGGCACAAGGCAATCCTTATGTGTTCCGTACCGCTTTCGGTCAGAGCGTTTCTTTCCCTAAGCTGGCCAAGTTCATCAACTCCAAGGCCAAGACCTTGGCGATCGTCTATGTGAACAACGACTTCGGTAAAGGCGGTCGTGACACCTTGACCAAGTTGCTGGAGGGAACCTCTACCAAGATCGTGGCCGACATTTCGACCGATGCGGGTCAAGTGGACTTCTCTGCCGCTGTGCTCAAAGCCAAGCAAACCGAGGCCGACGCCATTTTTGTGTACACCAATGAAGAAGAGTCTGCCCGCGCACTGCGTGAGTTCCGCAAGCAAGGCGTGAAAAAAATGCTGATTGGTGAAACCACCTTGACCGGTCAAAAAGTGATTGAGTTGGCCGGTGAGTCTGCCAACGGCGCACTGGCCCACGTGGGTTTGACGGTGGATGCGCCCCAGTTCAAGGCCTTTGGTGAGAAATACAAGGCTGAATACAAGTCCGAGTCTGATCACAACGGCATCAAGGGTTACACCGGCATGTATGTTCTGAAAGCCGCGATTGAGAAAGTCGGCAAACTGGACCGCAAAGCTGTGGCCGCTGCCATCCGAGGCGGTTGCTTCAACACCAAGCAAACCCCTGGCATCTTGATGGACGTTTGCTTTGACGACAAAGGCGATTTGGACCGTGAAAGCTTCTTGGTGGAAGTTAAAAATGGCCATCCTGTGATCAACGCCACTTTGCCTGCGCTGAGCGCCAAGAAGTAAAGCCACCGCGTCACTGCGAGGAACGAGGCGACGCGGCCGTCCATGGATGGCCACGCGTGGCTCGCAATGACCCAGTGGGCGAGGCGGTCTTTAGCCGCCTCGTTTTGCTTGTGACGACACGCTGACCCCGCCCTGTGGGGGCACGATCCACTTTCAGAGTTCTTCCATGACCGATTTTTTACAACTCTTTTTCAGTGGCTTGGCCACGGGCAGCATCTACGCTTTGGTGGCCTTGGGCTTTACCTTGCTGTGGCAAGCCTCAGGCACCATCAACTTTGCCCAAGGTGAATTTGTCATGTTGCCGGCCTTCATGATGGTCATGCTCTTGGGCTCAGGTCTGTCGCTGTATGTGGCCTTTGCAATATCGATTGTCTTGTCCGTTCTGATTCTGGGTTGGTTGTTCAAGCGTGGTTTGGTGGACCCGCTGTTCAAGTACGGCATGATGCCCATCGTGGTCGCCACCATTGGCTTGTCGATCGCTCTGCGCAATGGTGTGCGCGCAGGCTACAGCGCGGAGCCCAAACCTTTTCCGCAAGTCTTTCCTGACGTGATTTTTGAGGTGATGGGCGTCACTTTTTCGGCCAGCGATGTCGGCACCTTTGTGTTTGCCATGGTGCTGGTGCTGGTGACCCAGGCCTTTTTGAGCAAGACGGTCACCGGCCGCGCCATGCAAGCCGTGGCGCAAAACACCGAAAGCGCGTCGGTGCTGGGCATCAATGTGCCACGCATGATTTTTTACACCTTCGCCATCAACGCCATCTTGGCCGCAGCCGCGGCTTTGCTGGTGACACCGACCTATTTGGCGAAATTTGACATGGGAGAAGGCCTGGGCAACACGGCTTTTTTTGCGGCCATCATCGGAGGCTTCAACCACTCGCGCGGGGCTTTGCTGGGCGGCTTGTTGGTGGGGGTCTGCGAGAACTTGGCTGCGGCCTACATCTCACCCGCCTACAAGGACGCTGTGGCTTTGATCATTTTCATGATCGTGATCTTGTTCAAGCCTCAAGGGCTGCTGGGCAAGAAAGAGGAGCGCAAAGTATGAAAAAGCTCAACCTGTTTTTTGCCGTGCTGGTTTTGGCCGCGCTGGTCATCGTGCCCGGGTTCTTGAAGAACTATGGCATCCACATGTTCACCACCTGGCTGGTGTTCATCATCGCCACCATGGGCTTGAATTTGACGGTGGGTTATGCCGGTCAAAAGTCATTGGGTCACGCCGCCTTCTTTGGCATCGGCGCTTACACCGTAGCCATCTTGCTCAAAGCGGGGTTCAGCTTCTGGCTGGGTTTGCCGATGGCTGCGCTGATTTGTTTTGTCACCGGTCTGGCGCTGGGCTTTCCAGCGCTGCGGGTGCAGACCATTTACCTGGCCTTTGCCACCTTGGGTTTCAACACCGCGCTGTGGTTGGTGATGCGCAACGAGGAGTGGCTGACGGGTGGCACCTTTGGCATCAACAACATCGCGCGCCCCGCTTTGGGCGGTGTGAGTTTTGACGGCAATCTGGCGTATTACTACCTGGTGCTTTCCTTCACCATCGTGCTGGCGCTGTTGCTGTGGGGTTTGCTGCGCTCACCCTGGGGCAAGGCGTTCACCGCTTTGCGCGATAACGCGATTCGCGCCGAAAGCCTGGGCATTGACACCCGCAGCTACACGCTGCTGAGCTTTGCCATTGGCGCGGTGTATGCCGGTGTGGCGGGCGGTTTGTATGCCTCGCAAGTGCAGTTCATCGACCCTGCTTTGTTCACCGTGGGTGCCTCCATCATGATGTATTTGATGGTGGTGGTCGGTGGCCCAGGTTACTTTTTGGGCCCGGTGCTCGGTGCTGCCGTGGGCGTGGTTTTGCCCGAGTGGTTGCGCTTTGCACAGGCTTGGTATTTGTTTGTTTTCGGCTCGGCCGTGGTGGTGTTGATGATCTGGCTGCCGGATGGCTTGCTCAGCATCCCGGACCGCATCAAAGCCCGTCGCCAATCCCGCGCAGCCTCCGCCGCCCGCGCCGCAGCAGGAGTGAAAGCATGACGCATTCGCAACACCATGACCGCCCTGAGAACGCGCCCGTGCTCAAGGTCACGAACATCAAAAAAGCCTATGGCGCGATCCAAGCTGTGGGCGGCGTGTCTTTTGAGGTGCGCCCTGGCGAAATTTTTGGCGTGATCGGCCCCAATGGCTCGGGCAAGACCACCTTGTTCAACAGCATGCTCGGTCAGATCACACCGGACGAGGGTCGGATTGAACTCAACGGCGAAGACGTGACGCAGTTAGGCCCGCTGGAGTTGAACCGGCGCGGTGTGGGCCGTACCTTCCAGACCCTGCAGGTGTTTGGCAAGATGACCGTGCGCGACAACCTGATCGTGGCGGCGCAAGAGCACCACGGCAGCATGTTCAGCCGCATGTTCGCGCCCAGTGATTCGGGTCTGGGTGCCAAGGCCGATGCCTTGATCGACCAGTTCCATATTCGCCATGTGGCCGACAAAAAAGCCGGCGAGTTGAGCTATGGCCAGCAAAAGTTGGTGGACATTGCGATGGCTTTCATGAGTGAGCCCGATTTGGTTTTGCTCGATGAACCCTGCGCCGGTGTGAACCCAGCGCTGGTCGGCGGTATCAGCACCTTGCTCAAAGAGTTAAACCAAACCCGCAGGGCTGATGGCAAGGCCAGCAGCTTTGTGGTGATCGAGCACAACATGGACTTTGTGATGGACTTGTGCCATCGCATCATGGTGATGGTGGAGGGCCAGGTCATGGCGATCGGCACACCGCAAGAGATTCGCGCCAACAAACAGGTGCTGGACGCCTATTTGGGGAATTGAGATGACAGAGAACACCACAGACACCTGCATCGAGTTTGACGACGTGGTCGCGGGGTACAAGGATTTCATGATCCTGAACAACCTGTCTTTCAAAGTGCCCAAAGGCTCCATCACCTTGCTGATCGGGCCCAACGGCGCAGGCAAATCCACCGTGCTCAAAACCCTGTTCGGATTACTCAAGCCGCGTCAGGGCCGGGTTTTGCTCAATGGCAAAGACATCACCGGCGCCACGCAAAAAGCCTTACTGGCCGATGGCATTGCCTTTGTGCCCCAGGGCCGCAATTTGTTCGGCCAACTCAGCGTCTACGAAAACCTGGAGTTGGGCGGCATCACGCTGGGCATGAAGACCACGCACGAGCGCATCCCTGAGGTGCTGGAGTTCTTCCCGCGTGTCAAAGAACGCATGAATTCACGTGCCTCGGCTTTGTCGGGCGGCGAGCAAAAACAATTGGAAATTGGCCGCGCATTGCTGCTGCGCCCCAAGGTCTTGCTGATTGACGAGCCTTCGATCGGCTTGTCGCCTTTGGTGGTCTTGGATGTGTTCCGCTTGCTGCGCAAATTGGCCGATCAGGGCACGACAGTGCTGATGGTGGAGCAAAACGTCAAGAGCGCCCTCAAGTTCTCAGACAACGCCATCGCCCTGGAATCAGGCCGTTTGGTCTTGCACAAATCGGCGGCCGAGATTTTGGCCGACCCGCAAATGGAACGCTTGTTCTTGGGCGGCGCACACACCACCGCGGCGGCAAGCACCGCGCCGTAAGCGGGTGACTCAGAGCAGCGGCCGCAGACTCTGCGCCGCTTCTTGCAGCACTGGCAGCACCCGGTTCAAGGCGTGGTCGGTGTCTTCCCGGTTGATCGGCATGGTGATGCTGATCGCGCCATGCACCTGGTTTTGCCGGTCCAGCAGCGGCACCGCGATGCCGCGAAAATTCAACTCCAGTTGCTGCTCCGACAGTGACCAACCTTGGCGTTTGAAACCCGCCAAGGTCTCGCGCAGTTCCGTTTTGCTCGACAAGGTGAACGAGGTGAAAGCCCGCAGATCGTGCGATTGCAACCAATCGTCCACAAACGCTTCATCGTTGTAGGCCAGCATGACCATGCCGGCGGCTGTGACCTGCGTTGGTACGCGGGTGCCGGGCATGTAGCCGCTGGCGGTGTGCCGCTGCAACCCGCTGCGGGCAATGAAGATGGTGTCGCCGCCGTCCAGCACCCCCAGGTAGGCGATCTCTTCGGTGCCGGAGGTGATGCGTTGTAAAAAAGGCTGCACCAGTCGCGGCAGCCGCGCCGACTCCAGGTAGGCGTGGCCGAGTCGCAAAATGCGCGGCATCAACCAATACAGCTTGCCGTCACTACCGACATAGCCCAGGTGCTCCAGCGTCTTGAGGTAGCGCCGGGCGGCGGTGCGCGTCATGCCGCAGCGCACACCGGCTTCCGTGGCCGTCAAGCGAGGGTGGGCTGCGTCAAAGGCTTCGATGATGTGAAGTCCTTTCTCCAGACCAGCAATCCAGTCGCGGGCATCTAAGGCGGAAGCGTTTTGGGGCATGGGTGCTAGGAAAGTGAAGGCGTTCATTATCCAATGTGTGCAAAGCGCACTGAACAGCAGGGCATGAAGGGGTCCAGGATCAGGGCTTGCCCTGATAGGGCAGGGGGCGTCTGCCGCCTATACTCGAGGAATGAACCAGTTGGTACATTCTAAAAAAACCAAAACTGCGGTCCCCGAGACAGCCAAGGAATCGGGGCGAACCAACGATCCGGCGCGCACCATGGCCGAGATCCTGGCCGTGGCCACGCACGAGTTCGCGGACAAGGGCTTGACCGGTGCGCGCATCGATGAGATTGCAGCGGCCACGCGCACCAGCAAGCGCATGATTTACTACTATTTCGGCAGCAAGGACGGCTTGTATTTGGCGGTGCTGGAAGAAGCCTACCGACGCATGCGCGCCATCGAAGCGGACCTGCACCTGGGCGATTTGGCCCCGGTGGCCGCGTTGCGCAAACTGGTCGAATTCACCTACGACCATCACCGCGACAACGAAGACTTCATCCGCCTGGTGATGAACGAGAACATCCAGCGCGGCGACTATTTGCGCCAGAGCACCAACATCCAAGCGCTCAACAGCAACGCCATTCAATCGGTGCGTGCCGTTTACGAGCGCGGGGTGGCGCAGGGGGTTTTTCGGGCAGGACTCGATCCGGTGGACATTCACTCGGCGATTTCGGCCTTCACGTTTTTCAATGTCTCCAACCGCCATACCTTTGGCGTGATTTTTCAAAGCAAAGCCAGCCAAGGCAAAGCCAAGACCCTCAAGCGTGAGCATGTGGTCGAGTTGATCCTGCGGTTTGTGGGGCATGCCGTTTCGGCATAACTGATAGCGAGTTGTGCAATTCGTGAATTAGGGAAAATACTGACTCCGAAAAACTAACCAGTTCGTACATTACACGGAGGCTTCAAAAGGGAATGAACGTGATTCAAAAAATCATTGCAGGGTATTGCCGCCTGATTGGCTACCTGATCGCTGCCGCCATGGCGGTGATGGTGGCTTTGGTGTTCGGCAATGTGGTGATGCGCTACGGCTTCAACTCCGGTTTTACCGTGTCCGAAGAACTGTCGCGCTGGTTGTTTGTGTGGCTTACCTTCTTGGGTGCTGTGGTGGCTTTGCGCGAAAACGCCCACCTGGGCACCGACATGCTGGTGGGCAAACTCGGCCCGCTGGGTAAGCGGGTGTGCATGGGTATTTCGTTGCTGTTGATGTTGTATTGCCTGTGGTTGTTGTTCAGTGGCGCGCTGGAGCAGTTCAAGGTCAATGTGGACTCGCACAGCCCGGTGATGGAGTTGTCCATGGGTTGGTTTTACGCCAGTGCCATGGCGTTTGCGGTGCTCGGCGCGCCGATCTTGCTGATGGACTTGTTCCGTCTGGTCACCGGACAAATTGACGATGAGCACCTGATGCTGATCCAAGAGTCGGAAGAGTCCCCCCACGGTGACGCAGCGGCTTCCCCACACGGGTCCAGGAGTCCCACATGACTGTGATCGTATTTCTCGGCTCTTTGATGGCCGCCATGGCTTTGGGCGTGCCCATTGCTTTTTCGTTGTTGCTCTGCGGTGTGGCCTTGATGGTGCACATGGGCAATTTCGATGCGCAAATCCTTGCGCAAAACCTGCTCGAAGGCGCCAACAGTTTTTCTTTGCTGGCCGTGCCTTTCTTCATGCTGGCCGGTGAGATCATGAACGCGGGCGGCTTGTCGCGCCGCATTGTGCACTTTGCCATGGCGCTGGTGGGCCATGTCAAAGGCGGTTTGGGTTATGTGACCATCGTGGCTGCGGTGATCATGGCCTCGCTGTCCGGTTCTGCGGTGGCCGATGCGGCGGCGCTCACCGCTTTGCTCTTGCCCATGATGGTTGCGGCTGGACACGACAAGTCGCGCTCTGCCGGATTGATTGCATCGGGTGGCATCATCGCCCCCATCATTCCCCCCAGCATTGGCTTTGTGGTGTTTGGTGTGGCCGGTGGCGTGTCCATTTCCAAGCTGTTCATGGCCGGGATCTTTCCGGGCGTGTGGCTGGCCCTGGCCTTGGTGGCCACCTGGTGGTGGCTGGTGCGCAGCGAGCAACTCACGCCGCCGCCGCGCAAAACTTTCAAAGAAATTTTGCACGCGCTGCGCCTGGCTTCCTGGGCCTTGGTCTTGCCTTTCATCATCGTCTTTGGCCTGAAGTTCGGTATCTTCACGCCGACGGAGGCGGCTGTGGTGGCGGCAGTGTATTCGTTGTTTGTTTCGACGGTGATTTACCGTGAGCTGAACTTCCAAAAACTCTTGCCCTTGTTTATCTCCGCATCCAAAACCAGCGCGGTGGTGATGTTCTTGGTGGCCGCCGCCATGGTCTCGGCCTGGTTGATCACGGTGGCCAACTTGCCCGGCCAGATTGTGGAGTTACTCACGCCCGTGCTCGACAGCCCACGGCTGTTGATGCTGTGCATCATGGTGTTGACCATGGTGGTCGGCACCGCTTTGGACATGACGCCCACCATCTTGCTGCTCACGCCCGTGCTGATGCCCGTGGTCAAGGCCGCAGGGATTGATCCGGTGTATTTTGGGGTGCTGTTCATCATCAACAACGCGATCGGGCTGATCACGCCGCCGGTAGGCACTGTGCTCAACGCGGTGGCGGGTGCCGGCAAGATCAGCATGGACGAAGTGACCAAGGGCGTGGTGCCTTTCATGATTGCGCAATTCCTCATCATGTTCTTGATGGTGGCTTTCCCGCAGTTGGTCATGGTGCCCGCGCACTGGTTTTATTGAGTTTCAACCCCGCATCTGACTGGGTACGCCAGATGCGGACAATTTCTCTCGCGTACATCCACAACCTTGCTTTTTAATCAGGAGACATCGCATGAAACGTTTGTTCATCAAATCAGTTCTGGCTTCCTTGGCCATCACCGCCATGGGCTTGGCCTCGGCCCAAGACATCAAAGAGCGCACGCTCAAATTCGGTCTGAACGGCCCTGAAGGTCACCCTGCGGTGGCCGGCATGAAGAAATTCAAAGAAACCGTGGAAGCCAAATCCGGCGGCAAGATCAAGGTGCAGTTGTTCTTGAACGGTACCTTGGGCAGCGACCAAGCGACTTTGTCGTCGGTCAAGGGCGGCACCGTGGAAATGGCCGTGATGAATTCAGGCATTTTGTCCAGCGAAGTCAAAGCCCTGGAAGTGTTTGACTTCCCCTTCTTGTTCGCCAACGAAAAAGAAGCCGATGCCATCGCTGACGGCCCCATCGGCCAAAAGATGCACGCCGCCTTGGCCGACAAAGGCATTGTGGGTTTGTCTTACTGGGAGCTGGGCTTTCGCAACATCACCACCAAAAAGACCCCCATCAACAAAGTGGACGACATTGCGGGCTTGAAACTGCGCGTCATCCCCAGCCCGATCAACGTGGACTGGGTCAAGGCCTTGGGTGCCAACCCCACACCGCTGCCATTTCCTGAGGTGTATGCCGCTTTGGAACAAGGCGCGATCGACGGCCAAGAAAACCCAGTGGCTGTGATTGCCGCCAACAAGTTCTGGGAAGTGCAAAAGTTCATGGCGCTGACCAACCACCAGTACAACCCGCAGTCGGTGATCTTCAGCAAGAAGGTCTGGGACAGCATGAGCGCGGTAGAAAAGAAAATCATCGACGACGCTGCGGATGACGCCGTCAAAATGCAGCGCACGGCCAACCGCGCCGCCTTGGCTGCCAACTTGGAATTGCTGAAGAAAAACGGCATGACCGTGACGTCGCTGCCTGCGGCTGAAGTGGCCAAACTGCGTGAAAAAATGAAGCCCGTCATCGACAAGCACAGTGCGGCTTTGGGCAGCACCGTGGCTGATGTGCAGGCTGAATTGGCCAAATTGCGCAAGTAAAAAAGAGAAACCCACTGCGACGCACACGCTTCGCAGTGGGGTCTCAGTTGAACTCTTTATTCAATTTACAACGCATTCCACCATGAACCCCACCCGCATCGCCGTCGTTGGTGCAGGCTATATCGGTCTGGCGCACATCGCTGTGATCCAGACCCATGCGGCTTGCACGCTCAGTGCCATCGTCGACCCGTCTCCCAATGCGATGCAGTTTGCGCAACAGGCCGGCTTGCCTTGTTACCCCTCTTTGGACGCGATGCTCGCGCATGACCGCCCTGATGGCGTGGTTCTCGCCACGCCCAATGCCATGCATGTGCCTCAGACTTTGCAATGCATCGCGGCGGGTTTGCCAGTTTTGTTAGAAAAGCCAGTGGCCACCTCCATGGCCGAAGGCCAGATGCTGTTGGATGCCGTAGATCAGTCCGGGGCCAAGGTCCTGGTTGGGCATCACAGGGCGCACAGTCCCATCATGGCCACGGCTGTGCAGGTGGTGGCCTCGGGTCAACTGGGTCGCCTGGTGGCGGTCACTGGCAGTGCCACTTTTTACAAGCCTGACATTTACTTTACCGACGGCCCCTGGCGCGCGCAAGTCGGTGGTGGCCCCATTTTGTTGAACTTGATCCACGAGGTGCACAACCTGCGAATGCTGTGTGGCGAAATCGAGTCCGTTCAAGCCATGGTCTCTCACGCGGTGCGCGGCTTTGCGGTGGAAGACACCGCAGCGATCAATTTGCGATTCGCCAACGGCACGCTGGGCACCTTCATGCTGAGCGATACCGCGGCCAGTTCGCGCAGTTGGGAACACACCAGCCAAGAAAACAA
>CANFMK010000104.1 GCA_947448325.1 Comamonadaceae bacterium
TAAACCCGGTACACGTCTTGTGTGCGCAGCAAATACAGGCCCATGCTGAGCATGGCGAAGTTCACAATCAAAGTGGCCCAGGCGCAGCCCACCGCACCTTGCGCAGGTAAGCCCGCAATGCCAAATGTGAAGGCGATCGACAAAGGCACTTTGAGGCACAGTCCAGCCACCTGCAGCCAGGTCACCAGTCGGGGCATGCCCAAACTTTGATTCAAAGTGCTGTACATGCGAAACAGCAGTGAGGGCGCCACCGCCCAAGCCAGCACTTTCAAGTAGCTGCGCACCTCGGCCTGTAAGGCATCGGGCACCTCGGTCCATTGCAGCCAAGGGTCGGGGCACAGCAGAGCCCACACGCCCAGCGCAATCGCTGCGCCACACAGGTAAAGGGCTTGTCGCACCGAGCGGCCAACTTCGGTGAACTGCTCGCCACCGCGCAATTGCGCCCACACGGGCAGCAAGGCTTGCATCATGCCGTTCAGGGCGACGTAAATGCTGATGTAAATGGACGAACCGATCGACAGCGCAGCCAAAGAAGCTTGGGAATAACGCCCGGCAATCAAGGTATCGGCCACGCTGAAGGCCATGATGGCCAGTTGCCCGGTCAGGACGGTGCCGGCGTGGGCCAGGATGATGCGGGTTTCGGACCGCTGGCCTTGCGCAGTGCTCAAGGGGTGATGCGCTCGTAAATCACGATGGCTTCACCGTCGTCGGTGGGGCGGAAAACGGTTTCGCGTTCGCGCCATTGTGATGCGGGCGGTGGTTGCTGAACCACCGCCAAATGGTCTGCAATCAACCAAGGGCAGTTGGGTGTTTGCGGCGTGCCCAAAGCAATCAGGCGGTAGCGTCCATGAAAGCCAAAGGCGGCAGCTTGCGACAAAGTCAGAGCATGCGTATTCACGCACGCCGTCGGTCCGATCAATCGGCTGACTTGGCTGACCAATGGGGCGTAGCCCCGACCAAAATTGAGCAACGGCAGCCACAGCGTCATGAGCAGCAACCAGCACAGGGCCGCGCCACCGGCGGGTAAGACCAAACTTTTCCACAAGGCGGCGCGATGCCGTCCGGCGCGCCAACGCACCAACGCGATCCAGGCCACGCTAGCCAAAACGGCCACAGCGAAGGCAGGGGCAGAAAAACTGAATTCAAAACCTGGTGCCAAACGGGCCACGTTAGCGGCGGGTTGTGCCGGCCAGCCTGTTTGCATGGACAGCCACACCACCCAAATCGTCAAGGCGCACAGGCTGAAGAACACCAAGGTGAACCAATCCACCAAGGCGCTCACGCTGCGCTCCAGCGTCGGCAGCGCAAAAGCCGCGAGTGTGGCCAGGGCCGGCAGTGCCAGCAGCAAGGCGCGGTCGCTCAAGCCGGTCAAGGCAGTCGTGCCCAAGGTGACGGTCAAAAACCACAGCGGTAAGGCCAGATGCGGGTGTTGCCACACCTGCGTCAGTTGCAGTCGCCAGCGCCACATGGTCCACAGGGCCAAAGGCCAGGCGGGCCACAAAAACCAAACGAACAACCGGGCCATTTGCTGAATGTCGTAAAGCCCTTGGGAATGCAATCGCCAGCGCCACAAGTTGAGTTTGTAGGTGAGCAAGGCGCAGGCCAGACACATCAACAAGATCAAGCCCACGTCCAGCATCCGCACCCGCATGGCGCTGCGGTATTGAAAAGCCATGACCAAAGCGCCGCCCGTGCCCAGCAACAGCGCCGTCGCAGGCGCGCCAGACAGCGCCAAGCTGGGCAAACTGATGGCAACGACCCCCAGCGCGGCACGCCGGTAGGTTGCCAAATTGGCCAAGCCAAAAAAGAGGCTCGCGGTGAAGCCCAGTTGCGCCAGCGCGGGGGAGGTTTCGTGGGCCAAACGGGCTAAACCCAGGCAGGCGATCAAGGCCAGCAGGCCTCCATCGGCCACCGCACGGGCGTAGTCCAGCGGCTTGGCCTCACCACCAAAAGCGAAAGCCACAGGTTGTGCGCTGGGGCTGCGGGCCAGGGCGTAAATCCCGTACCAGGTGGCGGCCATGGTCAAGATCAGCAAAGCGGCAAAGGGGATGCGCACCGCAGCGTCGGGCGGTATCCAGGCCGGCGCCCACTGTATGGCCCAGGCACCCAACCAATAAGGCAAGAGCGCAGCACCAGGGTCGGTTTGACCCATCAACAAGGGCTTGAGCCAACTGGAGGTGTGCCCACTGAACAACTCGGCCAGTGCGGACATGAAGCCGAAGGACGTGATGTCTTCTCGTTTCCAGGGGTCACGCCCAATGAAACCCGGCAGCACGTAAGCCAAGCAAAACAACCACAAAGCCAGCCGAGGTAAACGGCGGACAGCGTGTTGAGCAACGATGGCAGGGCTGGGGTGGTTCACGGTCACAAAGATAGCATGGCGATTAGAAAGAGTGAGGGCGCTGGTGCCCCTGTAAGTGCACCTACGCCAAAGAAAAAGGCAGCCCGGTTACCCGAACTGCCTTTGGCTTTGAGCTTAAAAGCTTATTTGGCCACAGTGGTCTTGCCAAAGCGGTTACGGAAGCGCTCAACGCGGCCACCCAAGGTGTCCACAGATTTTTGCGTACCGGTGTAGAAGGGGTGCGATTCGCTGGTGGTGTCCAACTTGTACCAAGGCAGCTCACGGCCGTCTTCCATGGTGATCATTTCTTTGGTGTTGGCGCACGAACGTGTCACAAACTTGAAGCCGTTGGACATGTCCTGGAAGCACACGTCGCGGTAGTTGGGGTGAATGCCGTCTTTCATTTCTATTTCCTTTTCAGTTGCGAGAGCCACGCCGGACCATCCGGGTACTTTTCGCGAAAACCCTAGATTATAGGTCGAAAATCAACCGCCTCGGCGCATCATGTCGAAGAACTCGGCATTGCCCTTGGTGGCTTTCATGCTCTTCAAGACCATTTCCATCGCCTCGATCTCGTCCATGTTGTACATGAACTGGCGCAAGATGCGGGTTTTTTGCAGCACTTCGGGCTGGAGCAGCAACTCTTCGCGGCGGGTGCCACTGCGGTTGAGGTTGATGGCGGGGAACACGCGTTTTTCGTACAAACGGCGTTCCAAATGGATTTCGCAGTTGCCCGTGCCTTTGAATTCTTCAAAGATCACTTCGTCCATGCGGCTGCCGGTATCCACCAGCGCGGTGGCGATGATGGTCAGGCTGCCGCCTTCTTCCACATTGCGCGCCGCGCCAAAAAAGCGCTTGGGGCGTTGCAGGGCGTTGGAGTCCACACCGCCCGACAAGACCTTGCCAGAAGAGGGCACCACGTTGTTGTAAGCACGGGCCAGGCGGGTGATCGAGTCGAGCAAGATCACCACGTCTTTTTTCAGTTCCACCAAGCGCTTGGCGCGTTCAATCACCATTTCGGCCACGTGCACGTGACGGGCGGCGGGTTCGTCGAAGGTGGACGCAATCACTTCGCCGCGCACCGTGCGCTGCATTTCGGTCACTTCTTCAGGGCGCTCATCGACCAGCAGCACCATCAGGTGCACATCGGGGTAGTTGGCGGTGATGGCGTGGGCGATGTGTTGCATCATCACCGTTTTGCCCGACTTGGGCTGCGCCACGATCAAGGCACGCTGGCCCTTGCCAATAGGGGCAATGATGTCGATCACGCGGCTGGTGATGTTCTCTTCACCTTTGATGTCGCGCTCCAGACGCATCTGCTCTTTGGGGAACAGCGGCGTCAAGTTCTCGAACATGACCTTGTGTTTGTTGTTCTCGGGCAGGTCGCCGTTGACCTGGTCGAGCTTGGTCAGGGCAAAGTAACGCTCGCCGTCCTTGGGGATGCGCACTTCGCCCTCGATCATGTCGCCAGTGTGCAGATTGAAGCGGCGCACCTGGCTGGGGCTGATGTAAATGTCGTCGGTGCTGGCGGTGTAGCTGGTGTCGGGGCTGCGCAAAAAGCCAAAACCGTCGGGCAAGATCTCCAGCACGCCGTCGGCAAACACCTGTTCGCCTGCGCGCGCGCGCTTTTTGATGATGGCAAACATCAACTCTTGTTTGCGCATGCGGCCCGTGTTTTCTATCTCAAGTGCGTCGGCCTGCTTGAGGACTTCAGACACATGCAGTGCCTTGAGTTCGTTTAAGTGCATGGATTTACCTGCGTGGTGGCAGCCCAGGAGTGGAACTGACGATGACAAATGGGGGAGGTGAATTTCAAGTGCCGAGAGTGTGAGCCGGCTCTGTGGGGGCTCTCAAAGTCTCTTGGCGAAACTGAGGGCCGCGGAGGATAACCCAGCGGCTTGGGGAGATTATGACAGCAAAAAAGGGATGGAATACATAAGCGCCCCGTCGTGTGCTCAGATCGACGGGCCCGCTTCAGTTCGCAGGGGCGAACCAAAGGGGCGGGGTGCGTTCAGGCCAATTGCTGGTCGATGAATGCCGTCAATTGCGATTTGCTCATCGCACCGACTTTGGTTGCAGCCAACTGGCCGTCTTTGAAAATCATCAGCGTGGGGATGCCACGGATGCCGAATTTGGCGGGAATGTCACGGTTTTCATCGACATTCATTTTGGTGATTTGCAGTTTGCCTTCGTATCCGGTGGCCACTTCGTCCAAAATCGGGGCAATCATTTTGCAAGGACCACACCATTCGGCCCAAAAGTCCACCACCACGGGTTTGCCCGCTTGGAGGACATCCGCTTCAAATGAGGCATCGGTAATGTGTTTGATCAGTTCGCTGGCCATGGCCTGTTCCTTGTGAAGTTGCGACTAAGAGACGTGAAGACTGCTTCTATTTTGACAGAAACCCCGGCGCCGGTTTGAACCCTTGCCCCTAACCCCCTGCCCAGGCTTGCTTTATGACCCTATCGATCTCACAGAACTCTCATCCTGACACCTGGAGCGTGGACGTGGCGATCATCGGCGCAGGCCCCGCCGGGCTGATGGCGGCCGAAGTACTGTCGGCGCAAGGCGTCTCGGTCCATGTATTGGATGCCATGCCTTCGGTGGGGCGCAAATTTTTACTGGCCGGTAAGGGTGGCTTGAACCTCACGCACGCGGAGCCAACGCCCGTTTTTGTGGGCCGCTTTGGCGACAAGGCGTACGAGGTAGGCTCCTGGTTGCAGCACTTTGGCGCAGACCAGGTGCGTGCATGGGCCGAAGGCTTGGGGGTGGAGACTTTTGTCGGCACCAGTGGCCGTGTATTTCCCAATGAAATGAAAGCAGCGCCTTTGCTGCGCGCTTGGCTGCATCGGTTGCGACACGCACAGACGCCGGTGCAGTTTCACATGCGCCACCGTTGGGTGGACGGATTTGGCGCGGCAGCGCAAGGGTGGCTATTTGATTCCCCACAAGGCAGGGTGTCGGTCCGCGCCCAAGCGGTGGTGCTGGCGCTGGGGGGCGGCAGCTGGGCGCGCTTGGGCTCTGACGGCGCCTGGGTGCCGCGCTTGCAGGCGCAAGGCGTGGGCGTTTCCCCCTTGCTGCCGTCCAATTGCGGTTTCGACGTGGTGGGCCGGACCGGGCAAGGGTGGACGGCTTTTTTTGCCGAGAAGTTTGCCGGCCATGCATTCAAAACTGTGGCCATGCAGTGGGGCGATGCGGCGGGACAGCCTCATCAACGCCAAGGCGAATTTGTGGCCACTGCCACCGGCGTGGAAGGCAGCTTGGTCTACAGCGCGTCCAAAGACTTGCGCGATGTGCTGATGCGCGACGGTGTGGCCAGCTTTCAACTGGACTTACTGCCCGACCGGAGCTTGGATTTTGTTCGAGCCGCAGTGGCGCACCCCAAAGGGTCGCGCAGCCTGTCGTCGCATTTGAAAAGCCGCTTGGGTTTGGCGGGGATCAAGACCGCTTTGCTGTATGAACTGCTGGATGTACCGACATTGAACAACCCCGAAGCTTTGGCCCAGGCCATCAAAGCATTGCCAGTGCAGTTACGCCAAACCCGGCCTTTGGATGAGGCTATCAGCAGCGCAGGCGGTGTGGTGCTGGACGAACTGGACTCTGACTTGATGCTGAAAGCCTGTCCGGGTGTGTTTTGCGCAGGAGAAATGCTCGACTGGGAAGCGCCCACCGGGGGCTACTTGCTCACGGCCAGCATGGCCAGTGGGGCCAGGGCGGGCGCTGGTGTGGCCGCTTGGCTGCGAGATCGCCGCCAATCTAAGGAATAAGTTGACGAGCCTTGACCCCGGCACTGGCTCCACAGTTAGAGCTGCTTGGTTCCCCACCTGACTCGGTTGGCCGCTTCACCATGCGGGAAGGCCCGTCGCTGGCTATTGTAGGGCATGCGTCGCAGAGGGCTTGGTCAAGCCGATAGAATCAGGCGCATGTCTTACCTTGTTCTTGCCCGTAAATACCGCCCGCGCAATTTCACCGAAATGGTGGGGCAAGAGCACGTGGTCCAGGCTTTGACCAATGCCTTGGTGCAACAACGTTTGCACCATGCCTATTTGTTCACCGGCACCCGAGGGGTGGGCAAGACCACAGTCTCGCGGATTTTGGCCAAATCGCTGAACTGCCAAGGCGCAGACGGGCAGGGCGGCATCACGGCCGAGCCTTGTGGTGTTTGCCAGGCTTGCCGCGACATCGATGCCGGCCGATTTGTGGACTACACCGAGCTGGACGCCGCCTCCAATCGCGGTGTGGACGAAGTCCAAAGCCTGCTGGAGCAGGCGGTCTACAAACCGGTGCAAGGGCGCTTCAAGGTCTTCATGATTGACGAAGTGCACATGCTCACCAACACCGCGTTCAACGCGATGCTCAAGACCTTGGAAGAGCCACCCGAGTACCTCAAGTTTGTTCTGGCCACCACCGATCCGCAAAAAGTACCGGTCACGGTGCTCTCGCGCTGCTTGCAATTTAATTTGCGCCCCATGGCGCCTGAGACCGTGTTTGAGCATTTGACCCAGGTGTTGGTGCAAGAAAACATTCCGGCTGAGCCTTTGGCCTTGCGCATGCTGGCGCGCGCGGCGCGCGGCTCGATGCGTGACGCCTTGAGCCTCACCGACCAAGCCATTGCCTTTGGCAGCGGCCAGTTGCAAGAAGCCACTGTGCGCCAGATGCTGGGCACCGTGGACCGCAGCCATGTGTTGCAATTCATTGATGCACTGGACCGGGCCGATGGCGCGACCGTGGTGGACTTGGTCGAGACCTTGCGCCGCAATGGTTTGTCTGCGGCCTCGACGCTGGAAGACATGTCCTTGGTGTTGCAGCGCATGGCCGTGATCCAGGCCGTGCCGAACATGGCGCAAGACGACAGCGACCCGGATGCGCATGAGATCACCCGGCTGGCGCGGAGCATGGCGGCCGACGAAACCCAGCTCTTGTACAGCCTGTGCCTGCATGGGCGAGGCGAGTTGGGTCTGGCGCCAGACGAGTATGTGGCCTTGACCATGGTGTTGCTGCGCCTGCTGGCGTTCAAACCCGGTGCCATGACCTCGACCCCGGCTGAAAAAAAAAGTCCACGATCAGCCCCTGAGTCACTGACCCCTTCAGCGCCGCAGGCCGTGAAAGCTCAGGCCGCACCAACGCCCGTCTCAGCCCCCTCGGCTCCAAGGCCTGTGGCCCATGCCACCCCTGCACCCCCTTACACGGCCGCACCCGCACCCGTACAAGACGATGGCCCGCCCCCTTGGGTGGACCTGGAGGAAGACGAGCCGTTTGTCTCGGATGTGCACACCGAAGCCGTTCAGGACCCGCCGCCCTTACAGGTCTTATCGGTGCGTGAAACCTCCGAGTCTTCTGAGCGCACCGCACCGCGCAGGGACGTGCCCCAGCGCAGCGCCGCGGTCGAATTGATACCGACGGATGAGGGCGAGTTTTGGGCCGCGTTGGTGCGCGACATGTCTGACAAAGAACTGATCAACGCTCTGGTGCGAGAGTTGGCGCTGCAGTCCCAGTTGCTAGGCCGCGATACCGACCGCTGGCAGTTGCGCCTGGAGCGTGCGTCTTTGAATCAGCCTGCCGCACGGGAGCGTTTGAAAACCGCACTCCAAGCGCTGGGCCATGAAGTGGAGCTGGCCTTTGAAATGGGCAAAGTGACCGACAGCCCTTTGTTGCGCAACACCGTGGCCGCCAACGAGCGGCAATGGGCCGCGCAGGCCTTGATCGAAAACGACCCCTTGGTGCAAGCCATGCTGCGTGACTTTGGCGGCAAAATTGTGCCTGACAGCGTCAAGCCACTGTAATTCTTCAAACATCTTCTCTTACCCTCAAAGGAATCCCCTCATGTTCAACAAAGGACAACTCGCTGGCCTGATGAAGCAAGCCCAGGCGATGCAAGACAACCTGAAAAAAGCGCAAGACGAACTCGCTTTCATTGACGTGGAGGGGGCCTCCGGTGGTGGCTTGGTCAAGGTCTTGATGACTTGCAAACACAACGTCAAACGCGTGACCATCGACCCGAGTTTGCTGGCCGACGACAAAGACATGTTGGAAGACCTGGTGGCTGCGGCCATGAACGATGCGGTGCGCCTGGCTGAGGAAACCTCGCAACAAAAAATGGGCAAGCTGACGGCCGGTCTGCCCCCAGGCATGAAACTGCCGTTCTGAGCGATGTCTGACGCCTATACGCTGGACGCCTTGACCCAGGCCTTGAAGGCTTTGCCGGGCGTGGGCATCAAGTCGGCAGCGCGCATGGCGTTTCATTTGATGCAACGTGACCGGGCCGCAGCCATGCTGCTGTCGCGTGCCTTGCAAGAAGCCGTCGAACGCGTGCGCCATTGTGATCTGTGTCACACCTTCACCGAGTCTGCCATCTGCGCCACCTGCCAGGATGCGTCTCGCGATCACAGCAAGCTGTGCGTGGTGGAAACCCCGGCCGATCAATCGGCGATCGAGCGCACTGCGTCCTTCA
Source organism: Comamonadaceae bacterium (assembly GCA_947448325.1). Lineage (GTDB taxonomy): Bacteria > Pseudomonadota > Gammaproteobacteria > Burkholderiales > Burkholderiaceae_C > Limnohabitans_A. Next base: position 8,794 of record CANFMK010000104.1, read on the forward strand.
AAGGCCTTTACTTTGTGCTGATGGGCAAACTCAGCCCGCTGGACGGCATTGGCCCGAAAGACATTGGTTTGGCCAAACTGCTGCAGCGCGCCGTGGACGGGGTGGTGCAAGAAGTGATTTTGGCCACCAACTTCACCGCCGAGGGCGAGGCCACCGCCCATGTGATCGCCGAAATGCTCAAAAGCAAGGGCTTGCGCGTCACGCGCTTGGCCCGTGGCGTGCCTGCAGGCAGCGAGTTGGAGTATGTGGATCTGGGCACCATCGCCCACGCCCTGGTCGATCGCCGCTGAAACCGGGAATCGGTGGATTTCCCTAGTGCCAATCCATTACGTGAAAACCCGCTTGGGATGATTCCCGATGTGCCCATCCTTGCCCCTGATTAAGCTGTGTGCGTGATCGCCAGGGGGGCGATCTACAGGGGGGCGCAGCGTGCAACGGTGGGGACGACGTCAATTCAATCTGCTGGCGCTGGCGGCTGGATGGGGCGTCACTTGCGCGCACAGCACCGTGACGGATCTGCCAAAAGTACGCCTGGGCTTGTCGCTGCGCGCCAGCATGACACATTTCCCCTTGGTACTGGCAGACCAAATGGGGTATTTCAAAGCCTTGGGGATTCAAATTGAATGGTGTGAATTCGATTCGGAAACGCAGGTGCAACAAGCCTTGACAGCCGGGTTGGTGGATGTGGTCAGTGGCCCTTTCGAGCAAGTCTTTGATTTGAACGAACACGGGCAAAAAATCAAAGCATTCGTCTTGCAAAGCCGCACGCCTCAAATCAGTTTGGGCATCGCCATGCGCAGATTGGCCTCCTTTCAAAACTTGAGCGACTTGAAGCGTTTCAAAATCGGTATTTCTGACTGGGGCTCTTCAAGTCATGCCATGGCCGTGTTGTGGGGTCTTCAGGCGGGTTTGAATCCACGTGACATGACTTTGGTGCCGGTGGGCGCCATGAATTCAGCGATCGATCATTTGCGCGGCGGGGCTGTCGATGCCTTGTGTCACATGGACCCATTGATGAGTTGGCTGGAATACAAAAGTGAGGTGCGGGTTGTGGCAGAGACCCGGTCTTTGCAGGGCACGCAGTTGTGGATGGGTGGGCCCAGCGCAGCCACTTGTTTGTTCGCTAAAACCGAATTCATCCAACTCAAATCCGAGTTGATACAAGGCCTGACCGATGGCGTGGTGCGCGCCTTGAAATGGTTGATGACGGCAGGGCCAAGCGACTTGCTCAAAAGTGTGCCTGCCCATGCATGGGAGGGGGATCGCGCTTTTTACCTGGGGACGGTGGACAAATTGCGTGAAAGTTATTGCCCCGATGGCCAGTTTGGACAAGAGTTGCTTCAAACGGCGTGGCGCAGTCGCGCATTGCGCCTAGGCCTGAATCGCCCTTTGGTGGTGGACCGCGCCGCTTTGCAAGCGGCTTACACCAATGAGTCTGTGTACAAAAGCAAAAAGCGCTTCGCTGTGTGATGTTTCAAACAATCGCTTGAGAGCCTCTTGTGGAAACCTGTTTGAAAGACTGTTTTACTTCTTGGCCACTTTGACCACCGAGTTGTGAGGCTGGGATTTGGCTTTGGCTTTGGTTGGTGACGGCTGCGCAACTGGCGCGCTTTTGCCGTGCGCCACGGCGACGGGCGCTTTGCCGTTCGTGGTCTTTGCTGGCGCCCCCTTGGCCTGCGCGCGTCCTTGTGTGGTGGGAATCAGCACGGCAATCGACTGGCCGGCCTTGAGCGGTGCATTGGCGTTGAGTTTGTTCCAGCTCATCAGGTTGCTCACACTGACCCCATTTTTGCTGGCAAAACTGGCCAAAGTGTCGCCTTTGCGTGCTTTGAGCACGATGCGTTTGAGGACCACTTCAGGTGAAAACGCCATTTGGGCGTTGTCAGCCAAATGCTCTGTCACGTCGGCATCGAGCGCGCCTTTGCGTGGCACCAACAATGTGGAGCCCGCCTTGATCAGCCTTTTGGGCGGTATGTTGTTCATGCTGCGCAACTGATCTTCAGGCATGCCA
>CANFMK010000105.1 GCA_947448325.1 Comamonadaceae bacterium
TGCAGGGCTTGCGCCAGACCACCCGGATCGTCTTGGATCAGCTCGGCGGTGCACGACGAGCCCACCAGCATGGCGGCGGGCTTGAAGCGCGCCATGGCTTGGCGTGCAGCGTCTTTGAACAGCTCGGCCGTGTCGCCGCCCAGATCACGCGCCTGGAAGGTGGTGTAGGTGACGGGTGGGCGGCGCGGCAGCCGCTCGATCATGGTGAACAGCAAATCGGCGTAGGTGTCGCCTTGCGGCGCATGCAACACGTAGTGCACGTCGGTCATGGCGGTGGCCACGCGCATGGCGCCCACATGGGGCGGGCCTTCGTAAGTCCAGAGCGTCAGTTGCATGGTATGTTCCTGCGCGTTCAGGCCGCCAGCTTTAGGCGGCGGCGAAGTGGGCGGCTGAACAGGCCGGCCAGATCGGCCGCCTGCTCGTAGCCTTGAATGGGGGTGAAGACCAACTCAATCGCCCATTTGGTGGTGATGCCCTGGGCTTCCAGCGGGTTGGCCAGGCCCAGGCCGCAGACCACCAAGTCGGGTGCATCGGCCAGACAGCGTTCCAGTTGCCGGTCCACATCTTGGCCTTCGCTGATGCGTGTGCCTTCGGGCAACCAAGCCAGTTCAGCGGCCATGTGTTGGCGGTGCAAATAGGGTGTGCCCACTTCCACCAGGCTCATGCCGAGTTCGCGGTGCACGAAGCGCGCCAGTGGGATTTCGAGCTGCGAGTCGGGGAAGAAAAAGATGCGTTGACCTTGCAACTGTTGGCGTTGCACCGCCAGGGCTTTTTCGGCACGCTGACGCGGTGCGGCAGTGGCTTGTTCGAACACTTCGGGCGACACCCCCAATGCGCTGGCGGCGGCTTGCAGCCAGGCGGTCGTGCCTTCCACGCCCAGCGGGAAGGGCGCGGCCAAGTGCTGCGCGCCGCGCGACTGCAGGGCACGGGCGGTATCGGCCAAAAAGGGTTGGGCCAACAAGTAGCGGGTGTTGGGGCCGACCACCGGCATGGCTTGGCTGTTGCGCGGTGGGAAAAAGCTGACCTGCAAGCCCATGCGGTCAAAGAGACTGCGCATCTGGTCTTCGACCACATCGGCCAGTGTGCCCACCACCATCAGGGCGGGGGCTGTGTCGGTGCTGGTCGGCAAACCGGGCACCATCGCAGCAAGACAGGCGTCCTCGCCTTGGGTGAAGGTGGTTTCTATGCCACTGCCGGAGTAGTTGAGCACCCGCACCGCAGGGTGGTGGATTTGGTTTTGGCGCTCGGCGGCGCGGGACAAATCCAGCTTGATGACCTCGGAAGGGCAGGAGCCCACCAGAAACAACAAGCGGATGTCGGGCCGGCGCGCCAGCAACTGGCCGACCACGCGGTCGAGTTCTTCATGCACGTCGGCCAGACCGGCCAGGTCACGTTCATCGATGATGGCGGTGCCAAAACGGGGCTCGGCAAAAATCATCACCCCGGCAGCCGACTGGATCAGGTGCGCGCAGGTGCGTGAGCCCACCACCAAAAAGAAGGCGTCTTGAATTTTGCGGTGCAGCCAGATGATGCCGGTCAGGCCACAAAACACCTCGCGCTGGCCGCGTTCGACCAAGGGCGTGACGTCGGTGCAACCGGCGGACTCTGAACGGATCGGTATGACTGGGCTCATGTGCTCGCCTGTGCACCCGTGTCGGGCAAAGAAGGGATGGAAGGTTTTTGCAGTCGCGCCATGCGCAGCTTGCGGATGTATTGCGCCGCGTTGATGGCGTAGCTGCCGTAGGCGGCCAGGGCCAGCAGTAACTGGTCGGTGGCGCTCCACTGACCTTGCCACCAGACCCAGACATAGGCGGTGTGCAGGGCCATCACGATCATGCTGACCACGTCTTCCCAGAAAAATGCGGGCGCGAAGAGGTAGCAGTCAAAGACCACTTTTTCCCAGATGGCGCCCGTGATCATGATGGTGTACAAGACCACGGTCTTGAGCACCACCGAGCTCAGGGCCCAGTCGGTATGTTCTGCGGTCTGCAAACTGCGCACAACCAGGTACAGACTGATCCCGAAAATCAGGAACTGCACCGGGGCCAGCACACCTTGCACCAGCGTCCAAGCGGTCGCATCACGCCGAACGCGTTGCGCTGGCGTGTACAAAACTTGAGAATCGCTTCGGGGCATACAGGACCTTGTTGGAACTTGGGCTTGGAACGAATGTAAATCCAGGAATACAGTGTGTCAACATAAATTGACATAAATAAATGAAGCTAGGGTTTACACCGAATACAAGTTAGCGGATCCCCTTCACACTCCGATCTGTGTCGCGCGAGTTCAGGTTGGCCCATGAAAACCGGTCTTGCGAAGGGCATTTGCACAAGCGCGCATGGGCCGCTGGTAATTCATTCCTGATGATCGGTGCTTGTCATGGCTCAATTCAATCTCAGAAACTCCGCTCAGCCGCAGCCCGGCTTGGGTCAGGTCACGCCCTTGCCCGAGGCCCAGCGCAGCCAGACCCCGGTCAGTCCGCGTTTGGTGGGCGGTACCCGTTTTTCCGACAAATCTGCGCTCGACCCGGTGCATGTGCACAATCTGGCGCAGGCTTGCTTGCAGGGCTTGGACGCAGCGCGGCAAGTGGTCTTCGGTTGGCAGCGCCAGGGCCAATCGCTGGCCGACATCTACCTTCAGGGCATTGCCCCTTGCGCCCGCTTGCTCGGAGAGTGGTGGAGCGCCGATCGTCTGGACTTTGGCATGACCACGATTGCGTCAGCCCATTTGCAGCAGCTCCTACATGACTTCAGTGCTGAGTTTTTGCAAGAGTCGCCTCAAGCGCGCAATGGTTGGAGCTTGTTGCTGCTGACCGAGCCGGGGGCCCAGCACAGCATGGGCATGTTCATGCTCAGCGAATTTTTCAAACGCGCCGGCTGGACCGTGACCGTTGCCGTGCCGCAGGATGTGACGGAGTTCCAGCGCATGTTCCAGTCAGACTGGTTTGATGCGGTGGGCATATCGGTCAGTACCGATCGGCAACTGGACACGCTGGCGGCGCTTTTGCCACAGCTGCGTCAAAGTGCAGACAATTTGACCATGCGCATTTTCCTGGGCGGCCCCATGGCCTTGCTGGACGCCGAGCGTTTGAAAGTGATTGCCGCCGAGGTGGTGGCCGATGATGCGCCGGGCACGGTGGCGTGGTTGACGCAGCACATGCCGGCCGCGCTGGCCAGATCCGGCGCCAGGGCCTTGGATCCATCTCATTTCTGATGGTTTTGATATTTATCAAGAAGGCATGGGTATGAAATGGTCAAATCTGCGCCTATACTCAGCTGACATACAAGGTGTCAATTTTCTGATACGCATGTGCATTTGGTTTACATCATGAAGCTTCCCTCTTTGGACTCGTCGACGTTTTCGCAATTGCTCGGTGTGGTGTCGGACATCACCCTGATCATGAGTGCGCAAGGCGTGGTGGAGGATGTGTCGGTGGGTCGAGACAGCCTGACCGCGCTGGGTTGCCAAGCCTGGATCGGTCGCAACTGGCTGGACACGGTCACGGTGGAAAGCCGCATCAAGATTCAAGAGATGCTGCAGTCGCGAGGTGCCCCTGAAGGCATGCGCTGGCGGCATGTGAACCACGCCACCTCACTGGGCAACGAAGTGGCATTGCAATACGTGGTGCTGCCTTTGGCCGGCGATAAATTGCTGGCCATGGGGCGCGACCTGGAAAGTCTGGCCGAGTTGCAGCGCCGTTTGGTTGAAACCCAGCAATCGATGGAGCGCGACTATTTGCGACTGCGCCACATCGAGGCACGTTACCGCGTCTTGTTTGACACTTCGGCTGAAGCGGTGCTCATGGTGGACGCCAATTCCCAGCGCGTCTTGGAGGCCAATATCGGTGCGCAAGCCCTGCTCAAAGACGCCGGCAAACGCCTGGTCGGACGGGATGTGCGCGAGTGTTTTGCACCGGAAAGCCAAGGCGAGGTGCAGTCTTTGCTGCGCATGGCTTTGGCGACAGGCCGCATTGAAATGTGCGCAGCCCAAGTGACAGGGCTGCCAGCGGCCTGGACGGTTTCGGCCACGGTGTTTCGCCAGGAGGGGGGGGCGCAGTTTCTGGTGCGTCTGGTCAGCCGCGAAGTCGGCGCCGAAACCCGTCACGACCCCCGCGATGCCTCGGTACTCAGTGAAGCCATGTCGCAATTTCCAGACGGTTGGATGCTCACCGATGCCGCTGGCTTGGTCAAAAGTGTCAACGAAGAGGGCATGGCCTTGCTGGGCCTGACGGCCAGCTCGCAAGTGGTGGGTCAAAGTTTGGAGCGTTGGCTGTTGCGCGGCGCGGTCGATTGGGGGGTGCTCAACACCAGCTTGCGCCAGCAATTGCCCGTGCGCAATTTCGCCACCGAAGTGCGAACTTTGTCAGGCATGACCTTGCCGGTCGAGATCTCTGCGGTCAGCTTGGCCAGGCCTGAACCTCTGTATGCCTTCTTCGTGCGGGACATGGACCGCCGTTTGCAAGGTGGCGCATCGGTGTCACAAAGTCAAATCAATCCGTTTGCCGATTTGTCTCAGTTGGTGGGCCGTCGTCCGATCAAAGACATTGTGGGGGAGACGGTGGACACGATCGAGCGCATGTGCATAGAAGCCGCGCTGGAGTTGACCCACAACAACCGCGCTTCGGCTGCGGAAATGCTCGGTTTGTCGCGCCAAAGCCTGTACGTCAAGTTGCGCCGTTTCGGCATGGTGGCGGAAGTCGAAACCGACGCCAATTGAGGTGTGTTAATTTTAATTGACACTTAATGTCAATCCTAGTTGACATTTTAAAAAGTCTCTCCACAATGGGGGCATGGACACCCCACCCCTCGCACCCCTGAGCTTCTCGCCACCGCGTTCCCGTCCGGCGCTGGCCACGGTGGCTGAGTTGCTCAAGCCCATCACCTGGTTTCCGCCCATGTGGGCCTTCGCCTGCGGCGCGGTGGCCTCGGGTCAAGACTTGGGTGAGCGCTGGCCTTTGCTCTTGCTGGGTTTGGTGCTCACGGGTCCGCTGGTGTGTGCCAGCAGCCAGGCGGTGAACGACTGGTTTGACCGCCATGTGGACGCGATCAACGAGCCGCAGCGCCCCATTCCCTCGGGTCGCATGCCAGGACGCTGGGGCCTGGGCATCGCCATCGCCTGGACTGTGTTGTCTTTGCTGTGGGCCACCTTGATGGGGCCTTGGGGCTTTGCGGCCTGCGGCTTGGCGATTGTGCTGTCTTGGGCCTACAGCGCACCCCCTGTGCGGCTCAAAAGCAATGGCTGGTGGGGCAACGCCGCTTGTGCGCTCAGTTACGAGGGGCTGGCCTGGTTGACCGGTGCTGCGGTGATGCTGGGCGGAGCATGGCCGGGCCCGCATTCGTTGGTGCTGGCGCTGCTGTACAGCCTGGGTGCGCACGGCATCATGACCCTGAATGATTTCAAGGCCATTGAAGGTGACCGTCGCATGGGTGTGGCTTCTTTGCCGGTGCAACTGGGTGCGCAGGGTGCGGCCCGCATGGCGTGTGTCTTCATGTTGGTGCCGCAAGTGGCGGTGACCTTGCTGCTGGCGAACTGGCAATTGCCTTTGCACGCAACGGCCGTCCTCGTATTGGCCGTTTTGCAGTGGCCTTTGATGGTCAAGTTTTTACGTCATCCCGTCGAGCGCGCTTTGCATGTGTCGGCCTTTGGCGTGCCGCTGTTTGTGGCCGGCATGATGGTCAGTGCATGGGGCCTGCGGCATTGGAATTCGCTACAAACTGCAGGGGGCATCGCATGAATACACCCATCTTTGGCTGGTTTCAAATCATTCGTCTGGGCTTGATTCAGGCTTGCTTGGGCGCGGTCGTGGTGGTCACCACATCGACCCTGAACCGCATCATGGTGGTCGAGTTGGCTTTGCCGGCTTTGTTGCCCGGTTTTTTGGTGGCCTGGCATTACGCGGTTCAAATGGTGCGCCCGCGCATGGGTTTTGGTGCGGACAAAGGCCAGCGCAGCACCCCCTGGATGATGGGCGGCATGTTGGTGCTGGGGCTGGGCGGCGTGATGGCTGCCACGGCCACGGTGTGGATGGCTACGCAGCCTGGGTATGGCGTCGGGCTGGCCGTCTTGTCCTTCAGTTTGATTGGCTTGGGCGTGAGCGCATGTGGCACTTCGCTGTTGGCATTGATGGCCAAACGCGTACCGGATGAGCGCCGAGCTCCAGCGGCCACCACGGTGTGGCTGATGATGATTGTGGGTTTTGCCGTGACGGCCGGCATTGTGGGCAAGCTGATTGACCCCTACAGTCCCTTGCGCCTGCTCCAGGTCTCGGCCGGGCTGAGTCTGCTGACTGCGCTGATCACGGCAGTGTGTTTATGGGGCTTGGAAAAAGACGCAGATCCACAGCCCCATGTCACGCACAGTGAGACTGCACAGCGCTTGCAAAAACAAAATTTCAAAGCTGCTTTTCATGAGGTCTGGGGCGAACCTGCTGCGCGTACGTTCACCGTCTTCGTCTTCATGTCCATGCTGGCCTACAGTGCGCAAGATTTGATCTTGGAGCCTTTTGCGGGTGCTGTGCATGGCTTCACGCCAGGGCAGACCACACAGCTGTCAGGCTGGCACCACATGGGCGTGTTGATCGGCATGCTGGCTGTGGCTGGCGCGGGCTCGCGCTGGGTGGCCGGGCGATGGGGTTCGGTGCAGGCCTGGATGGTCGGGGGCTGCTTGTTTTCGGCGTTGGCTTCGGTGGGTCTGGTGCATTCGGCCATGTCAGCCGACTGGCCGCTGAAGGCCAATGTGGTGTTTTTGGGGGTGGCCAATGGTGCGTTTTCCATCGCCGCCATCGCCACCATGATGCGTCTGGCCGGTGAGGGTGGGCCGGGCCGCGAGGGGACGCGCATGGGTTTGTGGGGCGCAGCGCAAGCGGCAGCCTTTGGCCTAGGGGGGCTGCTGGGTACAGCGGCCAGTGATCTGGCCCACGCCCTGCTGGGTGAACAAAGTACGGCCTATGCCGCCGTCTTCGGTCTGCAAGCCATCATGTTCGCGCTGTCAGCAGGTGTTGCTTTGCGTTTGCGCGCCAGTCCCACACGCACGCGGTCATCGGCAACGGCCTTGGCGATGAATTTGGATGATCAGGTATGGCTTAAAGAGGGGTCAAGCTCATGAATCAAACCGATTTTGATTTCGTTGTGGTGGGGGGTGGGCCCGCAGGGGCTACGGCCGCGCATGATTTGGTTCGCCAAGGCTGGCGCGTTTTATTGCTCGATCGAATGGGTCGAACCAAGCCCTGCGGCGGGGCGATTCCACCGCGCTTGATCAAGGACTTTGACATTCCTGACCACCTGCTGGTGGCCAAAGTGCGCTGTGCCCGCATGATCTCGCCAGCAGACAACCAGGTCGATATTCCCATCGACAATGGCTTTGTCGGTATGGTCGACCGAGACGAGTTTGACGAATATTTGCGTGAACGTGCGGCTTTGTCAGGCGTCGTGCGTTGTCAGGCGATATTTGACCAGTTGGCGCATGATGACAACGGACTGCTGTGGGTGCACTACACCCCTGTCACGGCGAAAGCGCATACCGTTGCAGACAACGCTGCGCAGGTCAGGGTGTCGACCCGCATGGTGGTGGGCGCCGATGGTGCGCGATCTGAGGTGGCGCGCCAGGCCATTCCCAATGCGCATAAAACCAAGTATGTGTTCGCTTATCACGAGATCATTGCTGCACCTGTGGGTCAGCCCGGCTATGACGCAGCGCGTTGCGACGTTTACTACCAAGGCGAGGTTTCCCCCGACTTTTATGGCTGGGTTTTTCCACACGGCAAGACCATGAGTGTGGGTATGGGCAGCGCAGACAAGGGGTATTCGCTGCGCAGTGCGACAGCGCGTTTGCGTGCCATCGCAGGTCTGAGCGATGCCCCCACCTTGCGCCGTGAAGGCGCGCCCATTCCGCTCAAGCCCTTGCCGCAGTGGGACAACGGGCGTGATGTGGTGGTGGTGGGTGACGCCGCTGGTGTGGTCGCACCCTCTTCGGGCGAAGGAATTTATTACGCCATGGACTGCGCAAGGCGCGTTGCGCAAGCGGCGCACATGGCCTTGAAAACCGGCAACAGCGCTTGCCTCAAGCAGGGCCGCAAGAGCTTCATGAAGCAACATGGCCGTGTCTTCTGGATTTTGGGGGTGATGCAGTACTTCTGGTACCAGAGCGATCGACGCCGTGAAAAGTTTGTCAAAATTTGCGAAGACCGCGACGTGCAGCGTTTGACCTTCGAGTCTTATATGAACAAGGAGCTGGCGCGCAAGGACCCCATGGCCCATGTGCGCATTTTCCTCAAGGACATGGCGCATCTCTTGGGCTTGGCGCGAACCTGAAGCCAGGCTTTCGCCTCGTCCATGGGGCTTGAGCGCTTGGGCTCAGCCAGGCGGCGTCGCCAGTTCGGGGACAATACGGGCGATGAACAAACAAGCAGTCACTCGCCTTGCCTGGGCATTCACCTTGAGTTACGCCACTGCGGGTGTGGGCGGCGCATTGACCGAACTGGGGCCTTGGTACTTTGCGCTGAAACACCCGGACTGGAAACCCCCAGACGCCGCTTTCGGTGTGATCTGGAGCACCATTTTCACGCTGTGCGCCCTCAGTGGGTCTAAGGCTTGGCAAGCGGCAGACACGGTCGCGCTGCGCTGCCGTGTGGCGGGACTCTTCGCTGCCAATGCGCTGCTCAATATGTTGTGGAGCGCCCTGTATTTCAAGTTACAGCGGCCGGACTGGGCGCTTTGGGAGGTGGTGTGGCTGTGGCTGTCCATCGCCGCCCTGGTTGTCGGCTTGTGGCGCTTATCGCGCTGGGCCAGTGTGTTGCTGCTGCCTTACTGGGTGTGGGTGAGCATCGCTGCGGTGTTGAATTTTGAAACTGTTCAGCTCAATGGACCCTTTGGGGGGCTGCCCTGAGCCCTTTGTACGGACAAATTGCCCCTCACCTGGGCATGGTCTTACACCTGGGTTAACCCTTTTTTGAAGCACCTGCCCAGAGGGCCAGCACGTGGCAACTGCGCATGCCGGGAGAGACAAGGGTTTCTCATGGTTGTTGATTGACGCCAAAATATTTATAAATCACTCTGCAGCTGCGAACTGGCATGCTATGTTGCTGGCGAATCAACGCCCCAGTTTTTACCTTTTCCAAGGTGACACGCTCGTGCTGCAAGGAATGAACATGTCTGAGTTCAATGGCTTGGGTGGTCAAAGCGGTGGAACCCCAAAGGGTCGCGGCCAGCAAGAGGAATGCAGAGAGGCGCTGCTGGGGGTGATTGAACAGCAGATCATTCCGCGGTTGCTGAATGTGCAGCAATTTTTCCCAGACGCATCCAAGGACCGAAGCCTCGATGCGCAACCGTCCGGTGAGCGCTTGGAGTTCCTGGCGTTCACACAACACTGCCTCAAAGGCGATACCCTCAAAGCCAATCAGGTGGTGGACGCTTTGACGGATCGCGGCTTGGCACACGATCACATCTTTTTAGAGCTGATCACACCTGCTGCGCGTCATTTGGGGGTGTTGTGGGAGCAGGACCTGTGCGATTTCACCCAAGTCACCTGCGGTTTGGCCATCATGCATCAGATGATTTACCGCTTGGGCTACGAGTCCCCTGCGGGTAAACAGGGGCAAGGCGACAGCGAGCGCTTGATGCTGGCGTGCGCGCCCGGCTCGCAGCACTTTCTCGGACTGACCATCGTGGCTGATTTTTTCCGCAAGTCCGGTGCCGAGGTGGTGCTGGAGATCTCTTCCACCGAATCGGAGTTGCTGCGTGCTGTGGCCCACGAGTGGTTTGATGTGGTGGGCATATCGGTTGCCCTGCAAGCCCAACTGGCCACCTTGCCGGATTTGATTGCCCATTTGCGCGCCCATTCGGGCAACCCGCATATGCGTGTGGTGTTGGGCGGGCCGATCTTCATGTTGCAGGAAATCTCAGCCCAGTCCCTCGGGGCCGATGCCATCTTCACCGATGCGCGCGAGGCCGTGGCTGCCGTCAAGCGTTTGATCCGTCCGATGTAAGGCGCAGATCTGGCGCTGGGCTTTGACGGGTTTGGCTTTGGAGGTTCAGTGGGACAAACACCACTGCACAATCAGCTGCGCCGTGCCCTGCGGGTCTTGTTCGTGCGCCAAATGCCCCAGACCCACCTGAACCCTTTTGCGAATCTGCGGCAGCAACTTGCAGGCGGTTTCGGCCAGCGATGGCGGCACCGTTTGGTCGTTCTCGCCAATCGCCATGCACACCGGGCCTTGAATGAGCGGTAAGCGCTCTGATAAGGGTTTCAATCGCCAGGCCGCCATCATCGACAGCACGCCGTGCACATGGCCCGAATCGCTGAGCACCCGGGTGTACAAATCCAGCCCTTGTTCATCCAGGCTGGATCCGGTGCGGGCCAGCCATTGCGCCACCGTGCCGGGTTTGGCCGCCAGCTTGGCCGTCGCCCAAGCGGACAAAGGGTTGAGCGCGGCCAGTTGAGCGGCAGGACCGAACAAGCCATGCGCCAAGCCGGGCAGCGGCAACCAAGCCGGGTTCAGGCCAATCAGGGTGCTGCGCGCCATGCTGCTGTAGGCCAGCACCATTTGCGCCGCGATGGCAGCGCCGGCCGAATGACCGACCAGCACCTGCGGCGTCAGCCCCAACTGCAGCATCAGCGCGCGCAGGCCTTCGCCCATGCCCGGCAGCGAGAGCGCGCCTTCAGGCCCTCGACTGGTGAAGGCGTGGCCGGGCAGGTCGGGCGCCACCACCGTGAAATGCGGCGCCAGCAGGGGCATCAGACTGCGCCAGCTGAAGTTGCCCGAACCGGTGCCGTGCAACAACAACAGGCA
>CANFMK010000106.1 GCA_947448325.1 Comamonadaceae bacterium
AGTCCACCCACCACATCAATTTCGCCCAAGGCGAAATTGCCATGTTCGCCACCTACATGGCTTGGACGCTGATCAACGCAGGCGTGTCGTATTGGCTGGCATTTGTCTGCACGATTTTGCTGGCCTTCACGCTGGGGGTGGTGATTCAGCGCGTCATCATTCAACCGGTCGAAAAAGCCCCTGTCTTGAACGTGGTGGTAGTTTTCATTGGCCTGCTGGTGATTCTCAACAGCATCGCCGGTTGGGTCTTCTCTTACACCATCAAATCTTTCCCCTCGCCTTTCCCGGCCCAGCCGCCTTTTGGGTTGCACTTTATTTCGTCGCATGAGTTGGGGTCGATCGGCGTGACGCTGGTGCTGCTGGTCTTGCTGTACAGCTTTTTTAAATTCACGCCGCTGGGTTTGGCCATGCGGGCTGCCGCGCAAAACCCGGACTCCAGCCGTTTGGTGGGCATTCGCGTGGGTTGGATGCTGGCCCTGGGCTGGGGCTTGGCTGCGGCCATTGGCTCGGTGGCCGGCATGATGATCGCACCGGTGGTGTTTTTGGAGCCCAACATGATGTCCGGCATCTTGCTGTATGCCTTTGCCGCCGCCTTGGTGGGCGGCATTGACAGCCCTGGCGGGGCGGTGCTGGGCGGCTTCATCGTCGGCATTCTCGAAAACATATTGGGCGCTTATGTCATTGGCACCGAGCTCAAGCTGTCGGTCGCCCTGGTGCTGATCATTGTGGTGCTGACCATCAAACCCGCCGGTTTGTTTGGCAAAGTGATTGTTTCAAGGGTCTGAACACATGTCTACCAACTTAGCTTCGAACCCCTCTACCCCTTTGCCGTGGATTCGCCTGGTCTTAGGCCTGATCGCGGCCTGCGCCCTGCCGTTTTTAATCAGCAACTACCATGTGTTTCAGGCCTCAATGGTCTTGACCTACGCGATTGCCTTGGTGGGCCTGAACATCTTGATTGGCTACAGCGGTCAAATTTCGCTGGGCCACGGCGCCTTTTTGGCCATCGGGGCCTACACCAGCGCCATCTTGATGGACAAGGTCGACATGCCCTATTGGATGACGATCCCAATTGCTGCTGCCATTTGCTTGGCCGTGGGCTTTTTGTTTGGCCTGCCGGCCTTGAGACTCGAAGGGCATTACCTGGCCCTGGCCACCTTCGCATTGGCCGTTTCCTTGCCGCAATTGCTTAAATTCAAGCACTTGGAATTCCTGACCGGCGGGGTCCAAGGCATTGTGATCATGAAGCCCGAGCCCCCTTGGCCCATGTTGTTCGGACTGAAGCTCAACTCTGACCGCTGGCTGTATTTCTTCACCTTGGCTGTCACTGTGGTGATGTTCGTCATCGGTTGGAACTTGATCCGCGGCCGCGTCGGTCGTGCGCTGATCGCGATCCGTGACCAGCCGATTGCCGCCGCATCCATGGGCATCAACACGCCTTTGTACAAGAGCCTGGCTTTCGGGGTGAGCGCCATGTTCACCGGCGTGGCCGGCGCTTTGAGCGCGATTTTGGTGGCTTTTGTGGCGCCTGACAGCTTCACTGTGTTCCTCTCCATCACTTTGATGGTGGGCATGGTGATTGGCGGGGTCACCTCACTGCCAGGCTCTTTGTATGGGGCCATCTTTATCCAGTTCATCCCCAACATTGCCGACCAGATTTCCAAAGCTGCGCCCTGGGCTATTTATGGTGTCATGTTGATTTTGTTCATGTACACCATGCCCACCGGCATTGCGGGCGCTTTGCGTCTGATTGGCGAAAAAATTCGCCCATCCCCCAACTGATTTCACTTTTTGACGTTTCACTCACCCTAAGGACCATCATGAAAAAGAGACAATTTGCCCTGAGCGCCTTGTGCCTGTCGATCCTCACGTTTGCCATGCCGGCTTCGGCACAGAAAAAATACGATACAGGCGCCAGCGACACGGAAATCAAAATTGGTCAAACCATACCCTATAGCGGCCCGGCTTCGGCCTACGGCGTGATTGGCAAGATGGAGTCGGCCTATTTCAAGCGACTCAATGAGCAGGGGGGGGTAAATGGTCGCAAGATCAACTTCATCAGCGTAGACGATGGCTACAGCCCACCCAAAACGGTAGAAATGGTGCGGCGACTGGTCGAACAAGACGAGGTGTTATTGATGATGGGCACTTTGGGGACGCCGTCCAACACCGCGATTCACAAGTACATGAACGCGAAAAAAGTCCCGCACATGTTCCTTGCGACAGGTGCCTCCAAATGGAACGATCCGCAAAACTTCCCCTGGACGATTGGCTTTAACACCAATTACCACTCTGAGGGCAAGCTTTATGGGCAACACATCTTGGCCACCAAGCCGAATGCCAAAATTGCGGTATTGGTTCAAAACGATGATTACGGTAAAGATTATTTCAACGGCTTCAAAGAGGGTCTAGGTGCAAAAGCTGCCAGCATGATCGTGGCCCAGGCTACTTATGAATTCACAGACCCCACCATTGACTCGCAAATTGTTTCCCTCAAGGGTTCAGGCGCTGACACCTTCTTCAACATCACTACACCGAAATTCGCAGCGCAAGCCATTCGCAAGATTGATGAAGTAGGCTGGAAACCTACACATTATCTGAACAACGTATCTGGCTCGGTAGGCAGTGTTTTAAAGCCTGCAGGTCTGGACAAGGCCGTTGGCATCATTTCGATGACTTACCTCAAAGAAGGCTCAGATCCACGATGGGAAAACGACCCCACCATGAAAGATATGAAAGATCTGATTAAGAAATACGCCCCAGAAATCAACCCAGATGACAGCAATGCCGCATACGGTTATGCAGTTTCCCAGGTGATGGTTCAGGTGCTCAAACAGGCCGGCGATAACCTGACCCGCGAAAACATCATGAAACAAGCCGCCAACATCAAGGACTTCCAAATTCCCATGGCATTGCCCGGCGTGATTGCAAGCACTTCGCCTACTGATTTCGCTTTGTTCCAAACCATGCAAATGGTTAAATTCGATGGCAAGACTTGGGTTGATTTCGGCAAGCCAGTCGCCGTCAAGTAACAGGCTAGTCACTCCCTAAAATGCCGCTTTAGCGGCATTTTTTTCGACTGGATTCAGGTGGGTTTGAGCAAGGTCTTCACGTCATCGGCCAAGGCCGCAGCCCCGCTGCCATAGCGGTTGTACAGACGCACCCGCCCCTGCGTGTCGAAGGTGTAACTGCCGGCCGAATGGTCCAAGGTGTAGCTCGTCGCCGTTTTGCCTTCCACCTTCTTGTAATAAATTTTGAAGTCTTTGGTGATGGAGACCAATTGATCAGGCGTGGGATGCAAGGCCAAGAAACTGGGGTCGAAATTGGCCATGTAGGCCTTGAGCATTTCAGGCGTATCGCGCTCGGGATCTAAGGTGATGAACAGGCCTTGCAATTTGTCGCCTTCGGCGCCCAGCAGGCGCTTGACTTCAGCCAACTCTTGCATCGAGGTCGGACACACATCTGGGCACTGGGTATAGCCAAAAAAAACGATCACCACCTTGCCCGCGAAATCGGCCATCGTCCGCGGTTGGCCGTTGTGGTCTTGCGCGGCAAAGCCTTGAGCGTAATCTGCGCCGGTGATGTCCACCCCTTTGAAGCTGGGGCGGTCTGGGCTGCAGGCGGTGAGCAAGCCACCCAAGCCCAGGCTTGCGCCCCAAGCCAGCAGGGTTCGGCGTTGGACAACCACGATCTCGGGTGTGGCGGTGTCGGGTGTGGTGATCATGGTGAATTCAAAAAAGATAGTGGTCCACCAACAAGGCGGCAAACAAGGCGCTCAGATGAATCAAGGAAAAGCGAAAGGTTTTGCGGGCCAATTCGTCTGAGTAGTGACGCCACAAGGCCCAGGCATAGCCGATAAAGCCCACACTGAGCACCACGGCCACCGACAGGTACAACCAAGAACTCATGCCGTAGATGAAGGGCATGAGGCAAGCGGCCATCAATACAAAGGTGTAGAGCAGCACTTGCAAGCGGGTGAATTCATTGCCGTGGGTGACCGGCAACATGGGCAGGCCGGACTTGCGGTAGTCCTCCACACGGTACAAAGCCAAGGCCCAAAAATGCGGCGGTGTCCACAAGAAAATGATCAAGAACAAAATCAAAGCCTCGGGTCCGACGTCGCCCGTCATGGCCGCCCAACCCAGCACCGGCGGCATGGCGCCGGAGGCGCCGCCGATGACGATGTTTTGCGGCGTCAAGGGCTTCAAGACCACGGTGTAAATCACCGCATAGCCCACGAAGGTGGCAAAGGTCAGCCACATGGTCAAAGGGTTCACCGCCTCGTAGAGCAGGGCCGAACCGGCAGCGCACA
Organism: Comamonadaceae bacterium; assembly: GCA_947448325.1. Classification (GTDB taxonomy): domain Bacteria; phylum Pseudomonadota; class Gammaproteobacteria; order Burkholderiales; family Burkholderiaceae_C; genus Limnohabitans_A. Next base: position 4,313 of record CANFMK010000106.1, read on the forward strand.
GGACCGCTGAAAAAATCAAAGCTTGGCGGTCGGACAACTCGCCTTTGGCGGTCGGGCGCCACGCGGTGCGTTTCATTTTGGCGTCAATGGTTTTCTCGACCAGACAATTGAAAGCGGCTGCAGCCCCCGCCACCAACCAAATGCCAGCGCAAGCGATCAAGCCCAAACGCAGTTGCTCGCCACTGGGCATGCCCGGCACCGCCAAGACCATGCCAATCAGCGCACAAAACACAATCAGCTGCACCACGCGGGGTTTGGTCAGCGCATAAAACTGGCGCCAAGTTGACGCTGCAGGGGTCACAAGTTCAGTCATGCCAAAGGCCTTGTATCGATGCGGCCCACCACGCTGGGAGCACGCACATGAAAAGAGTCCGAAATTCGTTGGCTGGCGGTGAGTGCCCAGGTCAGAACCACCACCAAGCCTGCCGCGCCGCCGGTGTGCATGACCGCAGCCAGCAAGGGCCAGCCCAGCACCACATTGGACAAGCCGGTCAGCACTTGCAGCGCGATCAAGAGCTGCAAGTAATGCGCTTGGCGCACCAACACCTGGGCCGCTTTCAAGCGCCAGGCCAGGCCCAGCACAGCCACCGCCACCACCATCGCCATCACCCGGTGCACCACATGGATCGAGACCAAGGCGGAGAAAGGCAAGATCTCACCGCTGGCCGTGTGGCCCAATTCTCGCCAGACCTCAAAACCCAAGCCATCCCATTGGGGCCACCACTGGGCATTGCACTGCGCAATGCCTTGGCAAGCCAAAACAGCATAGTTGGTGCTGACCCAGCCGCCCAAAGTGATTTGCATCCACACCAACACCGTGACGCACAGCAGCGAGGCACGCAAAGTGGGCGAGAGAGGGGTTCGCAATGGGGTTCGAGATGGCGTGCGCGAGCGCACCGCTTGCGTGCACAGCAAGGCCAAAAGGCCCAGGCCGCCGAGCAAATGCAAGGTGACGATGGCGGGAAGCAACTTCAGGGTCACCGTCCAGGCGCCGAACGCTCCTTGCATGCACACCCAAACCAAGGTGAATGTGGGCCAAGCCGGTTGGGCGTTGGCGTCTCGCTTGAAGGCGCTGGTCCAACTGGACACCGCCAAGGTCAAAATCAGCACACCGACGGCGGTGGCCAAATAGCGGTGAATCATCTCGATCCAGGCTTTGCCATGGGTCACAGGACCGGTGGGCATGGCGGTTTGCGCTGCATCGATATGGGCCTCGGCCCCCATGGGCGTGACGCTGCCGTAACAGCCTGGCCAGTCAGGGCAACCCAATCCGGAATCGGTCAAACGGGTGAAAGCACCAAACAGCACCAGATCGAAGGTCAGAAACAAGGTGAGCAACACCAGCGCGCGCCTGCGCCCGGCCAAGTCATTTTGACGGTGACGCAACCAGACCCAACACAAAGGCCCCAGGGCCAACAGCAAGCCCATGGCCATGACGCGCAAGGCCGGTGTCCAGTTGTACAGTTCCACAGCATTCATGGCATCAGCGACCGGGGGTGTCCCAAAAGGCCGAAGCGCGCAGCACCCGCTCTAAATCCCGTTTGGCTTTGGCGGCGCCAGGCGCGTCCATTTGAGCTGGGAAACGCATCATCAAATTGCCCAAAGGGTCGACCAGGTACAAGTGCGCATCCAGGCTTTGTCCTGCTGCAGGGGGCAGCCAAGCCTGTAGGTCTTGGGCTTTGACTTTCAAGACCGTGGCTTGGGCCAGCGCGGGTAACAAGGCGTCGGCAGGTGCCACCTCGTCTTGAATCAGCCAGACCCGGTCGAGACGGTCTTTGTCTTTGCCCAAAGTCTCACGCAGTTGACGCTGAAAATACAGGCGTTGTTGGCAAGCGGCATCGCAGGCACCGCCGCCCACGCTGATCAACAGCCATTGGCCTTTGAGCGCGGCCAAGGGCGCCGTCTCACCCGACAAAGACACAGTGGCCATCACAGGCAACGGGCGTTGCGGTTCAATCAACTCGCCGTAGTTGCGCCGACCTTCGGGTCGAATCACGTAATACGTCCAGTAGGAAGCGATCACCGGCGAGGCGCAAATCAGCAGCACAAAGAGCATCTTCCAGCGGCCCATGCGGGTGCGGACCGCGTCGGCCTGCAAGGCGTCTCTGGGGGTCGGCATGCTGTGCACGGTAAAGCCCAAAGGCGCATCTTGCCCGCTAGCGTGAGGAAGGTTTTTTTCGTCGGACAATTTGAAACCAGACATAAAGCAAGGTGATCAGGGCGCTGAGCCCGAACCACTGAAAAGCATAGCCATAGTGTTTTTCAACACCGGTGGCCGGTTGGGGCCATTCGCGTAAAAGCCCCTCTGAAGCTGCGCCGGTTTGCACCACCGTCACCTCCAGCAAGGGCAAGCCCGTCTCAGCACGCATCGCAGCCAAGTCGAGATTTTGCCGTATCGGGCCGCCACCTGAATCCCCCAATTCATAGAGCTTGGAAGGGGCAAGGGCTATTCGCCCTGTGATGGACACTTCGCCGGTCGGTGTCGCCACCTCAGGCAGTTGCGCACGCTCTGTGAAATGCCTTGGGGCCCAGCCCCGCTGCACCAAAATGACGGTATCAGAACCCGTCAAGCGCAGCGGCGTCACCACATAAAAGCCCACACGGGCATTCATTTGCCGATTGTCCAAAAACAAGGTCTTGTCCGCCAACCACTGGCCCTGCAAACGCACGCTGCGGTGGATCAGGCCAGCACGGTTTTCGGGGCTGTCATCGGCCTGCCCCAAGCTGGCGCCATCGAGCTGCGCCATCTCGGCGCGTTGTGCCATTTGCGCTTGCCAGTCCTCTTTGGCGGCGGCACGACGCAACTGCCAAAAGCCGAGCGAACTCGTCAGCGCCACAGACAGCAAGGCTGCCAGCAAAATCCCCACAAAGCGCAGGTATTGGCGCTGCGAATCATCTGCTTGGAGCAAACTCTTCTCACTCATCCGATAATCCTGCGCATGACCTACCTTGTTGCAATCGCATTTTTAGCCATTTTGGGCAGCTTAGGCGCTGCCTTGTTTTACATGATGAAGGGCGATGGCCAGTCCTCTGGCAAGCACCCTTCAGGCGGCATGGCCAAAGCGCTCGCATTTCGCGTCGGCTTTTCCATTGTGCTCTTTGTCTGTATTTTGCTGGCTTGGAAGTTAGGTTACATCCAGCCTTCAGGCATACCTGCTGGGGCTTGAAGCTTCAGTCTCCCAACGCTGGGGCTCGAATTATCAGCACGCCCAACGCTGCCGCATACTCTCTGCAGCACATCTCAACCTCCACAAAAAAAGCGCCCTTCGGCGCTTTTTTCATGCGACTGAGTCGACTTACATCCAGTACACCAGGATGTACAAGCCCAACCAGACCACGTCCACAAAGTGCCAGTACCAGGCGGCACCTTCAAAACCAAAGTGGCGATCCGCGGTGAAGTGGCCTTTTTGCAAACGCAAAGTGATGAACAACAACATCAACATGCCGACAAACACGTGGAAGCCGTGAAAACCGGTGAGCATGTAGAAGGTAGAACCATACACGCCAGAGCTGAGTTTCAAGTTCATTTCAGTCCAAGCGTGGGCGTATTCGTAGCCTTGGACAAACAAGAAGGTCACGCCCAAGAGCACTGTCAGCCACATGAATTTGATGGTCTTGGCACGGTCACCGTGTTGCAAAGCGTGGTGAGCCACGGTCAAGGTCACGCCCGAAGTCAACAACAAACCGGTGTTGATGGTGGGCAACCAGAAGGGCGACATGGTTTGGAAGGGCTCGACAATCCCGGCAGGCGATGCGGTGGCACCGGCAGCCAAGGTAGGCCACACGGCTTTGAAGTCAGGCCAGATCAAGGCGTTTTCCAAACTGCCCAGGGCAGGCAACGAGTGGGTACGTGCCCACCACAAGGCCGTGAAGAAAGCGCCGAAGAACATCACTTCGGAGAAGATGAACCAGGTCATGCTCCAGCGGTAAGACAAATCGATTTTGCGACCGTATTGACCGCTTTCACTTTCGCCCACGGCTTCGCTGAACCATTGGTACAGCACCGTCAACCACCAGATCAGGCCAAAAAACAAAGAGTACTTGCCCCAATCGGCGCCGTTGACCCACTGGCCAGCGCCCAGGATCACAAAAAACAAGCCAATGGCTGCCATCACGGGGTGACGTGAAGGGTGGGGAACGAAATAGTAAGGCGTGGTGCCGTGTGCGGTGGAACTCATGTGTACTCCTGCTCTCAAATCTTCAAAATCAATCTGTGTTCACGAAAGGGTCGATGGCTGCATCACCACCCAATTGACCAGCGCGATCAAACCCACCACCATCACCACCACCAGGCCAATGGCCACCGCGATGATGTGAAAAGGGTTCAAACGCGCCATATCTTCTTGCGATTCGCTGCCTTTGCGCATACCCGCAAACGACCACATGACCGCCTGCAAGGTGCGCAAAAACGTGGCTTTCGGGGGCTGCTGATCAGGCCTCATGTGCCAGCTTTCAACAAAGGTGCTGCCGTTTCTATGGCCACAGGGGCCGCAGGCGTTTTGCCGCCCACTTCGAAAAACGTATACGACAAAGTGATGGTTTTCACATCTTTGGACAATTTGGGGTCAATCACAAACGCCACGGGCCAGCGCTTTTTCTCGCCAGGCTCCAGGGTGTACTGATTGAAACAAAAACATTCCAGCTTATTGAAATGGGCTGCCGCTTGGTGAGGCGCATAGCTGGGGATGGCTTGGGCCGCCATGCGTTTGTTTTGCACGTTTTGGAACTCGTACATCACCGTGGTCAGTTCACCGGGATGGACCACCACCGAGCGCGTTTCGGGTTTGAACTCCCAGGGCCCACGGGCATTGGCATCGAACTCCACCGTGATGGAGCGCGACAGGTCCACTTGGCTGTTGACCGCACGTGCATCCGCGCCCGCCACACCGTTGCCTGGCACTTGACGCTCGACCAAGGAGAGGATGTTGATCCCGGTGATTTCGCACAGGTGTTTGTACAAGGGAATCAGCGCATAGCCAAAAGCGAACATGGCGACTGTGATCACAGCCAACTTGCCCATCATTTTGGAATTTTCGTTGCGCAGATTCATGGCAGGCGAATGCTCAGTGTGAAGTGCTCAATGGCCCAACAGAACCATCTTGGCCATGAACCCGATGAAAAACATCGCGGCCACAGAGGCCAAAGTCAAGGCCATGCGCAAATTGCTTTTCTTTTGTTCAGGTGTCATGGTTTTTTTCTCAGCCAATCACGCGGGTGGCGGTGACGTCCAACTTGGGTGGGTTCTCGAATGTGTGGAAAGGCGCTGGCGAGGGAACTTCCCACTCCAAGCCTTCAGCACCAGCGCCATCGGCATCGTTCCAAGGACGCTGAGGCGCTTTGACACCTTCACCGCGCATGCAAGGCACGACCACGAACAAGAAGAAATACACCTGCGCAAAGCCAAAGAGGAAGCCACCGACCGAAGCCACGGCATTGAAATCAGCGAACTGCATAGGGTAGTCGGCATAGCGACGGGGCATACCGGCCAAACCCAAGAAGTGCATCGGGAAGAAAGTGACGTTGAAGGCAATCAGCGACCACCAGAAGTGGATCTTGCCGCGGCCTTCGTGGTACATCACACCGGTCCACTTGGGGACCCAGTAGTAGAAACCTGCGAACAAGGCGAACAAGGAGCCGGCCACCAACACATAGTGGAAGTGCGCCACCACGTAGTAGGTGTCTTGCAACTGGATGTCGATCGGCGCCATCGCCAAGATCAAACCGGTGAAGCCGCCCATGGTGAACACGAAGATGAAACCCACAGCGAACAGCATCGGAGTTTCAAAGGTCATGGAGCCGCGCCACATGGTGGCGATCCAGTTGAAAATCTTCACAGCGGTCGGCACGGCAATCAGCATCGTGGCGTACATGAAAAACAACTGGCCAGTCACCGGCATGCCGGTGGTGAACATGTGGTGGGCCCACACGATGAACGACAAAATGGCGATCGACGAAGTGGCGTACACCATGGAGGCGTAGCCAAACAGTTTCTTGCGCGCAAAAGCGGGCACGATCTGGCTGATGATGCCGAAAGCCGGCAAGATCATGATGTACACCTCGGGGTGGCCGAAGAACCAGAAGATGTGCTGGTACATCACCGGGTCCCCGCCGCCGGCGGGGTTGAAGAAGCTGGTGCCAAAGTGGCGATCGGTCAAGGTCATGGTGATCGCGCCGGCCAACACAGGCATCACGGCAATCAGCAAGTAAGCGGTGATCAACCAAGTCCAGGCGAACATGGGCATCTTCATCAAGGTCATGCCCGGGGCGCGCATGTTCAAGATGGTCACGATGATGTTGATCGAACCCATGATGGACGAAGCGCCCAGGATGTGCATGGCGAAAATACCGGCGTCCATGGAAGGGCCCATTTGCAGCGTCAAAGGCGCATACAAAGTCCAACCGGCAGCAGGTGCACCACCGGGCATGAAGAACGAGCCAGCCAGCATCAAACCG
>CANFMK010000107.1 GCA_947448325.1 Comamonadaceae bacterium
CTGGACGGTCAGTTGCACGCGCAACACCAGTACTGGCGCAGCCTGCCGCGTGAAGCGAAAAACATTTTCATCGACGCCCAAATCGGCATGCGCTGAACCCAGACCTTCGGAGACATTGGATGAAACACACCCCCCGCCGCCTTCTCTGCGCCACAGTCATCACCGCTTTGGTCGCCCTGGCATCGCCCCTGAGCGCCTGGGCGCAAGCCTTCCCCAGCAAACCCATCACCCTGGTGGTGCCCAACCCACCGGGCGGCTTGGTGGACACCTCGGCGCGCTTGGTTGCCGAGCCCTTGGCACGCGTGATCGGCCAGTCGGTGGTGGTGGACAACAAGCCCGGCGCCAGCGGCAACCTGGCTTACCAAAACGTGGCCAAGGCGGCCAAAGACGGTCACACCTTGCTGGTGTCCTACTCGGGCTATCACATTGCCAACCCGATCCTCATGGACAAGCTGCCTTGGGAGCTGAAAGACCTCACGCCCGTGGGCCTGATCACCGTGGCCACCAACGTGATTGCGGTGCACCCCTCGGTGCCGGCCAACACCCTCAAAGAGTTCATCGCCTACGCCAAGCAACACCCGGGCAAACTCAATTACGCCTCGCAAGGCAATGGCTCGGTCTCACACATCGGCACCGAAATTTTCAAACTGCAAACCGGCGTGAACATGGTGCATGTGCCCTACAAAGGTTCGGGCCAGGCCATTGCCGATGTGCTGGCGGGTCAGGTGGAGGTTTTCATCACCACCCCGCCTTCGGTGATGCAACACGTACAAACCGGCAAGCTCAAAGCGCTGGCCGTCACCGGCAAAAGCCGTCACCCCGGCATGCCCAATGTGCCCACCGTGGCCGAAGCCGGTTTGGCCAATTTTGAGCTCGAGTCCTGGGTGGCTTTGTATGCCCCAGCCGGCACTCCGCCTGCCGTGCTGCAAAAACTCTCGCTTGAGGTGAAGCGCAGCATGGAGTTGCCCGAAACCAAGCAGCGTGCCGACGCCGCCGGCATTGAAGTGCGTTACCTCTCGCCCGCCGACACCACCAAGGTGCTGGACAAAGAAACCGCCGAATGGGCCAAGGCCATCAAAACGGCCAACATCAAAATGGACTGAGGCCGCGCTTGGGCGTCGGGGGGGATCAGTCTTTCAACTCGTCCAAGGCTTTTTGAAAGCGCTGCGCATGCGAGCGCTCGGCCTTGGAGATGGTTTCAAACCAATCGGCAATGTCGTCAAAGCCTTCAGCGCGGGCGGTCTCGGCCATGGTGGCGTACATGTCGGTGTGTTCTTGCAACTCGCTGGCCAGCGCCGAGGCCAGGCTTTCGCGGCTGGTGGTGAAAGGCAGACCCGTTGCAGGGTCGCCCGCCGCCTCTAAAAACTCCAAATGCCCGTGGGCATGACCGGTCTCGCCCTGGGCCGTGGAGCGAAACAGGGCGGCCACATCGATTTGTCCCTCAATATCCGCCTTGTTGGCGAAGTACAAATAGCGCCGATTGGCCATGGACTCGACCGCAAACGCGTCTTTCAAAGATTGTTCGGTGCGTGAGCCTTTGAGTGCGGCCATGGGAATCTCCTGGGGGTAAACATCGCTGACGTTGTTCGTCAGAAGGTGCGAAGCTTAGCGCTTTATTGTGAAGCCCCAAACACGGTCGCCGTTGGCGCCTTTGAATTGCCGTTCCGGTTACGATACAGTAAACTCATTACGCATTAGTAAATAATCAGGAGACCCGATGTCCACCTCCACGCCAGCCCCCGCCCTGTCGTCTGCCCAGGCCTCCAGCCTGCCCGCACCGGCCGCTATTCACCAGTTGCACCACTACGCCTACCGCGCCAAAGACGCGGAAGAAACCCGGCATTTTTACGAAGACATTTTGGGCTTGCCGCTGTACCACATCATCCAAAGCGATGTGGTGCCCAGCACCGGCGAGTACTGCCCCTACACCCACTTTTTCTTTCGATTGCGCGACGGCTCGTTCATCGCCTTTTTTGACCTGGGCGACGACGTGGCCGCCCTGCCCTCGCCCAACACCCCGCTGTGGGTGAACCACATTTCGTTTCGGGTCGACACCAAGGCCGATCTGCAAGCCATGAAAGAGCGCTTGCAAGCGCACGGCATTGAGGTGCTGGGCATCACCGACCACCATATTTTTGACAGCATTTATTTCTTTGACCCCAACGGCGTGCGTCTGGAATTGACGGCGCAACGCGCGGACGAATTTCAAATGCTGCAAGAAAGCAAAACCGCTCATGCCCGTTTAAACGAATGGACAGCGCGCAAAGCCCAATGGCGCCTAGACCGTGCGGCAGGCAAAGCCGCACAGCCGCTCAAGCCCCAACACAACGACCGCCCCGAATACAAAGCCGTTTAAATTTCTGTGCCATGACCACTCCCACCGCCGCATTTGCCCAAGTGAACTACACCAACGGCTACGAGTTCACCCAAGGCTCGGGCTACACCCTGCCTGAATACCCTTTTGTTTCGCCCCCTGAGCTGCAGACCGGCCAGACCCTGCGCCACGCGGTGGTGATTGTGGGCGGTGGCATCACCGGCTTGACCTTGGCCTGTTCACTGGCCAACCAAGGCATCAAAGCCATCTTGCTGGACGAGGACAACACCGTCGGCGTCAAAGGCGCTTCATCACGCGGCATTTGCTACACGCAAAAGTCCCTGGAGATTTTTGACCGCCTGGGCATCTACAAGCGCATTGCAGGCAAAGGCATTCAATGGAGCGTGGGCCGCACATTTGCCGGAGAAGACGAGGTGTACGCCTTTGATCTGCGCCAGCAAAGCAACTTCAATTTGTCGGCCCAGCCGCCCTTCATCAACATCCAACAGTTCTACATCGAAGGCTATCTGGTCGAACGCATCATGGAGCTCGGCGGTGTGGACTTGCGCTGGAGTTCACGGGTCACGGGCTTTGAGCAAAACGATGCGTTGGCCACCCTGACCGTGCAAACCCCTGAGGGCAGCTACCGCATTCAGGCCGACCATGTGATTGACGCCACCGGCTCGCACACGCCGTTCCATGCTTGGACGGGCGTGAGCATGCAAAGCACCAAAGGCGATGACCGTTGGTGCATTGCCGATGTGCGCTTCAACACCCACCCGCCCAAAGAGCGTCACACCTGGATCGAGGCACCCTTCAACGAAAACCGCGCCGTCTGGCAACACCTGATGGCCGATGACGTCTGGCGCATCGACTACCAAATGGCGCCCAACGCCGACGCCGCTTATGTAAGCCGCGAAGACGTGGTGCGCGAGCGCCTGGAGCGCCAGTTTGGCAAAGACGTGCAGGTCGACATCGTTTGGGTCGGCCCCTACGCCTACAAGAGCCAATGCCTGGACACGCTGCGCATGGGGCGTGTCTTTTTCATGGGTGACACGGCCAAGGTCGTCAGCCCGTTTGGCGCGCGCGGTGGCAACACCGGCGTGGCCGATGCCGACAACCTGGCTTGGAAACTGGGCGCGGTGCTCAAAGGCTGGGCCAACCCGGCGCTGCTCGACAGCTACAACGCCGAGCGGCTCGAAGCCGCCCAAGAAAACGTCAAAGTCACCAACCGCACCGCCCGCTTCTTGCGCGCGCCCGAGGGCATCGAGCGCAGCCTGCGCAACGCCACCATCAGCTTGGCCAAGCAATATCCGTTTGCCCGCAGCTTGGTCAACACCGGGCGCATGGCGGTGGCCAACACCTACACCCGTTCACCCATTTGCGCGGAAAGCGGTGGTCTGTCGCTGCAAAACGTGGCCTTCCAGTGGCGCAAAGGCAAGACCGGCGTGGTCAACGAGCTGCTCAACTGGGCCGAAGGCCGCTTGCTGCTGCTGGTGTTTGGCACGCAAAGCCAAGCCAGCCTGAAGCGACTGAAAACCTTGACCGAAGGCACGCCGCTGCGCTGCGTGCAAGTGCTGGACACAAACACCCCCGCTCAAGCGCGTGAGCACGTGATTGACCCTGCCCAGCGCCTGCGCAGCGCCTGCCAGTTGCAGGGCAACGGCTGGGCCTTGGTGCGCCCCGATGGCTACCTGGCCGCGCACGGCAGCCGGGTAGATGGTCAATTGGTGCAAGCCATCGTCGACACCTTGGCGCTGTGAACCTCACCTTGAAACTCACCATGAAAACCCAAGCCCATTTCCAAGACGCCGACGGCTTTTACGAACAGCTGATCAACGCCCACGCCGGCCTGAGCGCCGAACAGTCCGAGTTGCTCAACCACCGCCTGATCCTGATTTTGGCGAACCACATTGGCGACGCGGCCGTGCTGCGCGAATGCATCGAAGCGGCGCAGGACTTGCCCGTTTAAAAACAAGGTCGAGCGCCGGGGGCACGCGGCGCGGCATCGCACCAGAACCATGAGGCCGGGCTGGGTAAAATCAGGGCAAACCTTGTTTTTGCCCTCTTCTTGCCCCCACAACGGCGCCTTGGTGCGCCGTTGATTTTGAAATACCCCATGAGCAACGCCTCCACGCCTCTTGACCAGCCCGGACTGCAGTCCCTGTCCAAATCGTTCGAACCCGCCGCTTTAGAAGCCCATTGGGGCCCCGAGTGGGAAAAGCGCGGTTACGGCGTGGCCGGTTTTCGCGGCACCGGCGCCCCGGTGGCGGACGCTCCTGCCTTTGCCATTCAGCTGCCGCCGCCCAACGTGACCGGCACGCTGCACATGGGGCACGCCTTCAACCAAACCATCATGGACAGCCTGACGCGTTACCACCGCATGTCGGGCTTCAACACCGCTTGGATTCCGGGCACCGACCACGCCGGCATCGCCACGCAAATCGTGGTCGAGCGCCAACTGCAAGGCCAAGGCATCAGCCGCCACGACATGGGTCCCACGCCGGCCGAGGCACGCAAGAACTTTGTCAGCAAGGTCTGGGAGTGGAAAGAGCAATCGGGCAACACCATCACCAGCCAAATGCGCCGCATGGGCGACAGCGTGGACTGGAGCCGCGAGTACTTCACCATGGACGACAAGCTGTCCCAGACGGTGACCGAGACTTTTGTGCAGCTTTACAAGCAAGGCTTGATTTACCGCGGCAAGCGCTTGGTGAACTGGGACCCGGTGCTGCAAAGCGCGGTTTCGGATCTGGAAGTGGAAAGCGCCGAAGAAGACGGCAGCATGTGGCACATCCGCTATGACTTGGCCGATGGCAGTGGCTCGTTGACCGTGGCCACCACCCGCCCCGAGACCCTGCTGGGAGACGTGGCCGTGATGGTCCACCCCGAAGACGAGCGCTACAAACACCTGATCGGCAAGCAAGTGAACCTGCCGCTGTGCGGCCGCACCATCCCAGTGATTGCCGACGACTATGTGGACAAGGCCTTTGGCACCGGCGTGGTCAAGGTCACACCCGCGCACGACACCAACGACTATGCCGTGGGCCAGCGCCATCAACTGCCGATCATTGGCGTGCTGAACCTGGACGCCACCATCAACGCCAACGCCCCCGAGAAATACCGAGGCCTGGACCGCTTCGTGGCACGCAAAGCCGTAGTCGCCGACCTGGAAGCGATGGGCGCTTTGGTCGAAGTCAAGAAACACAAACTCATGGTGCCGCGCTGCGCACGCACAGGCCAGGTGATCGAGCCGATGCTGACCGACCAGTGGTTTGTCGCTATGAACAAAGTCAGCCCCATCGACCCCACCGGCAAGAGCATCGCCCAAAAAGCCATCGACGCCGTGCACTCGGGCGAGGTGAAGTTTGTGCCTGAGAACTGGGTCAACACCTACAACCAGTGGATGAACAACATCACCGACTGGTGTATCTCGCGCCAGCTGTGGTGGGGCCACCAGATTCCCGCTTGGTACGACGAAGACGGCCAAGTCTATGTGGCGCGTAACGAAGTAGAAGCCCAAGCCCAAGCGCCTGGCAAAACGCTCAAGCGCGACGAAGACGTACTGGACACCTGGTATTCATCGGCTTTGGTCCCCTTCAGCACCATGGGCTGGGGCAACAACGACGCAAACGCCAAGCACCCAGCTGGCGAGGGTATCGGGCTCGGACGCAGCGACTTTGCGAGCGCAGCGAGTATGAGCCAGGCCGAGCCCGGCTCCCTTGCCAGCGATGCCAACGGAAACGGAAAAGTAAAAGCCAACAACAGCGACTACGACCTCTACCTCCCCTCCAGCGTCTTGGTCACCGGCTACGACATCATCTTCTTCTGGGTCGCCCGGATGATCATGATGACCACGCACTTCACCGGTCGTGTGCCCTTCAAACACGTCTACATCCACGGCCTGGTGCTCGACGCGCAGGGCAAGAAGATGAGCAAGTCCGAAGGCAACGTGCTCGACCCGGTCGACTTGATCGACGGCATCGCCTTGGAGCCCTTGCTCGACAAACGCACCCAAGGCCTGCGCAAACCCGAAACCGCGCCCAAGGTGCGCAAGCAAACCGAAAAAGAATTCCCCGAAGGCATTCCGGCCTACGGCGCTGACGCCCTGCGCTTCACCTTTGCCGCGCTGGCCTCGCTGGGCCGCAGCGTCAACTTTGACAGCAAGCGCTGCGAGGGTTACCGCAACTTTTGCAACAAACTGTGGAACGCCACCCGCTTTGTCCTGATGAACTGCGAAGGCCAAGACTGCGGCCTGATGGACCACACCAAGGCCGACTGCGCGCCCGGTGGCAAAGCCCATGGCTATATGCACTTCAGCCAGGCCGACCGTTGGATCTCATCGGTGTTGCAACAAACCGAGGCCGAAGTCGCCAAAGGTTTTGCCGAATACCGCTTGGACAACGTCGCCAGCGCGATCTATGAATTCGTGTGGAACGAGTACTGCGACTGGTATTTGGAAATTGCCAAAGTGCAAATCCAAACCGGCGGCCCCGCCGAGCAGCGCGCCACACGCCGCACCCTGATCCGCACGCTCGAAGCGATTTTGCGTTTGGCGCACCCGATCATTCCGTTCATCACCGAAGCGCTGTGGCAAAAAGTCGCGCCGGTGGCCGGCCTGTCCGGCCCCTCGGTCAGCGTGGCCCGCTACCCCGAGGCGCAGCTGAACAAGATCGATGAGCAAGCGATCCAGAATGTGGCGCAACTCAAATCGCTGGTGGACGCTTGCCGCAACCTGCGCGGCGAGATGAACGTGCCCGCCTCCACCAAGATGCCGCTGTTTGCGCTGGGCAATGCCGAGTTCATGCGTGCCAACGCCGCGGTGTTGCAGTCGCTGGCCAAGCTGAGCGAAGTCAAGATTTTTGACGACGAAGCCGCTTGGCAAGCCGCGGCCCAGTCGGCCCCGGTGGCCATGGTGGGCGGCACGCGCATGTGCTTGTTCATCGAAGTCGATGTGGCGGCCGAAAAAATCCGTTTGACCAAAGAAATCACCCGCCTGGAAGGCGAGATCACCAAGGCCCAAAACAAACTGGGCAACGAGGCCTTTGTGGCCAAAGCGCCGCCTGCGGTAATCGCGCAAGAGAAGCAACGTGTCACGGATTTTTCAGACACCGTGGTTAAGATGCGCGAGCAGCTCAGCCGTTTGGCTTGATGCCCTTTGAAAGTTACCCCATGGCCCTGAACACCATCCGCAAAGCCGTTTTTCCCGTCGCCGGTTTGGGCACGCGCTTTTTGCCCGCCACCAAAGCCGCGCCCAAAGAAATGCTGCCGGTGGTGGACAAGCCGCTGATTCAGTACGCGGTGGAAGAAGCCTATGCGGCCGGTGTGCGCCACATGATCTTTGTCACCGGGCGCAGCAAGCGCGCGATCGAAGACCACTTTGACACCGCCTACGAGCTGGAAACCGAACTCGAAGCCGCGCACAAAGACGAGCTCTTGGCTTTGGTGCGTTCGGTGCAACCCGACGACATGGTCTGCGCTTACGTGCGGCAAAACCGCATGCTGGGCCTGGGCCACGCGGTGCTGTGCGCCGAGCCGCTGGTCGGCAACGAGCCTTTTGCCGTGCTGCTGGCTGACGACTTGATGATTGGCGCCCCTCAAGGCCCCAGCGTGCTGGCACAAATGGTCAACGCGTTCAGCCAGCAAGGCCGCTCGGTGTTGGCGGTGCAAGAAGTGCCACTGGACCAAACCCGCCGCTACGGCATTGTGGCGGGCGAGTCGGCGGGTAAGCAGCTGATCCGCGTCGAGCACATTGTGGAAAAACCTGCCCCTGAAAAAGCCCCGTCGCGCATGGGCGTGGCCGGTCGCTACATTTTGACGCCGGGTATTTTTGACGAGATTCGCAACCAGCCCACCGGCGTGGGCGGCGAGATTCAACTCACCGATGCGATTGCCCGCCTGATGGCGCGTGAGGCGGTGTACGCCTTTCAATACGAAGGCAAACGCTACGACTGCGGCAGCAAAGAAGGCTTTTTGGAGGCCACGGTGGAGTTGGCCTTGCAGCACCCACAAGTCGGTGACTCGTTTCGCACTTACCTCAAAGGCTTGGCGCTGTAACGCGAGACTGCCACGTCGCTACGCTCCTCGCAGTGACGGGGCCTTGTCATTGTGAGGCAGTGACGGTGGCTTGTCATTGCGAGCGCAGTGAAGTAATCCAGGGACTGCCACGTCGCTACGCTCCTCGCAGTGACGGCGCCTTGTCATTGCGAACGCAGTGAAGCAATCCACGACTGCCACGTCGCTGCGCTCCTCGCAGTGACGGGCATTGGTCATCGCGAACACAGTGACGGTGGCTTGTCATCGCGAGCGAAGCGTGGCGATCCATCTCCGTTTGCGCGGCCCTGGCCACCGCCGACCATCAACGTCGCTGCAGACCAAAAATGAAATGTGCGTCGGTCTTTTCTTGAACCACCAAGGCGTGGCCTGTTTGCCTGGCAAAGGCTTCGAAATCGCGCCAAGACCCTGGATCGGTGGCCAACACTTTGAGCACCTGGCCTGAAGTCATGTCCGCGAGCGCTTTTTTGGCTTTCAAAATGGGCAGCGGGCAGTTCAGACCGCAGGTGTCGATTTCTTTGTCGAAATTCATGCGGGCTTGTCCTGGTTGCCGTAGCGCTCTTCCCAGCTCATGAAGCGCGGCTCGATGCCGATGCTGCGCAACCAGTCGCCCACCGCGTAGCCGGTGCCGGCGGGCCAGCAAATGATGTCTTCGGGTTTGTACATCTTGTACTCGGCCAACTCGGGCGACAAGCGCACCTCGCCCTCGGCCATGGCGTGGTAGGCGATGATCACCTGGTTCATGCGCTTGAACTCGTAAGCGCCCACCAGTTTGAGCGCACTCACGGTCAGATTGGTTTCTTCGGCGATTTCGCGCGCGATGCCTTCCTCAGGCGACTCGTTGGCTTCCATGAAGCCGGTGATCAAGGCGAAGCGGCGACCGGGCCAAGCGGCGTTGCGGGCCAGCAAAATTTCGCCACCCACCTGCACAATGCCGGCCAGCACGGGCGTGGGGTTGTTCCAGTGCGTGTAGCCGCAAGACGGGCAACGCAGGCGCAGCTTTTCGCCGCCATCTTCCATTTGGGGTATCCAAGCCAAAGGCTCGGCGCACATGGGACAAAACCGAAATTCAGACATGAGAAGCTTTCTGCAAAAGAAATGACAGCGCGCCCGTGCGCTCAGGCGGGGAACACACCGGTGGACAAATAACGGTCACCGCGATCGCACACAATGAAGACGATCACCGCGTTGCGTGCGGTGCGCGAGATTTGCTGCGCCACCCAGCAGGCTCCGGCGGCCGAGATGCCGGCAAAAATGCCTTCGGTGCGCGCCATTTGGCGGCAGGTTTCTTCGGCATCGCCCTGGCTCACCAGCACCAATTCGTCCACGGCCGTGGGGTCGTAAATTTTGGGCAGATATTCTTCAGGCCATTTGCGAATGCCGGGGATGCGTGAGCCTTCTGAGGGCTGCGCGCCGATGATGCGAATCGCCGGGTTCTTTTCTTTGAGAAAACGCGACACGCCGGTGATGGTGCCGGTGGTGCCCATGGCGCTGACAAAGTGGGTCACCTTGCCAGCGGTCTGCTCCCAAATTTCGGGGCCGGTGGTCTCGAAGTGGATGCGCGGGTTATCGGGGTTGGCAAACTGGTCCAGAATGCGCCCCTTGCCCTGCGCGGCCATGCTGTCGGCCAGGTCGCGCGCGTACTCCATGCCGCCGCTCTTGGGCGTCAAGATCAGCTCGGCGCCAAAGGCTTTCATGGTCTGGGCGCGCTCGATCGACAAGTCCTCGGGCATGATCAAAATCATGCGGTAGCCCTTGATGGCTGCGGCCATGGCCAGCGCAATGCCGGTGTTGCCGGAGGTGGCCTCGATCAAGGTGTCGCCGGGCTGAATCTCGCCGCGCTCCTGCGCGCGCTGGATCATGGACAGGGCCGGCCGGTCTTTCACCGAACCTGCGGGGTTGTTGCCCTCGAGCTTGCCCAAAATCACATTGCCATGGGCGGCGGCGTCTGCCGCACCGAGCCGCTGCAAAGCGACCAGCGGCGTGTGGCCGATCGCGTCTTCGATGGTTGGAAATTTCATGGGCTCCACTGTGCCATATTTCAACGC
>CANFMK010000108.1 GCA_947448325.1 Comamonadaceae bacterium
ACCCCACGCAAATGAGCTGGGCCGATGCGCAGCCGGCCTTGTCCAGCGGCGCGGTGGACGGTCAAGAAAACCCCTTGTTCCTGTTTACCGTGCTGAAGATGCACACCGTCGGTCAAAAGTTTGTCACCACCTGGGGCTATGTGGCCGACCCGCTGATCTTTGTGGTCAACAAAGAGATTTGGGCTTCGTGGACACCGGCCGACCAAGCCATCGTCAAGCAAGCCGCCATCGATGCGGGCAAAGCTGAAATCGCCATCGCCCGCAAAGGCTTGGTCGAAGCCGACAAGCCGGTGCTCAAAGACATCGCCGGCATGGGCGTGACCGTCACCTCACTCAGCGCTGAAGAGCGCGAGGAGTTCGTCAAAGTGACCCGTCCGGTCTACGAAAAGTGGAAGAACACCGTGGGCGTCGCTTTGGTGAAAGAAGCCGAAGCGGCCGTGGCGGCGCGCAAGAAGTAATCGCGTCATGACTGCACCCGCCTGGCAAGCCCTGACCACCCAGCCTGACGGCTTGAGCGAATCGCCGTTTTGGCATCCGCACGAGCAGCGACTTTATTGGGTGGACATTCCGGGGCGACGCTTGGCGCGGGTGAAGGTGCGGCCCGACACGCAAGCCGCCATTCAAACCGATGGAGCGGTGGAGTATTGGCCAGTGCCCGAAGAGCCCGGTTGCATGGCGCCGGTCGCCGGTGGCGGTGTGATCGTGGCTTTGCGCGACGGCATTTATCTGGGTCGCACTTGGGGCGGCCCGCTGGAGCTGCTGGCCCCCGCGCCCTACGACACCACCCGCCTGCGCTTTAACGACGGCAAATGCGATGCCCAAGGGCGCTTTTGGGCAGGTAGCCTGTATGAACCCAAAGACCAAGCCTTGGGTACGCTTTACATGCTGGACGGCCAAGGCCTGCACGCTATGCAAGGCGGTGTGACCACCGCCAACGGCCTGGCCTGGTCGCCCGATGGCCGCACCGCCTACTGGGCCGACACCGCCGCGCACCAGGTGCGCGCTTTTGAGGTTGATGCCGCCAGCGGCCACTTCACCAACGCCCGCGTGTTCTACCAAGCTACACCCAAACCCACAGGCTGGGCCTGGGGCAGCGCAGCGTCCTACGGCGGTCGACCCGACGGCGCGACGGTGGATGCCGAGGGCTGCTACTGGTCAGCCCAATACGAAGGCGGACGCCTGCTGCGCTTTTCGCCAAAAGGGGAGGTGCTGGCCGAAGTGCGCACACCCACCCTGTGCCCCACCATGTCCTGCTTTGGCGGCGCGGACCTGAAGACCCTGTTCATCACCACCTCCCGCCAAGGCCGCAGCGAGGCCGAGCTGGCGCAGTACCCCGGTGCGGGGTGTGTGTGGGCGATGCGGGTGGAGGTGGCGGGAGTTAATTCCTGTAATTTCAAAATTTGATTTTGAAATTGTAGGTTTTTGGTTAAAATCTGCGCGCATGATCCGGCGCAACATCGAACCTCTTTTTCGCCAATTGGCGGGGCAATATCCCATCGTCACACTGGTAGGTCCACGCCAAAGCGGCAAGACCACTTTGGCCCGCATGGCGTTTCCAGACAAGCCCTATGTCACTCTGGAAGATCCGGACATGCGGCGCTTTGCCATGGAAGACCCGCGCAGCTTTCTGGCTTCTTACCAACAAGGGGCTGTGATCGATGAAATTCAACGCGCCCCCGAGTTGCCCTCTTACTTGCAATCCATGGTGGACGCCCAACCTACAGCCGGTCGGTTCATCCTGACAGGCAGTCAGCAGTTTGAACTGATGACGCAAGTGAGCCAGTCACTGGCCGGGCGAACGGCACTGTTGCGCTTATTGCCCTTGACCTTGGCCGAGCGGGCGTTGATGCGCCCCATCCAGACACAAGACCCTTTGGCGCTGCCCACGTGTTTGCTCACCGGCTTTTACCCACGGGTGCACGACCAAAATCTGCAAGCTTCGCAGGCCATGGGCGATTATTTTGCAACGTATGTGGAGCGCGATTTGCGACAGTTGGCCGCCGTGCAAGACCTGCGCCTGTTTGAACGTTTTGTGCGCCTGTGCGCTGGCCGCACCGGGCAACTGCTCAACCTCAATAGCTTGGCCAATGATGCGGGCATCTCGCAGCCCACGGCACGTGCGTGGCTTGACCTGTTGCAAACCAGCTTCATTGTCCATGTCTTGCCGCCGTGGTTTGTCAACTCTGGTAAGCGCCTGATCAAGTCGCCCAAACTGTACTTTGTGGACACAGGGCTGGCCTGCTGGCTGCTGGGGCTGCGCACGCCCGAACAAGTCCAGCGTGACCCATTGTGGGGTGCATTGTTTGAAAACTTCGTGGTCATGGAAGCCCTGAAAGACCGCTTTAACCAAGGCGAAAACAGCCCTCTGTACTTTTATCGTGATTCAGAAGGCAACGAAGTGGACCTGCTCATGCCCATCGGTCGGCAACTCCATGCCATCGAAATCAAGGCAGGTGCTACGGTCAACCCCGACTACTTCAAAGGGCTCAAGCGCTTTGATGCGCATCACCCCAACACGCTGCGCAGTGGGTGCGTGGTTTTTGGTGGAGCGACGTCTCAGGCCCGTTCACCTTGGCCGGTGCACTCGTGGTTGACGTTGGCACATCAATGAAGGCATAGGCTGCATCGCGCCGGTGGACAGTGAAGGCTGTTACTGGTCAGCCCGATACGAAGGCGGGCGCCTGCTGCGCTTTTCGCCCAAAGGGGAGTTGCTTGCCGAAGTGCGCACACCCACCCTGTGCCCCACCATGTCCTGCTTTGGCGGCGCGGACCTGAAGACCTTGTTCATCACCACCTCCCGCCAAGGCCGCAGCGAGTCGGAGCTGGCGCAGTACCCCGGCGCGGGATGCGTGTGGGCGATGCGGGTGGAGGTGGCGGGGATGCCGGTGAATGGGTTTGGTTGGGGGTGAGGCGGGGGTTGGGCTGAGGCCGCTGTCTCAAATTGGATAACGTTCGAGGTGAGCCGCCGATTGCGGCTTGCCGCAATCGGTCGGCTCGACTGAGTGCTTAGGCCTCACCGGCAACTCCAAGGCCCGCATCTCGGAGGCCGGCTAATAATGCCATGTTGAAGCTCAGAAAGGCCCGCGTCACTGACATCACTTCGGCCGGGTCTAGTTCCTTTAACAGAGAGACCTGTGCCCGAAGATCCTTGCCATAGTGGCCCGCCACCTGATTGCGGAAACTAGACCATCGCTTCAGACGTGCTAGGTCGGACTTCCAGGAGGCTCTTGCCGACTTGACCGTTGCTTTGTCGAATGGGATTCCTCGCACTTCTGCGAGTGCAAGTAGCCGAGGGATGAACGTTGAATTCATGAGGTCGTCGTATTCGTATAAGCGCAGAACCAAGCCTTTCATTGCCACTGCGGCAGCGAACCCTGTTGGCTTGTTGCGCATGAAACTGACCATCTCGGCGCATATGTCGTACTGAAAGATCGTTGCCTGCAATTTGAGTTCAATAAATTCCGTTGCCACCCCGGGCTGCACTTCCTCGTAGTGGCGAAGCGAGTCTTCGAGATTCTTCGCCGCTTTGCGATGAATGGTCGTGAAGTTTGGATGCTGCATTTGTGGGGCCTAAAGTAATTTATCCCGCAAACCCTGCGGTATAAAACCGAAGCAGTCGGATACATCCAACTGCAACACCTTCCACAAGCCCCATGAATACTTGGCTTTACGGTGAGCAAGCGCCCACATAACACCGATAAATCCAGCGCCAAACCCGGCAGGCTTTGGTTTGGGCGCGTCTGCATCCATGCGCTTGTTTTGGAAGTACTTTACTCCATTTATGAACTCTAATTAATGACATTTGCTGTTGGCAAGTCTGTGCGCCTCGCTCAAGCAACAGATACCACCAGCCCAAATACAGCCCCTTTGATTTACTCAATGCATTGAGTAAAAGTACTCAATCAACTGAGTAATTCAAAAATGACCATTGAACGCGAAGTATTGGCCCCGCTGGCGGTCCGGCTCCAGGAGCCTCGGCGGTTTTCAGGTCGTGGCAAGCCCATTCACCTTCTTGAGCAGCGAGAGGATCAAGCCAGACAGATGTTTGATGTGATAGCATCAAACATCAAAACATCAGGGGATGAAATGAGAACCACCTTGGACATTGCAGACGATGTGCTTTTTGCAGCCAAAGAGATTGCGCAAAGAGAGAAAAAATCACTCGGGCAAGTCATGAGCGATTTGGCGCGCAAAGCATTTGCAGTGGGCGCTTATCAGCCACCAGCGGATCAAACCGTGCCTCACATATCAGAGCGGTTGGCCCAATATGGCATTCAGCCCTTGCCTTCACGGGGCGTGGTCATCAGCAATGAGTTGATCGAACGCTTGCGCGATGCCGAGGGCATTTGATGCGCGCGCTGTTTGACGTCAATGTGCTGATCGCCTTGCATGACCGTGATCATGTTCACCATGTGCGTGCCGCGCAATGGTTTGAGGACCATGTTCAAAATGGCTGGGCCACCTGTGCATTGACCCAAAACGGTTGTCTTCGCATCATGGGGCAAGTCGGGTACAGCAGCCCGCAACCTCTGTCGATGCTGGTCGGTATGTTGCAAAACTCCACGCAGACAACACATCATGCATTCTGGGCGGAGGAGATCAGCCTCTTGGACCCCCAGCAATTTGAGCATGGGCACATTCACAGTGCGAGGCAGCTGACCGATTTGTACCTCTTGGCCTTGGCCGTCAAGAACCAGGGAAGACTGGTGACACTGGACCAGCGGATTCCGATCAGTGCAGTGCGCGGCGCCACCCCTGCACATCTTGTGGTGCTTTGAGTAGCGCAATTTCCCACAACCTGCCCGTTCAAAAAATTCACGCGCTTGCCAAGGAGCGGGGGGTTAACATCCTTGCCATGGAAGCCCAACTCAATACCTTGATCGATGCCGTGCGCCAAGCGGGTGTAGATGGCCGTGTGCTGCGCTTGCGCGGCGGAGGCACCAAAGATTTTTGGGGCCAAAGCCTGACCGGTCAGGTGCTCGACACCCGGGCGTATCGCGGCATCGTCAGCTATGAGCCCAGCGAGTTGGTGGTCACGGTGCGCTGTGGCACCCCATTGGCCGAGTTGGAAGCGGCTTTGGCTGAGCAGGGTCAATGCCTGGCGTTTGAGCCGCCACATTTTGGCCCGGCGGCCACGGTGGGCGGCATGGTGGCCGCAGGCCTGAGTGGCCCGGCGCGTGCGACAGCGGGTGCGGTGCGCGACTTCATTTTGGGTGCGCGCTTCATCAATGGCTTGGGCGAACACCTCACCTTTGGCGGTCAGGTCATGAAAAACGTGGCCGGTTATGACGTCAGCCGCTTGATGGCCGGCAGCTGGGGCACCTTGGGTTTGATCACCGAAGTGAGTTTAAAGGTCTTGCCTGTGCCGCCCGCCGAGGCCACGCTCATGTGCGCCGGTTTGGCGCAAAGCACAGCGCTGGATCTCCTGCACCGTTGGGGTGGCCAGCCCTTGCCCTTGAATGCCAGTGCCTGGGTGCGTGACGACACCGCCCAACCGGTGGCTGATTACTTGTTTGTGCGCCTGCGCGGTGCGGTGGCCGCTGTGCAATCGGCCCTGCACATCATGAGCGCCGATGCGCAGGCCCTGGGCGCGCAAGTGCAACAAATGGACAACGCCGAAGCGTCGCAAGACTGGCAAGCCAGTGGCGAGCAGGCTTTGCAATTTTTCACCCCGCCCAGCGCCGACGCTTGTCTTTGGCGCTTGTCGCTGCCGCAAACCGCACCGGCCCTGGACTTGCCTGGTTTGGACCACCCTTCGCAATACATCGAGTGGCAAGGCGCGCAGCGTTGGCTGTGGGCACCGGCGTCAGCGGCCGTGGCCTTGCGTGAATTGGCGCAATCGGTTGGAGGCCATGCCACCTTGTTTCGCGCCAGCGCAGCCCATGCCGATGTTGACAAAGCCGTGGGGGTCAACGCGCCCTTGGAGGTGGTGCAGCAACGCATCCAGCAACAACTTCAAAAGCAGTTCGACCCGAAGGGCGTCTTTGCCACCGGCCGCTTGTACGCCTTTTGATTCTGGGACGACACCTTTATGCAAACCCACCTCGCCCCCGAATACCAAAACACCGCCGACGGCCTGGAGGCCGAAGCCATTTTGCGCAAGTGCGTGCACTGCGGTTTTTGTACCGCCACCTGCCCCACCTACCAATTGCTGGGCGACGAGCTCGATGGTCCGCGTGGCCGCATTTACCTGATGAAACAGGTGCTCGAAGGCGAAACGCCGACCCGCAAAACCCAGATGCATCTGGACCGTTGCCTTACCTGCCGCAATTGCGAAAGCACCTGCCCCAGCGGCGTGCAATACGGCCACTTGGTCGACATCGGTCGCAAACTGGTGGACGCCAAAGTCGAGCGCCCCATGGGCGAAAAACTGGTGCGCTGGGCTTTGAAAGAAGGACTGCCCTCACCCTTGTTTGCGCCGGCCATGAAGATGGGTCAAATGGTGCGCGGCCTGTTGCCCGCAAGCCTCCAAGCCAAAGTGCCGGCGCCGCAAGATGCCGGGGCCTGGCCCACCCGTACGCATGACCGCAAAGTGCTGATGCTGGCCGGTTGCGTGCAGCCGAGCATGAGCCCCAACATCAACACCGCCACCGCCCGCGTGCTCGATGCTTGCGGCATCCAGACCGTCATCGCCCCCCAGGCTGGTTGCTGTGGTGCGGTCAAGTTCCACCTGAACGACCACGAGGGCGGCAAAGCCCATATGCGCGCCAATATCGACGCCTGGTGGCCGTTGGTGGAGGGCGGCGAAGTCGAGGCCATCGTGATGAACGCCTCAGGCTGCGGCGTGATGGTCAAAGACTACGGCCATGCGCTCAAAGACGACTCTCAGTACGCCGACAAAGCTGCGCGCATCGGCGCATTGACCCGCGATTTGAGCGAGTTGTTGCCCGATTTGGTGCCGCTGCTCCAACCCCGGTTGACGCCCGAAGCGCTGCAAGCCGCCGGCCTGCAGGCCTACCACCCGCCTTGCACGCTGCAACACGGCCAGCAACTCAAAGGCGGCGTGGAAAAGCATTTGATCGACTTGGGTTTTCAGATCGAAGTCGCGGCCAGCGAGTCGCATCTGTGCTGCGGCTCGGCCGGTACTTACAGCGTGCTCAACCCCGAACTCTCCCAACAGTTGCGCGACCGCAAACTCGGTCACCTGACCGCCATCGGCCCGCAAGGCGTGCTCAGCGCCAACATCGGCTGCATCACACACCTGCAAAGCGGCAGCGCCCTGCCGGTGCGGCATTGGGTGGAGATGCTGGACGAAGCTTTGGCGCTGGGTTGAATTGGGGTTCAGTGCCATGCGTTCAGCATGACAGCCGATAGCCGGGTCAATTTATAAACATTAAGTGATCATTTTCGGCCGTAGAATGAACGATGCCAGTAAAGCATTCCTTCATACGCGCAGGAGACTCACCATGTTCCCACTTGAAATTTGGCTGGCCTACAGCGCGGCTTGTGTGCTGTTGGTGTTATCACCCGGCCCCGACAACCTGTTGGCCATTGGCCGTGGCCTGAGTCAAGGCAAACGTGCGGCGGTGGTTTCGGGTGCCTCTTCGGGGACGGGCATTTTGTTTCACGTTGCAGCAGCTACTTTGGGCTTGACCTTGCTGATGCAAACCTCGGCCATCGCATTCTGGGCGGTCAAACTGATCGGTGCCGCTTATTTGATTTGGTTGGGCATCAAAGTTTTGCGCTCACGCAACCTGATCAGTTTTGCGCCTGCGGCCAAACAATCCTTGTCTACTATTTTTGTGACTGGTTTTTTATCGGCGGCGCTCAACCCCAAGCCGGGCTTGTTTGTCTTGGCCTTCATTCCGCAGTTTGTCAGCCCGGAGCGTGGCTCGGTCACCATGCAGATGTTGGTGTACGGCTTGTGGTTTGCGTTTTTAACGGCACTGGGTTTTGCCTTGATGGGTGTGTTTGCCTCACGTCTGTCAGCATGGCTGCGTCAACGGCCCCGTGTGATTGCGGCGTTCAACATCGGCGCCGGTGTAGCGTTTGTGGCCTCGGGCTTGTCGGTGGCTGTACTCAGGCAAAAGTGAAATATGCGTGTTCAGTCATTTCTCCTGACACCCCGTTGTCAGTACCCCTCAGGCAAAGTCCTTTCCTGTGCGCAGACGGTCTGCGCTGATGCCAAGGATGGACAACATGAAACAAGTGATCGATTGGTTTGAGATTCCCGTGAGCGATATGTCGCGGGCTCAGGCGTTTTATGAGGCAGTTTTGCAAACTACATTGCACCGAGAAAATTTTGCGGGCCCCAACATGCAAATGATGGTGTTTAAAGAAGAGGGTCATCGAGCCAAAGGTGCATTGATGGCGGGTAACCCTGATTTGCAGGTTGGTGGCTCTGGCACGCTGGTTTACTTGCATGCGGGGCCATCGCTAGATGAGGCCCTGGATCGAGTGGTTGATGCGGGGGGACAAGTGGCCATGGGCAAGGTCGCTTTACCAGAGGGGCTGGGCTTCATGGCGCACATGCTGGATGTGGACGGCAACCGCGTAGGCCTGCACGCCTACGCTTGAGCGCGGCCTAAACTGCCTCTTTTGGAAGACAAATCAGGCTACTTATCCAATGCGCCGTGCCGATCGCCTGTTTCAAATTGTCCAGCTCATCCGGGGACGTCGCTTGACCACGGCCCGTTGGTTGGCGCAGCGGCTAGAGGTATCAGAGCGCACGGTGTACCGCGATGTGGCCGATCTGCAATACCAGGGGGTGCCGATTGAGGGGGAAGCGGGCGTGGGCTACCGATTGGGCAAAGGTTTTGAGTTGCCCCCGCTCATGTTCACTGTTGAAGAGGCTAGTGCCTTGGTGGCGACCACACGCTTGGCACAGCAATGGTTGGATCCGGCGTTGGCGCAAGCCTCTGAATCGGCTTTGTCTCGTGTCTTGAGCGTGCTGTCAGCTGCTCAACGTCAACAAGCTCAAAGCTTGGCGGTGTATGCAACCCCCTTTGGGTTGTCACAATCCATTCGCTTGCGCTTGCAGATGTTTCGAGAGGCTGTTCAACAACAACGCAAAGTGATATTCAAATATGGGGATGCTCGGCATTTGCAGAGTGAACGTTGCGTTTCACCTTTGGGCTGCTTCTTTTGGGGTGACGGATGGACCTTGGTGGCTTGGTGCGATACACGTGAAGACTTCCGCACCTTCAGAATCGATCGCATCATGGACGCTCAATTGACCGACCAAACATTTGACTCTGAGCACTCTCAATCATTGCCCGCATACATGCAGCGCCATGGCATCAAATTAGAAGATCTTTGAATGGAGTCGGGGATGAATTACTGGATCGGCGTGGTCAGCCGCTCTCATGTGTTGCGCGGGGTGGCCGGTGGCTTTGCGCAGATGAACCATGGCAAGCAAGCGCCGCTCAAACGCATGAAGGCGGGAGACGGATTGATTTATTACTCGCCTCGCGAGTCTTACCCCGATGGTGCGCCCTTGCAGGCCTTCACCGCTTTGGGGTTCATCCGCACGGGTGAGGTCTATGCCCACGACATGACGGCGGACGGTGTGCCGGGGTTTGTGCCGTGGCGCATCGATGTGGATTTCGTTCCAGCGCAATCGGCGCCCATCAAGCCCTTGATTGCGCAGCTGGAGTTCATCAATGACAAAACCCACTGGGGTGCGGCTTTCCGGTTTGGCCAGGTGAAGATTGGCGAAGTTGATTTTCGGTGCATTGCGCAAGCGATGCAATCCAAAGTCTGAGGAAAGCTGCCCACCAGCATGACAACTCAGCAGGGACAATGGTTGTCGCGGCCTACTAGGTTGTCACATTTTTGCGTGGCTCTTCAAGCCGCCAATGCGGACTCAATGTCCTTGGCAATTTTTTGGGGCGCATCCTGCGGCGCGTAGCGCTGGAGCACGCGGCCGTCTTTGCCGACCAAAAATTTGGTGAAGTTCCACTTGATGGCTTTGCTGCCCAAGATGCCCGGCGCCTCGGTGGTGAGCCATTGGTACAGCGGGTGCGCGCCGTCACCGTTGACTTTGATCTTCTCCATCATTTGGAAGCTGACGCCGTAATTGCGTTGGCAAAAAGCGCCGATCTCTTCGTTGCTGCCGGGGTCTTGGCTGCCGAATTGGTTGCACGGAAAGCCGAGCACCGCCAAGCCTTGCGTGGCGTAGCTTTGGTGCAACTGTTCTAAGCCGGCAAATTGCGGCGTGAAGCCGCAGGCGCTGGCGGTGTTGACGATCAGCAGCACTTGGCCCTTGAAGGCCGACAGATTCACGGGTTGACCGTCGATGGCCAGGGCTTCAAAGTCGTAAATGGAT
>CANFMK010000109.1 GCA_947448325.1 Comamonadaceae bacterium
CGTGTCAGTGCTGCGGCCTTCTTGGCAGCCCAGCACGCCGCCGTAAAAGCGACGCGCTTCATGCAGGTCGGTGACATTGAAGGCGAAGTGAAACAGGCTTTTCATGCCCGCCAGCATAGCAGCCCCAGGCTCTAAAGCCCGCCAGTGGACGTGGGCCTCAAGACGCCACAGAAGGGTCGACGGCCATGTTGTCGAACTTCTTAAAGTACTGTTTGGCCATGGCCACCAGCTGCGCGTCGCTGGGGTGATCGGCGGCCACGCTGTCGACAATGCCAGCGGCTGTCGCAGCGTGGTGCTGCCCACACCAGTCGCGAAACTGGTTGCGCGCCAAGCCGGGGCCCGTCAGCAAGATTTCTTTGCAGCCTGCCAAAGCCGTGGCCACGTCGGTGAACAGCGCACTCAAATCAGTGCCTTTGCCTTGGTGCTTATGGTGACTGCGCGAACGGATGCGCTGAGTTTCCACATGCGCTTTGTCAAACAAAGCCACATGGGCTTCGCTGTGGTCCATCCAAACGACGGCGTGAAAAGTAGGCATGGAATTCCTTGGGTGCGATTTAAAAATGGGGCTGTTGGGATTCATGCACAGACTGACACGCCACGCACCGCAATGCCGTCGGCGTGGCCAGCAGGCGCGCCATCGGAATGTTGATTTCGCAGTCGATGCAGTGGCCGTAATCACCTTGGTTCATGTGCTCCAAGGCGCGCTCGATGTCCGCCAGTTCCGCGGTTTCATGCTCGTTCATGGCATATTGGGTTTCGCGCTCGGTGCGCAGTTGAGCGTTGTCACTGGCCGCTGCGTCATAGTGCTCGGCTGCCACTTGCGCACGACCGACCACGCCGCCACGTTCATAGGCCATGCGCGCGAGCAACTCGGCGCGCTGCGCCAACAGGGCGTCGCGCAAAACGAGGGGGGTGCGGGGGTGAGAAGCGTGCGTCATGGTGAAAACCTTCGAAATGAAGTTTCATCGTAGGCGGCGTTGAGAGGCGCCCTATTGAGGCGCGTCAAGCTTTCGCAATATCACTGCGCATGATCCTGTGCGCCCAAAAGAGAGGCCGGCTTGCGTGTCCGCAAGCCGGCCTCGGATGGATCAGACCGGGGCGATCAGGTCTTGGCCTTCATGCGCGACAACATCAACTCCATATTGGCTTTGCGGTCGGCGTTGATGGTTTGCATGTGGGGGCGCTCGCCCATCATCTTCAGGTAGTCGCGGGCCGGCAAGTCGGCCAAAAAGTCTTTGCCGTAAATCAGCTTGGTCGCACCCGACACCAAGGGCAGGTGGGTGACGGCGGCGCAATCGGCCAGGCTCAAGGTGTCGCCCGCCACAAAGGGCGAGAATGCGGCCAGGCCCGCAAAGGCGGCGACGTTTTTCTCAAGCTGTGCGCCCACTTTTTCTTTCACCGAGTCGCTCACCTTGCCGCCAAAAAAGGCCTCGGGGTAGAGGTTGCGCGCCACCAGCTCCAGGTGCAGGTCCAAAAATAACGCCAACTCGCGCACTTTGGCTGCGGCAAACGGATCGGCGGGCAAGAGCGGGTTTTGCGGGTAGCGCTGCTCAATGTATTCCAGCATCACGGCTGATTCGCACATGGCGCCTTGTTCGGTCTTGAGGTAGGGCACCTTGCCCAAAGGACTGGCCGCCGAATCGGTTTTGCCGACCCAGGCCAGTTCTTCTTCAAAGGGCACGCCTTTTTCCAGCAAGGCGAATTTGACTTTGTTGTGGTAATTGCTGGCTGCAAAGCCGCAGAGTTTGAGCATGGGGGTCTCCGTCAAGGAAAAAAGAGAAAAAATTTGAATTTGAGCAACCTATAGCCTAACGCTCGCGAGGGCATCGCCACGTCACCCAAATGACCGAGCGGCACATTGGCCATTTTGCGGATGGCTCCTAGGGTTTTCACGGTCATTTTTTTCAGAACACCCACCGAAATCGATAAATGGGTGTGACAAGATCTGTGCACGCCATGACCCCTTTGGCCATGGACAGATACCCCGAATTTGAGGAGACCTTGATGAGCGTGAATTTCCAAGTCAATGGCAAGCCTGCCCAGGCCAAAGCCGAAACCGATACCCCTTTGCTGTGGGTTCTGCGCGATGAACTCGGCATGACCGGAACCAAATTTGGTTGCGGTGCCGCTTTGTGCGGCGCTTGCACGGTGCATGTGAACGGCCAAGCGGTGCGCTCATGCCAAACGCCTTTGAGCGCTGTAGAGGGCAAAAAAGTGGCCACGGTCGAAGGCCTGTCCGCTAAAAACAACCACCCCTTGCAAGTGGCCTGGATCAAACACGATGTGCCGCAGTGTGGTTACTGTCAATCAGGTCAGTTGATGAGCGCGGCGGCCTTGTTGGCCAAGAACACCAACCCCAGCGACGCAGAGATTGACAACGCCATGAGTGGCAACATTTGCCGCTGCGGCACTTACCCCCGCATTCGTGCCGCCATCAAAGACGCGGCCATCATGATGCGCAAAGCCTGAACCGAAGGAGAACCCCCATGACTGTTACACACACTTCACGTCGCTCCTTCCTCAAAACCAGCGCGGCCGCTTCAGGCGGCTTGCTGATGGCCATCAATCTGCCAGGCACCTTGGGTCAAGCCATGGCCGCAGGCACGGTGCACACCCCCAATGCGTGGGTGCACATCGCCGATGACAACAGCATCACCATCTTGGCGGCGCGCTCCGAAATGGGTCAAGGTGTTTACACCTCGATGCCCATGCTGATTGCCGAAGAGCTGAACGTGGACATGTCCCAAATCAGAGTCAGCGATGCTCCGCCCGCTGCGGTGTATGTGAACGCCTTGTTGGGCGCGCAAATCACCGGTGGCTCGACCTCGGTGCGCGACGGTTGGGAAAAGCTGCGCATTGCTGGCGCCCAAGTGCGCGAGATGCTGATCACCGCTGCTGCAGCCCATTGGGGCGTGGACCGTCAATTGATCAAGGCTGACAAAGGCATGCTGCTTGGCCCCAACGGCAAAAAAGCCACTTACGGCGAGTTTGCCGCTTCGGCCGCGAACATGCCGGTGCCCGAAAAACCACCGATCAAAGACCCCAAAGATTTCCGCATCGTCGGCAAACGCATCAAGCGTGTGGACACGCCCGCCAAAACCAACGGTACCGCCGAGTTCGGTATCGATGTCAAATTGCCAGGCATGGTCTACGCCACCGTGCAGCAGTGCCCCGTGATTGGCGGCAAGGTCAAGAGCTTTGACGGCGCGCAAGCCAAGGGCATGCCCGGCGTGCTGGCCGTGGTGCAAATCAGCGACGGCGTGGCCGTGGTGGCCGACTCTTGGTGGCGCGCCAAAAAAGCCAGCGACACGGTGAAAGTGCAGTGGGATGAAGGTGCGGGTGCCGCTTTGAGCGACGCCTCGGTGATTGAGTCCACACGGCAAGCCGCCAAAACCGGAAAGGTGTTGGAGATCGCCAAGCCCCAGGGCGATGTGGCCGCAGCATTCAAGACGGCGGCCAAGGTGCTTGAGGCCGAGTACATCTCGCCCATGCAATCGCACTCACCGCTGGAGCCCATGAACTTCACGGCCCATGTGCAAGGCAACAAAGTGCTGTTGATCGGCCCCACACAGTTCCAGCAAGGCGCGCAAGGCGCGGTGGCCGCCGCGTTGAATGTGAAACCCGAAGACATCACCCTCAAGACCACTTACTTGGGCGGCGGTTTCGGGCGTCGTTTGGAGTTGGACTTCATTGTGCAGGCGGCAGAAATTTCCAAGGCCGTGAACAAGCCGGTCAAGTTGTTGTGGACACGTGAAGAAGACATGACCCATGACTTCTACCGTCCCGCAGGTGTGAACCAGCTCAAGGCCGGTGTGGACGCCAACGGCATGCCGGTGGCACTGCATTTCAAAGTGGCTTCGCAATCGGTCACGCAACGCGCCTTTGGATTGCCTGTGGACACGCTCGACCCTTTCATGGCCGAAGCGGCGGTGGCGGGCTACAACATCGCCAACACCCAACATGACTTGGTGATCCAGGACACCGGCATGCGTGTGGGCTACTGGCGCGCGGTGAGCCACAGCATGAACGTGTTTGCCAATGAAAGCTTTGTCGACGAGTTGGCCAAAAACGCCGGTCAAGATCCCTATGCCTACCGCATGAAAATGCTCAATGGCAAGCCCCGTTTTGCCAATGTGCTGAAACTGGCGGCGGAAAAAGCGGGTTGGGGCAAGCCGGTCGCAGCAGGGCGCGCGCGCGGCATCGCTTTGATGGAGGGTTACGACAGCTACATGGCGCAAGTGGCTGAAGTCAGCTTGAACAAAGACGGCAGTGTGCGTGTGCACAAAGTCACCGTGGCGGCCGATGTGGGCCACATGGTCAACCCCGACACGGTGGAGGCGCAATTGCAGTCCAGCATTGTGTTCGGTGTGGGCGCGGTGCTCAAACACCAAATCACCGTGAAGAATGGCCGTGTGCAAGAGACCAACTACAACAGCTACGAGCCGGTGCGCATGTACGAGTCGCCGCAAATTGACATCGTGTTGGTCAAGAGCACCGAAAAACCGGGCGGTATTGGCGAGCCTGGCACCGCCGTGTCAGCGCCTGCCATTGCCAACGCGGTGGCTGCGTTGACAGGCAAGCGTGTACGCCGTTTGCCGATCACGGCTGAGGCGCTGCGTCAGGCCTAAACCTAAGGCCAAGCGAGACCCCAACAGCAGGCCCAGGCCAGCTGTTTTTTTGCGGGGTGCACCGGTCAAGGCGGAAAGCGTGGTCATGCATAATTGAGCCCATGCAAACCCTGCGCAATGCCCACCTTCTCGCCCGCCTCGTGCTGGTGTGGTTTGTGCTGTTCGTGGGGGTTTCGGTGGCTTCGCCTTTGGTGAAACCACAAGCCAGCCAAATGGTGTGCTCGGCCATGGGGGGCATGAAAATCGTGAGCGCTGATGACGCTGACGGCGACGCCGTCAAGTTGTCCAGTAATCTCGATTGCCCCTTGTGCGCGCAGGTCAGCGCCCCACCTTCCCCGGCGACACTCAGCTTTGACTCCGCCAGCGCTCTGGCGCACGCCTTGCGCCCCATTCCGTCAGCCCATATCGCATGGCTGACCGGTTCTCCCCTGCCGCCTCGCGGCCCGCCTGCACTTTCCTGATCCTCGTTGTTGACGCTGCGGCTTTGGCTGCGCGCGTCGTTCGTGTTTCATTGTCAGGAATTTTCATGCGCAAAAATCGCATTGCTTTGGCTCTGGCCTTGGCTTATCCCTTTGTTCTCTCCGCTCAACAAGCCGACTCGAATATGCCCAGCAAAGATGGCGGCGTGGTCACCGTGGTGGGCAAATCTCCCACGTCGCTGCCGACCCAGATCCCCGCCACCATGGAAGGCATCACGGCGCAGCAGATCGCGCAAAGCATCAACGCGACGGACAGCGAAGACGCGCTCAAGTACTTCCCCAGTCTGTTGGTGCGCAAGCGCTACATGGGTGACTACAACCACGCCATCCTCTCCAGCCGCGCCTCGGGCACCGGCAACAGCGCCCGCTCGGCGGTCTATGCCGACGGCATCTTGCTCAGCAACTACCTGGGCAATGGTGTCGGTGGCTTGAGCTTTCCGCCGCGCTGGGGCATGGTCACGCCCGAAGAAATCGAGCGTGTGGACGTGATGTACGGCCCGTTCTCGGCGGCGTACCCAGGCAACTCGGTGGGCGCCGTGGTCGACTACACCACCCGCATGCCCGAGAAGTTGGAAGGCACGGCCAAGATTGCCTATGTGCGCCAACCCTTTGACCTGTACAGCACCCATGCCACCTACGGCGGTGTGCAAACCAGTGCATCGCTGGGCAGCCGCAGTGGAGACTGGTCTTGGTTCTTTAACTTCAACCATACCGACAGCCAAGGCCAGCCCTTGACGTTTGCCACGCGGCTGGTCAACCCCACTGCGGGTTCGGCAGGCACGGTGGTCAGTGGCGCGGTTCCTGGCTTGAACAGCGCCAATCAAGCGTGGTCTATTTTGGGCGCCGGTACCCAGTACCACACAGTGCAAGACCATGTGAAAGTCAAATTGGCTTATGACTTCAGTTCCACGGTGCGTGCCTCTTACAGCCTGGGTGTTTGGCAAAACACCTCAGAGGGCCGCCCTCAGTCTTACCTGAGCGCAGCGGGGCAGCCGGTGTACAGCGGGGGGGTCAACATCAATGGCCGCGCGTATACGACCTCTTCAGGCAGCTACACGGCGTTGACCGGCGGCGACTTGGCGTTGACCAACGAAAAACTCACGCACACCTTGCATGGTGTGTCGGTGAAAAGCCGCACCCTGGGCGTGTTCGACTGGGAAGTGGCGGCCAGTCTGTACGACTACGGCGCAGACACCAAACGCCAGAATGCTGCCAGCAATCCATTGCCCAATGCGCAAAACGGCGGTGCGGGCACCATCGCGGACGGTTCAGGCACCGGCTGGAACAACCTGGCTTTGCGCGGCACCTGGCGGCCTCAAGGCCCCAAAGGGGAGCATGTGGTGGACTTCGGCGTGCAGCAAGACAACTACACCTACCGTTACCTGACCTCCAACACGGCGGACTGGATCGCCGGACCCTCGACCACCACGGTCAGCGAAGTCGGTGGGCGCACCCAATTGCAAAGCGTGTATGCGCAAGACACATGGCGATTCGCCCCCCAGTGGCGCGCCGTGCTGGGCCTGCGCAGCGAAAGCTGGAAGGCCTTCCGTGGCATGACCGACATTGTGGGCAGCAGCAGCCGCTACACCCAAAATTACGACACGCGCAACGAGAACTTCTTGTCGCCCAAAGCTGCGCTGTCTTTGAAATTGTCTTCAGAGGCTTTTGTCAAATACGCGGTCGGTCGTGCGGTGCGCATGCCCACGGTGGCCGAGTTGTATGGCGCCACGTCGACCACCAATTCGCAATACATCAACGACCCGAACCTGCGTCCTGAAAAATCGTGGACGCAAGAGCTGAGCTACGAGAAAACTTTGGACAAGACCCAGTGGCGGGTGACCGCATTTGCGGAAGACACGCAAGACGGGATTTATTCGCAGTCGGTGATCGACCCTGCGGCAGGCAACCGTACGATCAGCCGGGTGCAAAACGTCGACCGCATTCAAACCCGAGGTTTGGAAAACGCCTTCACATGGCAAGACCTGGGCTTGGCCGGACTGGACTTGACCGGCAGCGTGACCTATGCCGACTCCCTTATCAAAGCTAACCAGGGCTTCGTCACCACCCCGGGCGACACCGTCGGCAAAATGCAACCTAACATCCCCAAGTGGCGCGCAACCTTGCTGGCCGGTTACCGCTGGAATGCGGCCTGGTCCAGTTCGGTGGCTGTGCGCTACAGCGGCCAACAGTTCCGCACGCTCAACAATTCGGACGTGAACGGATATGCCTACATGGGCGTGAGCCCCTACACCACGATGGATGTGCGTGCGCGCTGGCAGATCAACCCTCAGCTGGTGGCGGCCTTTGGCATCGACAATCTGAACAACGACAAGTACTGGAACTTCCACCCCTATCCGCAGCGCAGCTACACGGCTGAGTTGAAGGCCCACTTTTAAATCAAGGAACGCATCATGAATGCATTGAAAATCACAGCCTGTGTGTGCCTGGCCGCCTGCGCCGGTCTGAGCCAAGCCCATACCGTGCTCGAATACCAAGTGGCCACCGCAGGCCAAAGCTACAAAGCCACCTTCAAAGTCGGGCATGGCTGCGGCAACTCGCCCACACGCCAAATGGTGGTCGAGATTCCCGCCGGTGTTCAGGGCGCTAAGCCCATGCCCAAAGCGGGTTGGCAGCTGGAGGTGACACGGGCAAAGCTTGCGCAGCCCTACACCAGCCATGGCCGCACCATTTCCGAAGACGTGAGCCGCATCAGCTGGAGCGCCAAAACGCCCGAAGACTTTCTGCCCAACGGCCATTACGACGAGTTTGTGCTGGTGGGGACGTTGCCCGCGCAAGCCGGCATGATGTACTGGCCGGTGCAACAAGTGTGCGAGCAAGGACGTAACGACTGGACTGAAATTCCCAAGCCCGGGCAAAAGCTTTCAGACTTGAAGTCGCCGGCAGCTGCTTTGGAGCTGATGCCGGGCGCGGCCGCAGGCGCGCACAATCACTGACATCATTATCGAAAACTCAGACAAGGATCAGCACATGCGAACTTTTTTTCAAATCTCTTCCCTCGTCATGGCTGCCGCACTCAGCAGCACCGCTTGGGGTCAGGCAGCAGTCAAAGTGGAAGGCGGCTGGGCGCGTGCGACCGTGCAGGGTCAGCAGGCCACGGGCGCCTTCATGAAGCTCACCGCGCCGCTGGCCACGCGTTTGATCGCGGTGTCCACACCGGTGGCGGGCGTGGCGGAAATTCACGAAATGAAGATGGATGGCAACGTCATGAAAATGCGCGCCATGCCCGGTCTTGATCTGCCGGCCAATCAAGCGGTGGAACTCAAGCCCGGCAGCTACCACCTGATGCTGATGGACCTGAAAGCGCCGTTGATGAAGGACAGCAGTGTTGCGCTGACTTTGACTTTCAAGGATGCCAAAGGCGTGGAAACCAAGCAACAAATCAGCGTGCCTGTGAACACCGTTGGGCCTCAGGGTGCCGGTCATCAACACGGTGACCACAAGCACTGAAAACTGCTGCAAGTTCAGCGCCAGCCATTTGGTTTAAGCTGTGTCTTCCACCCTGACTGAGGAGACAGCATGAGCGACACATCGGCTTTCGGTTTTGGCAAATTCGTGCCCGGTTTTGATTTTCTGAAAAACCTGGCGCAATCGTCTCAGCAAGCGCAACCCGGCGTGGCCTCGGCCATGCCCAATATGGCCAGTTGGGTGGCTCCCACCTTGAGCATTGAAGAGTTGGACAAGCGCATTCAAGAACTCAAGGCCGTGCAGTTTTGGCTCGATCAAAATGCTACGGCGCTCAAAGCCACCATCCAGGCCATGGAGGTGCAAAAAATGACGCTGTCGACCCTGCAAGGCATGAATGTGAACATGGCCGATTTGGCCAAAGCCTTCACCGCCAGCGTACCGACTGCGGTGACGCCGACTGCGCCCGTGGCACCCGCCGCACCCGCATCGACGCCTGCGCCGACGCCAGAGCCCGTCCCCACGGAGCCTGACTCGGCGCAAGAAGCGAACCCTGCAGCGCCTGAGCCGAGTACTGCCGCCAAGCCTGCGGTCGATCCGATGCAATGGTGGGGTTCTTTGACGGAGCAGTTTCAAAATATTGCTGCGGCGGCGCTGAAAGACGTGGCAGCTCAAGCCCTGAAAGACGGGCCGAAAAAGACGAGCACCCCATCGGCCAAGTCGGGCACCACGGCGTCCAAGTCGAAAGTGAAAGCCGCAGCGACAAAAACCGCAGCGCGCAAAACCCCCGCCAAGGCGGCGGCCAAAAAGTCGGCGGCGCCCCGCAAGCGCGCATGAGTTTGTTTCCCTACGCGCACGCCACGCACCCGCAGTGGCCCATGGCTGCGGCTTTGGTGCTGGCGCAACTGCGTGCGCAAATGACCTTGCCCGGTCACGCCAGCGCGCCGCGCTTGGGGCTGTTGTACATCACCGACCATTACGCCGCGCAAGCGCAGGCGATCTTGGACCATTTGCGCCAAGAGTTACCGCAAGTGTTGGACTGGGCAGGTACCGTGGGCGTGGGCATTGCCACCCACAACGCCGAGTATTTTGATGAGCCTGCCATGGCGCTGATGCTGTGCGACCTGCCGGCCGATCAGTACCGCGTTTTCTCAGGCGTCGCGCCCTGGCCTGCTGACATGCAGGTGCAAGCGGCCCTGGTGCATGCCGAAGGGCAAACGCCCGACCTGACCGAGTTGATTGCCGAACTGGCCGAGCGCACCGAGCGTGGGTATTTGTTTGGTGGATTGGCGTCGAGTCGCTACCAGTCGGTGCAATTTGCGCACAGCCACAGCGCGCCATCCGAGGCGAATCAACGGGGTGTGTTCGAAGGCGGCTTGAGCGGCGTCGCACTGGGCTCCCAAGTGGCCTTGCTCTCGCGTGTGACGCAAGGGTGTCGTCCGATCAGCGCCGAGCGTGTGGTGACCGAGGCCGAAGGGCATGTGCTCTACCAGTTGGACGGCCAGCCTGCATTGCAAGTGCTGCTGGGCGATTTGGACGTTTCGCTGAA
>CANFMK010000110.1 GCA_947448325.1 Comamonadaceae bacterium
ATCTTGATCTTAGCCGCCTTGATGGCTTTGTCCATGGTGATGGCCAGGGTCTTCATTTCCTGACCCAATGCCTCTGGCGTGCTGCCCACGGCCTCCAGTCCCCACTCCCGCCAGCGGGCACTCAATTCAGGGCTTTGAACCGCGCGCGCCACGCCACTTGAGAGTTTGGCCAACACATCTTTGGGCATACCAGCCGGGGCCAACACCAAAAAGAATCCGACGGGCTCAAAGCCCTTGTAGCCCAGCTCGGCAAATGTGGGGACTTGGGCCAATGAAGACGTGCGCTGCGTGCCCGTCATGGCCAGCACCTTGATTTTGCCGGCTTGCAACATCGGCGCCAGTGTGGCCGCATCCAGCCAAGCCGCTTGGACTTGCCCGCCGATCAAATCTTGCACCAGCGGGGCCGCGCCTTTGTAAGCAGCATGCACCAGATCGATTTTGGCGGCCAGGTTCAAAGACTCGCCAAAAATATGCGCCGTCGTGCCCTGTCCAAAAGAACCATAACCCAGCTTGCCAGGATTTTTATGGGCGTAGGCCACGAACTCGTCAAGTGTGCTGGCCGGGAAATTGGCCGGCACCGCCAAACCGATGGTGGAACGCGTCAGCATCGAGACGGGATCGAACTCGGTGTCGATGTCAAAAGGCAGTTTGCTGTACAGCGACTTGGCGTAAATGGCGTTCGAAATGGTCAACACCATGCTGTAACCGTCGGGTGGCATTTTGGCCAGAGCCGACAGCCCCAGCCAGCCGCTGGCACCGGGGCGGTTGTCCACGATCACCGGTTGGCCCCAGTAGTCGGTCAACTTTTGCCCAATGCTGCGCGCCATGATGTCGGTGGTGCCACCGGGGGTGTAGGGCACGATGATGCGAATGGTTTTGTTGGGAAAGGTGCTGGTCGTCTGCGCATCGCTAAAGCCCGAAAACAACAGGGCTGCGCAAGCTGCAATGCGCAGCCAAA
Source organism: Comamonadaceae bacterium (assembly GCA_947448325.1). Classification (GTDB taxonomy): domain Bacteria; phylum Pseudomonadota; class Gammaproteobacteria; order Burkholderiales; family Burkholderiaceae_C; genus Limnohabitans_A. The sequence goes on from CANFMK010000110.1 coordinate 959, forward strand.
GTCTGTGTTGAATAGGATTCATGGGGGTTGCTCCTGTCTGTCAAAGATTGCGCGTTGGTCGCGTGACTTCATATTCGCGTTTCACGCTGAACCTGACAATGACATTAACAATCAGAAGAGTAGGCTGAAATGATCAAGCCCTGATCGTTGGTTGGCCAGCATAGGTTGCCTCACTCGTTGACAGCAACACCATGGACCCACTTAGACTTCCAGCCATTCCTTGCGCACCATCTCGTTGGCTTTGAGTTCTTGGGCACTGCCTTCAAAAACGATGCGACCATGACCCATGACATACAGACGCTTGGAAATACGCAAGGCGATGGTGAGTTTTTGTTCCACCAACAAAATGGACACGCCACGACTGGCAATGCGCTCAAGCAAATCAGCGACCAGTTCCACCATCTTGGGCGCCAAGCCTTCGGTCGGTTCGTCAATCATCATCAGCTCTGGGTCTCCCATCAGCGTGCGGCAGATCGTCAGCATTTGTTGCTCTCCTCCTGACAACACGCCTGCGGGGGTTTCTGCACGCTCCTCGAGCCGTGGAAACAAGGTGAACATGTCCTGCAAAGACCAACGACCTCCCGGCTTGGTGGATTTCATGCCCATCAACAAATTTTCCCGCACAGTCAAAGAAGGAAAAATATCCCGGTTCTCTGGCACATAGCCCAAACCGCAGCGCGCCACTTGATGAGGCTTGAAATGGGCAATTTCTTGCCCTTTGAATTGAATGGAACCGGTGCGGTCCACATCCCCCATGACCGCCTTGATCGTGGTGGAGCGACCCACGCCATTGCGACCCAATAAGGAGACGATTTCACCCTGGGACACATGAAAATTCACACCTTGAAGAATGTGGCTTTTGCCGTAATAGGCATGTAAATCACGAACCTCAAGCATGATCGTGCTCCTGTGCGACCGCACCCAAATATGCTTCCTGCACACTGACATTGGCACGGATATTTTCAGGCGTATCGGTGGCGATGATTTGGCCGTAAACCAAAACCGAAATCCGATCAGCCAAATCAAACACCACACTCATATCGTGTTCCACAATCAACAGTGTCTTGCCTTCACTGATGCGTCGAATCAAAGCTACAGCGTGTTCCGTCTCAGACAGACTCATGCCGGCAGTGGGCTCATCCAGCAAAATGACATCGGCACCGCTGGCAATGGTGATGCCTATCTCGAGGGCCCTTTGCTCAGCGTATGACAAAACGCCAGCCAGCACGTCACGTCGTGAAGCCAAATTGATCTGTTCCATCACGGATTCAGTTAATTCACGTGCATCTCTTGCTTTTTCAACCATGCGCCAGAACGAATAACGATATCCCAGCGACCACAAAATGCCACAACGTATATTCTCGTAGACGCTCATTCGCGGGAAGATGTTGGTCACCTGGAAACTGCGAGACAAACCGCGCCGGTTGATCATGTAGGGCGGCATGCCTGTGATGTCTTGGCCTTTCAACATGACCTGCCCCGAGCTCAATGGAAACCGTCCACTGATCAGATGAAACAGCGTCGATTTGCCCGCACCGTTAGGGCCAATCAAAGCATGCCGCTCACCTCGTTGGACATCCAGATTCACACCTCGGATGATGGGCGTCACGCCAAAATTTTTATGCAAATCGATCAGTTGCAATGCCGACGCGTTCATTTTGATCCTTTGAGAAGTGCCTGCTGGAGTGCCTCGTTGAAGGCCTCACCAACGCGGGGCGCGACCTTGCGCAACGCTAAGGCACCGAAGCACAAAAGCCCCAAAATACCTGCCCATGCCTGTGGAGATTTGGCATCGTAGTGAAGCCCCAACACGCTCATGGCCGTGCCCTCTGCGGCTTTGACAAGCAAGTGGTAGCAGGTTTCAACCATCAACACCCCTCCCACAGTCACCATCAAAACGGGCAGTAACGCCAGGCCGTAGGCGGGCAGCACCTTGCCCAAGGTACCTTGCGCCACCATTGGTTTGTGCATCAAGAGCAGCCCCGCAAAACCACCCGGCGCAAACATCACCACCATGACAAACATCAGCCCGACATACAGCATCCAAGCGCCGGTGTAATCCGAAAGTGAAATTTGCAAAAAAGTCATCAAGACCGCACCAATGATGGGGCCGATAAAGAAACCCACCCCGCCGATGTACGTCATCAACAACACATAGCCTGAGGGGCCAGCGCCAATCACACTGGAGGTGACGATTTCATAATGGATGGCCGACAACCCTCCTGCGACACCCGCAAAAAATCCAGAGGCGCAAAAAGCAATGAAGCGAACCATCTGGGTGTTGTAGCCTACAAACTCGGTGCGCTCCGGGTTGTCGCGCACCGCATTGCACATCCGGCCTAAAGGTGTGCGGGTGAACAGATACATGGCCGCAATACACACCAAACACCAGGCTGCAATCAGGTAGTACACCTGGATCTGGGGGCCGAAATTGATGCCGAACAAGTTCAGCGTTGAAGTTCTGCTGGTGGAGACACCGCCTTCACCACCAAAGAAACTGCGCAGAATCAAAGAACACGCCGCCACCAGTTCACCGATGCCCAATGAAATCATGGAAAAGGCGGTACCCGCCCTCTTGGTTGAAACCCATCCAAAAATCAACGCACAAGTCAGTCCAGCCAATCCGCCAACCAAGGGCACGACCGGCAGCGGAATCGGCAACTTTCCGCCACCGATCAGATTCAAGGCATGCGCTGTCACAAAGCCCCCCATGCCGTAGTACACCGCATGGCCAAAAGACAGAATGCCAGTTTGCCCCAGCAACATGTTGTAAGACAGTGCAAAGATGGTGGCAAAACCCATCAAGCACATCATCGTCAATGCGGCACCACTTGAAAACATGTAGGGTAGCGCCACCAACACCAGTGCGGCCAAAACCCATTGCATCCAATACCAGTTTTTGTTTGCCATGTTTCTCATGATTCTCTGGACCCCATCAAACCTTTAGGACGGAAGATCAACACCAACACGAGCAACAAGTAAGGAATGATAGGGGCTACCTGCGCCACAGTCACCATCCACAAATCGCCACCGATCGAGTCGCGTGTCAAGGTCAAGCCCAGTGGTGCAGCGAGATCGGCAAAGGAGAAATTCAGGGCCACCGCAAACGTCTGAATCAGGCCAATCAACAGCGCGGCGATGAAGGCCCCTTGCAAAGAGCCCAAACCACCGACCACGACCACGACAAACAAGATGGGCCCCAGTGATGCGGCCATGGCCGGTTGTGTCACCAGTGCAGGGCCGGCGATCACGCCTGCCAAGGCGGCCAAACCGCAACCCACGCCAAACACCAACATGAACACCAAAGGCACGTTGTGCCCCAGCATACCCACCATGTTCGGGTGAGTCAGCGCGGCCCGAACGATCAAGCCGACGCGGGTCTTGGTCAGCAGCACAAGCAAGCCCATGAACACCAACAACGAGGTCAGCAACATGAACATCCGAAACGCAGGATAGGTGGTCGAAAACAAGGTGAAGGCTGAGAAATTGAGCAAATCAGGCACGCGGTAATCCACCGGCACCTTGCCCCACACCATCTGCACCAACTCCTCGATCATGAAGGCCAGGCCAAAGGTAAAAAGCAATTCAGCCACGTGCCCGTGTTTGTGCACGGTGCGCAAGCCGTATTTTTCGACCAGGGCGCCAATGCCGCCCACCAGCAATGGCGCAACCACCAATCCTGGCCAATAGCCTACATACAGGCTGATTTGAAAGCCGAAATAAGCGCCCAGCATGTAAAAACTGGCATGGGCGAAATTCAATACACCCATCATGCTGAAGATCAGCGTCAGACCACTGGCCAGCAAAAACAGCAACAGGCCATAAAGCAACCCGTTGAGCGAAGAAAAAATGATCAGTTCCAGCATGACGTTAACTCCAATGTCTAAAGCATGGGTGGCCAGACCTTGCGCTGGCCACCACACCCATCAGCTGGGTACGTTCATCTTGCAAGTGGTGGGAGTCACCGTGTTTGCCGCTTTGATCACGTTGATGGTCTTCCATCCCCAGCCGGTTTTTTCTTCGTCATGCTTGGTGCCGGAGCCGAAGGACGAGATGTACATGTCTTGGAAGAATGAATGGTCGGTCGGCCGCATATAGGTGTCCGCGCCCAGAATGTTCTTGAACTTCATGTCAGACAAAGCCACCGCCACCTTTTTGGGGTCACTGGATTTGGCCTTGTTCAAGGCTTCGACAAACATGTCCATTTGGTTCTTCATGCGCATGTACCACCAGCCTTGCCCTGCATCACCACCGTACTTTTTCAGGAAGGCGTCGGTCATGGCCTCCATGGCCGGGGAAGGCACATTGGTATGCCATTCGCTGATTTGGAAGACCCGATGGTCAAGCCCGGTCTGTTTGATGGCCGTTGGTGCGCCAGAACCGCCGGCGTAATAGGTGTACCAATTGGCCTGCAAGCCCGAGTCCGCAGCCGCCTTGAGCAACAAGGAGATATCGTTACCCCAGTTGCCCGTGATCACTGAATCAGCGCCAGAGGCCTTGATTTTGGCCACATAGGGCGCAAAGTCCGTGATTTTGAGCAAGGGGTGCAGTTCATCGCCCACCACTTGGATGTCAGGTCGCTTTTGCTTGAGCATCGAGACGGCTGCCACGCGCACCGCTTGGCCGAATGAATAATCCTGCCCAATGATGTATACCTTTTTAATTTCCTTGCGGTCTTTCATAAAGTCGGTCAGTGCCGCCATTTTGATGTCGGAGTTGGCATCCCAGCGGAAGTGCCAGTAGCTGCACTTTTCATTGGTCAAAGCAGGGTCGACGGCTGAATAATTGAAATACAGCACTTCTTTTCCGGGGTTGCGATCGTTGTATTTATTGATGAATTCAGAGATGGCGATCGCAGCGCCGGAGCCATTGCCCTGTGTGATGAATCGCACACCTGAATCAATGGCTTTTTGGACTTGAACCAAACTTTCTTGAGGTGTGCCTTTGTTGTCATAAGCCACGGCTTCCATCTTTTGGCCGTTGATCACGCCCCCTTTGGAATTGATGGCATCGACCAGAAACTGAAGATGCTTCAAGCCATGCTCGCCGACACTGGCGCCGCCGCCAGACAAGGGATCGATGTAGGCAATTTTGATGTTCTGCGCTTGCACATTCCATGCGCTGGTCAGAAGCGCAGCAACCAAGGGCAGCGCAAATTTGTATTTCCCAAATTTCATGATGAGGACCTTATTCAGTCGAAGCCAAAGAAAAAGCAAGACGTTTTCAAACTCAACTAGCGCGTGCATCGTGAATACAACGTCAAGCGACCACTCACAAAAAACACTCCTTGAAAGAGCGCATTTCAGTGTCGCATCGCGAATGAAATTTAGAAAAGCGGGGAAACCCTCGCCCAGAAACACACTTTGACTTTTTTAAGCCACTGAAAATGGTGCTTCTTGCTATTGCGACAACACACCATTGTGCGCACCATGGCAATCTGACGCCCCCTTATTGCGAGTGATCACACATTGAATGGAGCCCCCATGCACGCCCCTTTCCAAGGCATTAAAGTGGTTGATTTATCTGCCGTGGTTTCAGGCCCGATGGCCACTGGCATCTTGGCCGACCAAGGTGCACAGGTCATCAAGGTCGAAGCCCAAGGCGGTGATTTGACGCGGGTCATCGGCCCTGCAGCAGGCGACCTGACTGCGCTGTTCATGGCCATCAACCGAGGCAAGCGCTCGATCGTGTTGGACTTGAAACAAGCCGCGGGACAAGCTGTCTTGCGCGAATTGATTGCACAAGCCGATGTGCTGGTGGAGAATTTTCGTCCTGGCGCTTTGAACCGTCTGGGGTTTTCCTACGAGTCCGTGAAGGCCTACAACCCGCGCTTGGTGTATCTGTCTATCTCCGGTTTTGGTCACACCGGGCCTTTTGCCAACTACCGTGTGTATGACCCGGTGATCCAAGCCGTCTCGGGCTTTGCTGCGGCCCACCCTGACAACGAAACTGGGGAGCCCAAACTGCTGCAAACCCTGTTGTGCGACAAAATCACGGCACTCACCGCAGCGCAGGCCCTGAGCGCCGCCCTGCTGGCGCGGCACCGCACCGGCGAAGGCCAAAAAATTGAACTGTCCATGCTCGATGCGGCCGTGTCATTTCTATGGCCGGAAGCCCTTTACAACCATGCCTACATCGACAACCCTCGCCCGGCGGTCCCCGAGTTCGGTGCCAGTCAGCGCTTGTGGCAATGCCGTGACGGTTGGCTGGCCATGATCACACCCCAAAACGACGAGTTTGTCGCCATGTGCCGCGTTTTGGGTGTACCGGACTTGATCCAACAAGCGCAGTTCAGCACCATCTTGGCCAGGCGTGACAACGCCCACGCCCTACGCGTCCTGCTTGACCCCCTGGTAGCAGAACGTTCGGTCGACAGCTTAGTGGCCGAATTGGGCGCCGCCGGCGTGCCCGTGGGCAAGGTCAACAGCAAAGCAGATTTGGCCAACGATCCACAGATTCAACACAACCGCACCCTGGTGGACACGGTGTACCCGGACATTGGCCGGGTTCGGACACCGCGCAATGCTGCTGTATTTTCTGCAGCTCCAGCCCATACGCCGCCGCTGGCGGCCCATCTGGGTGAGCACACGCGAGAGGTGCTGACCGAGTTGGGCAAATCAGCGGCTGACATCGATGCGCTGTATGCCAGTGGAGCAGTGCGCTGAGCCCCGGTGTGCTTGATCGCTTCAGGGGACCAACAGCGCACCCACACGAGGCCAAGCCGCCACGTGCCACAAGGCATCCACAGCTGCTTGCATCTGCGGGGCTGTCGCGCCACCACTGAAAGCCGCCAAACGCAGGGCTTTGTCAGTGATTTCTTGACGGCTCAAGGTATTGCCTGGATCACCTTTGGGTTCATCGACGCGCCCGTGCAGCTCGCGCCCATCGGTGGTGATGACGGTGACTTTGCCGATCCAGCGCTGCGGGTAGGCGGTGTCCACCTCGGAGTCGAGGACCATGCGGATGCGGTCACGCAACTGCTGGGTGGTGTCCGACAAAAAGTGTTGGTCAAACTCCACCAGACCGGCGTGGCCGTACTGCGCCACCAGAGCCAGCACCGTGCCCATGGAGAACTTGCTTTGGTGCACCGTGGTGGGCAACACCACCGGCCCCAGCACATCGATGGCGCCCTGGTGCACGTGGGTGATCACCTCGGCCAGGTCGGCCACTTGCAAGCTGTGCGTCTGCATCACATGCAGCAAGGCATCGGCCGCCGGGTGCGTGTGGCGGCAGCTGGCGTGGTATTTGAAAGAAGTCTCTGCCGTGGCCCAACGCGTGCCCAAGCCATCGACCAGCTTGGCAGGCTGCGCATCAGTGGACATGCCAGCGGCCATGCCTTGCGGTCCTTCCAAGATGTCTGCCGCGCCGGTGAAGCCATCTTGCGCCAAATAAGCGGCCATCAATCCTGCGCCCGCCGCGTGCGCGGTGTGCAGCTGTTTGCTGTCGGCAGCGGTGCGCAAAAACTCCCACAGACCGGCCGACTGCGTTCCGGCCGAGCCAAAGGCGTGCAGCATTTGCTGTGCATTCAAACCGAGCAAATGCCCCACGGCTGCAGCCGCCGCCAAAGTGCCGGCTGTACCCGTGGTGTGAAAAATTCGGTAGTGCGAGCGCCCCATGAATTCACCCACACGGATGCCCACTTCGTAACCCACCACACAGGCGGTCAGCAGCTGCGCGCCACTGGCACCCAGGGCTTGGGCCACCGCTACGGCAGGGGGAAAGACGACCGTGGCCGGATGGAACACCGAGCCGTTGTGCACATCGTCTTGCTCGGCCACATGCGAGGCCGCTGCATTGGCCATGGCGGCCAGGTAGGGCGAGCTGCGCGTACCGTTGACGATGACTTCGCTCGGGCCGTCGCTGGCCCCCATGGCGCAAGCAAAACGCGTCAGTGTTTCGACCGGACGCGACCCGTGGCCGGCCACGGCAGAGCCGAACCAGTCCACCAACAAATCTTCGATCTTGCGCACCACCGGTGCTGGAATTTCTTCAAAGCGCAGCTGCGCCGCAAAAGCGGCGAGTTGGGCGGTATGGGATGGGGCAGTCATGCTTTTTCCTTCCGAATTCAAATGGCTTGGGCTTGGCGCAGTGCCTGTATGTCGGCGGCGCTCAAGCCCAGTTCTTGCAAAATCGCTTCGGTGTGTTCGCCCACGGCGGGCACAGGGTCCATGCGGTAGTCATAGCGGTTGTTGCGCCCGGGCGGCAACAAGGCAGGTATATCGCCCGCAGGCGAGCCCACAGCTTGCCAACGCTTACGGGCTTGCAGTTGCGGGTGGGACCACACGCCGGCCATGTCGTTCATGCGCGCGTTGGCGATCTGCACTTGGTCCAAACGCGCTTCCACCTCGGCGGTGGTCAACTGCGCAAACACCTCATGAATCAAGGCCTTGAGCTCGGTGCGGTTTTGGTTGCGCAAGGCATTGGTGTGAAAGCGCGCGTCACTGGCCAAAGCCGCGTCGCCCAAAACGCCTTCGCAAAAGGCCTTCCATTCGCGCTCGTTTTGCAGACCCAACATGACGGTGCCGCCATCGCCCGCCGCAAATGGACCATAGGGGTAGATGCTCGCATGCGAGGCGGCGGTGCGCGGTGGCGGCGGCGCCCCTTCAAACGCGTAGTACAGCGGATAGCCCATCCACTCGCCCAAGGCTTCGAGCATGGACACATCGATGTGACTGCCCTGCCCGGTCTTGGCGCGCAGCAGCAGCGCCGACAAGATGTTGGTGTAGGCGTACATGCCCGCTGCAATATCGGCCATGGAGTTACCGGCCTTGGAAGGTTCCTCTGGCGTGCCGGTGATAGACAGCATGCCTGCTTCGCTTTGGATCAAGAGGTCATAGGCTTTTTTGTCACGGTAGGGGCCATCTTCGCCATAGCCTGAAATGTCGCAAACAATCAGCTTGGGGTGGGTGGCGCTGAGGGCCTCGAACGACAAGCCCATGCGCGCCGCAGCGCCAGGCGCCAGGTTTTGCACCAGCACATCCGCGTCCTGGAGCAAGTCGCGCAGCACGGCCAT